>JANOFR010000104.1:0-20613 GCA_031413755.1 Chitinophagaceae bacterium
CTCAATTGAAATTTTACTTGTTGTATCAGCATCTACATTAAGTTTTTGAATCTGATACAAAATACAAAAGGGGAGTAAAAAACTTTCGTCTTTTTACTCCCCTTTGTTAATAAGTCTTAAATGGCTTTTTCAGTGCCCTCCAAAACTGAACAGGCTATTTAAATAAGCTGTAGGGGAAGGGATCGAATCCGCCGCGGCGGACAGTTAGCAATAACTACCGGTTCATTCTTATGCAATGCAATAAATAATGAACAAGGAATTTTAAATATCGAAGTGTGCTTCCGTTCCTTGTTCAGTATTCCTTGTTCCTTGCCTGCCTGCCGGCAAAGGCAGGTTCGATATTGTTCTTAATAAAAAAGCCCGTCCAAAACTGAACAGGCTATTTAAATAAGCTGTAGGGGAAGGGATCGAACCTTCACGAGGCAGTTAGCTGTAGTACAAAGTTCGGTGGTCGACCCCGGTCGAATCAGTATTGCTACTGAGACGGCTCTATGCTACGTTTATCCTGTTATCCTCACCCCCGAGACAAGGGGGCATGTCTGCCAAAAATTTCATCACCCCACAATTTGTTCCCGATCTCTACCGGAATTGATAAAACAAAACTAAGGCAAATCGCCAATATAATTAATATATTTTATTAAATATTTGGAAAGTATAGAAATAATTCAAATATTTGTATAATAGTTTAAATTTTTTTTAAAAACATATTGTATTATGGCAACCAAATTAAATCTTGACAAACTCGATCTGCAGATCATTCATGAAATGATGGAAACCTCAGAGATATCTTATGCCGAACTGGGGAAAAAACTGTTTGTGAGCGGTGGTACCATTCATGTTCGCATCAAAAAGCTTCAGGAATTTGGCATAGTTAAAGGGACTAAAATGGATGTTGATATAAAACAGCTGGGTTATGATATTACTGCTTTTGTGGGTATTTACCTCGAAAAAAGTTCTATGTATGATGCCGTTGCTAAAGAACTGATGAATATACGCGAGATCGTGCGGCTGAATTATATTACCGGTAACTACAGTATGTTTATTGAAATAGTTTGTAAAGATATTAATCAGCTGCGTTTTGTTTTACATGACGAACTGCAAAAAATAAAAGGCATAGACCGGACAGAAACTTTTATTTCTTTAGAAGAAGGTTTCAGCAGAAATGTACAGGTGGCAACTGAATCTTAATTTACAAATATGCAGATCCGGTTATTTTATATTCAGATCATTTTCTATTATTTTTTTATTCAGCCGGTTACGGCCCAAACCTTTTTTACAGAGGTACTTGTAATTGGTGGTGGAGCAGGCGGTACTGCCGCAGGAATACAAAGCGCCAGGCAAAAAGTAAAAACCATTATTGCCGAACCAACAACCTGGCTTGGCGGAATGCTGACTGCAGCTGGCGTTAGTGCAACAGATGGCAACCATCTTTTGGCCAGTGGATTATGGGAAGAATTCAGGCAGCATCTATACAAACATTACCGTACAAAAAATTTAGGAACCGGCTGGGTAAGCAATACCCTTTTTGAACCGCATGTAGGCGATAGCATTTTTAAAACAATGTGTGCTGCGGAAAAAAAATATTTATCGGTGTTATATGGTTTACAGTTGCTACGGGTATTAAAAGAAAAAAATAAGATCACCGGTGCTGTATTTTTAAATGCCGGAAAAAAAATAATTACTATAAAAAGTAAAATTTGCATTGATGCCACAGAGCAGGGGGATGCTATTGCGATGAGCGGTTCTGAGTATGATGTGGGAATGGATGATGCTGTTTATTCAAAAGAATCAATTGCGCCCGGAAAAAATAATATCATACAGGATCTTACCTGGGCGGCTATTTTAAAGGATTATGGAAAAGGGGCTGATAAAACCATTCCACGGCCGGAAGGGTATGATTCTACAAAATTTTTTAAAAGCTGTACATCAACATTCAACAATGATTCTGTTGCTTCGCCCTGGACGGCACAAAAAATGCTCAACTATGGAAAGATCAGGAACAATAAATACATGATCAACTGGCCAGCTGACGGCAATGACTATTACCTGAATGTAATTGAATACAAACCGGAGGATAGAGTTAAGGAATACGTTGCTGCACGAAACCATACGATACAATTCATTTATTACATTCAAAAAGAATTAGGGTATAAAAACCTCGGGCTTGCCGATGATGAATTTCCAACGGAAGATAAACTGGCAATGATACCCTATAACCGGGAGAGCAGGAGAATAAAAGGAGTGGTTCGTTTAAACAATAATTATTTGGTAAAACCTTTTGAACAGCCAGCAGCACTGTACCGCACCGGCATTTCGGTTGGTGATTACCCGGTTGATCATCATCACCATAAAAATGAAGCAGCACCGGTAATAAAATTCACACCTGTTAATTCATATAATATCCCGTTGGGTTGTTTAGTTCCCGAAAAAACTGATGGCCTTATTGCTGCTGAAAAAAATATCAGCGTAAGCAATATTGTAAATGGTACTACAAGGTTACAGCCGGTTGTATTGTTAACCGGGCAGGCTGCAGGGGTGTTGGCGGCTTATTGTGTACAAAAAAATATTCAACCACGTAATGCAAATACAAGGGATATACAGCAGCTTTTATTACATGCAAAATGTTACCTGATGCCGTATGTAGATGTAAGTCCTGGTGATGCTTACTGGGAAGCGATACAAAGATCAGGCGCTACCGGAATTTTAAAAGGGTTTGCCAAAAGTGAAGGATGGGCCAATAAAACTTTTTTCTTTCCGGATAGTACCGTAGCCTATTACCTGTTTGTGGAATCGATAAATCAATTCTTTCCCTGTTTACCTGTAACAGATACGATCATCGGTCGCCCCGTTCAGGTAAAAGAAGCCTGGGATATGCTGGTTACCTTATTACATGCCATCAGGATCAAAAAAAATATACCGCACAAATGGCCATCCATAATTGCTAATGAACAGGTTGCTGTTTGGAAAAATTTTATTTCTGATGCGTACCCGGGAAATGATGCGCCTGTAAAAAGAAAACAAATTGCCATGCTGATGAATCACATGGCCATTGATCCTTTTTTATTGGAAGTGGATCTCAACGGAAAAATAAAATAAAAGGAAATCCTGCCCATATTTTAATATCCTGTTTATGATCTCACATCTACTGCATCCCTCAATCCATTACCCAATAAATTAAATGCCAGTACCAGTAACATAATGGCAAAGCCCGGCAATAATGCCAGCATGGGATTGTGTGTGATGATGAAATTATAATTCTCCTTTATCATTAAACCCCAGCTGGGTTGTGGTGGCTGAATACCGATGCCCAAAAAACTTAAACCCGCTTCAACAATAATCGCCGTTGCAAAATTAGATGCTGCAATAACCATCACCGGGCCGAGTATGTTTGGTAAAATATGCCGGAGAATAATGCGGCTGTTTTTTAAACCCAAAGCACGGGCAGCCTGTATATATTCCATTTCTTTAATGGCCATCACCTGGCCACGTATTAAACGGGCCACACTCACCCACATGGTCAGGCCAACAGCAATAAATATTTGCCAGAATCCTTTTCCCATGGCCATGGTAATGGCAAAAACCAAAAGTAAAGTAGGGATGCTCCAGGTAACATTAACCAGCCACATAATTACTTCATCAACCCTGCCACGATAGTAACCGGCCAATGCACCTAAAATAATGCCAAGCGTTAATGAGATCAGTACCGCAATCAATCCAACGGCAAGACTAACCCTAGTGCCGATTATTAAACGGCTTAAAATATCCCTGCCAAATTTATCGGTGCCCAACCAGTATTTTTTGGTGATGATAATTTTTTGAATAGCCTGTGAATTGTTATCGGTTAACTGATTGATGGAATAATATTGAACAACGGTTGTATCATCATCAATAAATTTATTTACTAAAAGACTGTCCCCTTTTATGTTATACCCTTTTATGGGAACCAATTGAAAATTATTTTTTCTGCCGCTGATCAGGTGATCAAGCCAGTTGCCCTCCTGAATATTATGGTCAGGTATTTTTAAGAATTGCTGACTGTATCCCGGCTTCTTAGCCTGTATCTCCACTGTTTGCAGATCAGCATTGAAAGAATTATCCGGGGCAATAACATAACCAAAAACAGAAACCAAAGCAGACAGTATAATGATGATCAGTCCAAATAAAGCGCTCCGGTTTTTTTTGAGTCGCCTCCACATTTCGGCTTTAAAAGAAAATTCGGTTTGGGGCATGCTGTAATTTACAATTTCATAGTTTATAATTATTATTTTTTGCTACATGGAACCCGTCTGCCGTCAGGCAGGTTCGCTAATAAACATTCCGATACATATAAACTTTTGTTATCGCACATTTCAAAATTTTATTTCACCTTTCTTTCTTTCCAGTTGTAACTGCCAAACTTACCCAGCCAGCCGGCAATAACGGTGTATATAATATGAAAAGGCTGCATGAGCGGAAACAACCAAAGCATTAATTGCTTTCCAAAAAATTTTGCAACCGGATAGAGGAAGATCAATTCAGCAATGGTTTTTAAAAGGAGTAAACATATCCATAAGCAAAACATTGAACATTGAACATTGAACATTGTATATTGAACATTATTAAATAAAGCAATTACGGGAAGTACTAACAACAACAGATTTACCAAATACACCAGCAACAACACGGCAAAGATCCTTTTGTCATCATACTTATCTGCCTTGCTGGCCCAACGGATACGTTGATTAAAAAATTCCCCGATGGAATTTACAGGCACCGTTTGTACAATCACTTCCTTTGATTTTAGAAACATCACTTTATCAGGGTAACGTTTATATATTTTATGCATCAGCAGCATATCATCACCACTCGCAATACTGTCAATGCCGGAAAAACCACCCACTTCTTCAAATGCTTTTTTAGTATAAGCGAGGTTGGCGCCATTGCACATGCTGTGTACCTTTTTATGTACCGAGGCACCGGTAATACCCTGCAGCATCATAAAATCGAGTGCCTGGAAAAACTCGATGAACGTATTGCTGCAGTTTATGGCAACCGGAGCAGCAATAAATGCCGGGTTAAATTGTTCATAAAATTCAGCAATGGTTTGTAGCCAGTTTTCGGGCAGCATGCAATCTGCATCTGTAGTAACGATCAGTTCTCCGGTTGAATGCCGAATGGCTATTTCAATCGCCTTTTTTTTGTAAGAGTTTATTTCAACACCGGTAATAAACTCTTTTAATGAAATAAGTTTTACCTGTTGTGCTTCATAGTTTTTTATGATAGCAGCTGTATTATCTGTGGAATGATCATCAACCACCAATACTTCAAATAAATGTTTTGGATAAGACTGGCTGACCATTGAATTAAGACAGGCAGCCATATTTTCCTCTTCGTTTCGGGCCGCAATGATAACTGAAATTTTAACAGCGGGTTTAAAATCTGAAATGGTATCCCGATAGTTAGCGGTACTGAAATCTGAAATAGATACCCAGCTTTTCCAATAGTACAGGATGAGTAAAATATAAAACAGAAATAAAAAACTGAAAATATAAAATACCACTTGCATAAAGCACAAATTAATTCTTATTTGCAATACGGTTTGCTTCTTCTGTTATTTCTGCAGGATAATTTGACAGGGAAAGGATCTTAATGGCGTTTCGTGATGTTAAAGCTCCGTGTTTTAAGTGATGATCAAAAACAAGGTTGTCATTTTCAATACTCTCAACAAAATGATAAAGCTCAAATTCGCTATGTAAAAGATCAACCAGTTCAATATCGTGTGAGCTTACCAAAACAATATTTTCATTTTTATTGAGAAAAGTTAAAACAGCTTTTGCTGCGGCCACCCTTTCAATGGTATTGGTGCCTTTAAAAACCTCATCAATAATAAATAAATTTTGAAATGGCTTTTCCGAAGCTTTAATTAATCCACCGATGGTGTTAACCTCTTCAAAATAATAGCTTTTACCTTCCTGTACATTATCGGTTATTCTTATGGATGAAAACAGTTTTAAGACAGGTGTAGTGAACTCAGCTGCAAAACAGGTATAGATTGTTTGTGCTAAAACAGCGTTAATGGCAACAGCTCTTATAAAAGTAGATTTACCCGACATGTTTGAACCGGTAATTAATATACTTTTCTGTTTTATGGTTATTGAATTGGCAACACAGGTTTCAATTAACGGATGATAAAGGTTCCTGGCTGTTAATTCCTTTTTATGTGCTGTAATTACCGGTGTGGTATAAGTGGTTAAACCGGCACGTAGTGATGCTGTTGAAAGGGCAGCATCAATGTTTCCTATATAATTTAATAAGGCATTAATGTCAGCTTTTTTAGTTTCCAGTTCTTTTAATGTGCTGAAAAAGGAATGGATCTCTGCCAGGAAAAAAGCTTTGGTTAACTCTAAAAGCAATAAAAAAAACTGTGCTATTTCATTATCTCCTGCATCTGCAAAGCTTAATAACTTAAATTTTCTTTTAAACCCTTTTAAATTTTCTATATTTTTTTGAATACCGGTATTATCAAAAGGCAAATCTTTTTTTATAAATGATCTGCTAACTTTTAAAAGTTTAATTAACTGCGGAAATGATTTCATGAATTTATTGACATTGCCTTTATTCCAGTAATGGAAAAAGATATTGATACCAAATACAGGGATTAACCAAATTAACAGTACCGGAAATTTAACAGAGAATAACAGCATGGTAATAACAGCAAGGGTATTAACGACCAGCAAATTTGCCCATTCAGGCTTTACTAAAAGTTTGTCTTTTAAAAGTGTAGTGATATAATAAGCATCTGCATGACTAAGATGGGCTAATAAGATCCCGGCTTCTTCTCTATCCTTAATATTATTTGTAAAAAAATCAACCTGCTTATTAAAAGTTTCCAGTTCGGTAATATTATCTGAAGGCTTAATTAATTTGTTATACAGGTACTGTTGCCCGGGTTTGCTGTTCGTTCTGTCGATATAAGTAAATATGTCATGAATATCAATATCTTTTATAGTTTGTCCGGTTAACTGATGAAAAGGAATTTTTGTTGTTAACTGAGAAAAGGTTTCTATCAAATCATAATTTCTATATTCGGTTTTTTGTTTACCCCAGCCGGACCTGAATTTTTGTAAAAGTTTTTTAAGCTTTATTTTCTTTAGATAATAAGTAAGAAAAGCAATGAACCAAATAAAAAGCAGGGCAATAAGAAGGTATAGCAATACGGAACCGTTCATCAGGTAATATTAAGTATCAAATATAGAAATGATTTAACGTTTTAAGCTGCTGCCTGTTGGTTTGCCATAAAATCTTCCGGCTATGACGACCCCAAAAAATAATTTTTAAAATTCAAATGAATGATTATCTTTGTTTAGTTGCATAAACAACTATATGCCAAACAACCAATTTAAGAAAGGAGAGCTCTATAGCTTTATAACGGGTAAAGCCAGCACAGCTATTGCCCGCAGGTTGCAGAAAAATTTTAAACAAAACAATGTAGATATAACTATTGAACAATGGAGTGTATTATATCACCTGTGGAAAGTAGATGGATTAAGCCAGCAACAACTTTGCGATGCTACCTTTCGCGACAAGCCCAGCATAACCCGGCTGGTTGATAACCTCGAAAAACTGAAACTGGTGAATCGTGTTCCATCCAAAGACGACCGCAGGATCAACATGATCTACCTCACCAAAGAAGCGCAGGAATTACAGGAACAAACCATGGGCATTGCCAACCAAACGCTAAATGAAGCATTGAATGGGGTAACAAACGGGCAGGTTGAAATAGCCAAAGAGGTTTTGCAGAATGTGTATGATAATTTGAAATCATAGATCCCGGATCCCGGATTCAGGATAGAGTACATTAATTTAAAACTCTAAAACCTGCATCCCGAATCTTGTATCCTCTATCAATCTTTAAAATTATTTTTATGAATACTACAACATCTTCTTCAGTAACGCTCAAAGGCGGCGAATGGTTAATTAAAGAAAGCAATGCATTTGAAACCTATACACCTGAAGACTTCAATGAAGAACAACTGATGGTGAAGGAAATGTGCCTCCAGTTTTTAAGTACCGAAGTGTTACCGATCGTTGACCGGATGGATAAAATGGAACCTGGCCTGATGCCATCGCTGATGGTTAAAGCCGGTGAGCAGGGCCTGCTGGGAGCTTCCATTCCCGAAGATCTGGGCGGACTGGGGAAAGATTTTATTACATCTACCCTGGTTAATGAAGGCCTTGGCGGAGGCTATTCATTTAGTGTGGCTGTTGCAGCCCATACCGGTATTGGAACCTTGCCCATTTTATATTTTGGTACCGAAGCACAAAAGAAAAAATACATTCCTAAACTTACAAACGGTGAGTGGAAAGGTGCTTACGGATTAACTGAACCCAACAGTGGAAGTGATGCCCTGGGCGCAAAAACAACAGCCATACTAAGTGAAGACGGAAAAAATTATATTCTCAACGGACAAAAATGCTGGATCACCAACGGTGGTTTTGCAGATGTATATACCGTGTTTGCAAAAATTGACGGCGATAAATTCAGCACTTTTATTCTAGAGCGTGGCATGGAAGGATTTACCCAGGGCCCCGAAGAACATAAGATGGGGATCAAAGGTTCATCCACCGTGCAGTTGTATTTCCAGGATTGTAAAGTACCGGTTGAAAATTTATTGGGTGAGGCTGGCAAGGGCCATATCATTGCCTTTAATATTTTAAACATCGGCAGGTTAAAACTGGCAGCAGCTGCGATCGGTGCATCAAAATCGGCTTTAACAAATACAGTCGCCTATGCAATAACACGTGAGCAGTTTAAAACAGCCATATGTAATTTTGGTGCTATAAAATATAAACTGGCCGAAATGGCCATCCGCATTTTTGTAAGCGAAAGTGCCTTGTACCGTACCAGCAAATGGGTTGATGATAAAGAAACGGAACTGGCTGCTGCCGGCAAAACTTTTGCCGAAGCCCTCCTGGGTGCCGCCGAAGAATATGCAGTAGAGTGTGCCATATTAAAAGTACATGGCAGCGAAGTGCTTGACTTTGTGGTGGATGAAGGCGTGCAGGTGCATGGTGGTAATGGATACAGCGATGAGTATCCAATAAGCCGTGGCTACCGCGACAGCCGCATCAACCGTATTTATGAAGGCACCAACGAAATTAACCGTTTGCTAACTGTTGATATGATCCTTAAAAGAGCCATGAAAGGTAAACTTGACCTGATGGGGCCAGCCATGGCCGTTAGTAAAGAGCTGATGAGCATTCCGGAATTTGGAAATGATGATGACAGTGCTTTTGCCAAAGAACGCAAGACCATTGTAAATATGAAGAAGTGTATCTTAATGGTGGCGGGTGCTGCGGTACAAAAGCTGATGATGAAACTGAATGACGAGCAGGAAATACTGATGAACATTGCCGACATGGCCATTGAAACTTTTGAAGCAGAGAGCACCTTACTGCGTATCATGAAGATGGTGGATAAACAGGGTGAAGCATCATCGCAGGTACAGATCGATATGATGCGCTGTTACCTGAATGATGCGGTAGACAAAGTAAACAAAGCCGGTAAAGAAGCCATCAATGCATTTGCCGGTGGCGATGAGCAGCGCATGATGTTGCTGGGCCTAAAACGGTTTACAAAAACCGAACCCTTTAACAGCAAAGATGCCCGCCGCAGAATTGCAGATAAATTAATTGCTGAGCATAAATATCCCTGGTAGAATATTTAAAGAAATTATTTTAACCCACTTTGTAATGAAGTGGGTTTTTTATTTACCGTACTCATGCGGCGGCAATAAGTATGATTATTTTATTTTTATTTTTTGCTTGTACAACCCTTCGGCTTCGCTCAGGAGGAGCCCCGCAATCCCCGCCTGACCGGACGGGCAGGGATTACGGCCCAACTTGCCTGCCGGTAGCCTGCCTGTCCGGTAGGCAGGGCAGGTTCTACTCTTAGAGATAAAGACTTCACTGCATAGCTAATCTCTTTTTGTACAGGCCATAAAGAAACTAATAAACTTCCATTTCCATCTCTACTTCCAGCATTTCCATCGGACTGAGGCCAAGTTGCTGCCGCAAGGTATTACAGCGGTACAATAACGGAGCAGGCAGATCACCGGTATAGGCGTGATTCCAGAAAGTAAGCAACAGTTGTTGCTGTATGGTTGTAAGCGGTTCCTGTAGTTTTAAAATAAGATGGTGTAATTCAGATATCTCCTCATCCTTTAAATGATTAAAAGCATTGTTGGCCAGCAGGTCAATGGTTAATGAAAGCACTGTTTTACTTTGCAGCATGCATATGGTTTTAAATGGTGTAAGCCTGCCGGTAATCATAAAATAGCAGCGGGTTATGTCCGGCAGGCAAGCTCTCACTACAACGTAAAGAAATTGTAAAGGTTGTGTTATTTAATTATGATGCAGCCCCAATGTGTGTTACCTGTGGAAAAGCAAGCCCTTACCGGTACAATAATATTTTTAGTACAACCATAAAACTGGGGTTTTATTAATCGCCCCTTTTTATTATATTTACTAATAACAGTATTTATACCAGGTATTAAATAAAATAGTATGGCAAAAAAAAATAAAGCGGCGGCTAAAAAAATAACAAAAATAAAGACGGTTGCTAAAAAGTCTCCCTCCCGCCCCGGGAAGAAAAAATTAAAGAAAGCAACAATTAAAAATGCCCCACTTAAAAAGCCGGCTGCCAAAAAGAGTACATCCAGAAAAAATGTAGTGAAAAAGAAAACGGCCCTTAAAAAAGCGACAACCAAAAAACCAGCCGTAAAAAAAGCAATCAGTAAAAAAGCCCCCATTAAAAAACCAATGGCCAAAAAGCAGGCCCTGAAAAAAGTTGTTGTTAAAAAACCAGTCTTCATAAAAAAAACTATTCCTAAAACTGTACCCAAAAAAATAAGTACAAAAAAACCGGGAGCAATAAAGAAAACCGAAGAACTGAAATTACCCCCGGTAATAACATTGGCAGAAGTATTACCTCCTGTAGTAACGGCACAACATACCGTGATGCCCGAACCGGCTATTATACCCTTACAGGTGCTGATCGATCAGGTAATAAAAAGTGAAGACCCGGTAAGAACCTTTGACAGGCATTTTTACAACAAGGCTACCGCTAAGGGAGACCCACGAAATAAACTGCAACTCTCCAGCAAATCCAAGAGTGCTAAAATGCCTTCATCTAAAAAGCCGTTGTGGAGAAAGTAAGTAAAGCTTGTAAAATAAATAATGGAATTTATTAAAACCTGCTCAGGGATTAAGTTGGGTTATCCATATTTTAAAAACCAATATAGCATGTGTTTAGCCCGTTGTACTGAACCATTTATCCCATTTATCCGTTAATGGGTTTATGAAAGTGATATTTTCTATCATGTTATTTATCATTATGACGGCGTGCAGCAGGGAAAAACCCGGCGGCGCTGCCGGAACCGTACCGGCTTCACCCGGACCGTTAAAAACCTGGCTGGCCCTTGGCGATTCCTATACTATTGGCCAGGGTGTAACAGCGGCAGAACGTTTTCCCACACAAACCGCCAACAGTTTAAGACTGAACGGGATCAATATTGCCATACCGGATTATATTGCAACCACCGGGTGGACAACCAGTAACCTGGCCAATGCCATACAGGCAAAAAACCCGGGAAATTATAATGTGGTGAGTCTGCTTATTGGCGTAAACGATCAATACCAAACACACGATACCAGCGGCTACCGCCAACGGTTTACCAGCCTGCTTGTTACCGCCATACAACTGGCCAATGGGAAAAAAGAAAATGTGTTTGTACTTTCCATACCCGATTACAGCGTTACGCCTTTTGCTTCCGGCAACGACACCGTACGCATCCGCAGGGAAATAGACTGGTACAACGCCATTAATAAAAATGTAACCGATTCTTTTAAATGCCCTTACCTGGATATTACGCCTTCTACCAGGGAAGCCCGCAATAACCAAAGCCTCCTTGCGGCTGATGGTTTACATCCTTCCGGGCTGGAATACCGGCGATGGGCCGACAGGCTTGTACCGATCATGTTACCGGTATTGCAATAAAAATTATTTTACTTTTTTTCCAAAAGGCATCATGGAAATTTCGATGAGCTTGAAATGCTGGCGGGCAAAGGGGATACCGATAATGGTAATGGTTAAAAGCAGGCCAAAGATCACATGCACCAATGCCGTATACAACCCGCCGCACAATAACCATACGATATTGAGTATGGTGGAAAGGCAACCCGTATTTTCGGAGCTGCTTACCACTTCTTTACCAAAAGGCCACAATACCAGCCCGGCCATTTTAAAACACTGCAGGCCCCAGGGTATGCCCACTACTGTAAGGCATAAAATAATGCCACCAAAAAAATAACCCAGTGCTGCAAAAAAGCCACCGAAGAGGAGCCATATAATATTTCCAAAAAGATTCAAGCCGCTTTAAATTAAAATGTGTTTACCTGCTGCTGTATGAAGGTACAATAAATCAGGAGTTGCTTTTTTATGCCAGGCCATTTTATTACAAACCGGTGGGTATTTTATTTTACCCCTTTTGCTGTTTCATTTTTCTTTTCAATAAACTGTATGGCTATCCGGTGTGTCCTTAAAAGGTAGGAGGACATTTTCGTACTTCCCGAAAGCTGAAAGTTGATGGCCCCCGAAGATTGTTTGGGCATATGGCAATCAATACAATTAGCTGTTAGTACCATGCCGGGCGCAGGGGTTGCTTTACAAAAATTGCCCGCAACTTCGGTATGGCAGCCCATACATTTTTGTGAATACGTTGCCAAAGTTTCCGTTGTAGTATTGTGTGGGTTGTGGCAGGTAGAACAATTCATGCTGTTGCTTTGCAGAAAGCATTTACTCTGTTTCAGTAAATTGAACTGGTTTCCATGCACATCAAAATTACGGTTACTGTCGGGGGTTGAAGCGGACATAAAGAAATCGGCAAGCATATCGCCGGGCCTGAAAATAAATCTTGATCTCAGTTTTCTTTTATCGTTTCCCGAATGGCATACGGCACACTGGTCAAGCCGCTGTTGTTGGTTTAATGAACTGTTGGTAACGATATATTTTGCCGTTCTTATTTCGGGATATTGCAAATGATGGTCAACATGATTAGCTGCCGGACCATGACAACGCTGACAATCGATACCATAAACCAGTGAATTTTTTTCGAGCCGCTCTGTTTCTTCAGCTGCTGAAAAATAATCGCCGGTGGCTGCTGTATTTTTTTTATTGGTAATGTACGAGCTGTGGCACTCAAAACAATCCCGGCCGATCATCCGTTTAAAGTTGGGTACGGCCGCCGAAAAACCGGGACTGGTGGCCCATTCATTTACTGCCCGGTAATACGATACCGGCAACTCATACACAAGGTCATCCAGCCAGTACAGTGAAGTTTGTGCATGTGTTGATCCAAAGACCATATCAAAACGCCGGGCTTCTGTTGCCGTTCCATTTTTGTAATGCACCTGGTACAGGCCGCTGTCCCTTTTTTCCATTACTACTTTGCTGCTGCTGTCGTATATAAAACGATTATGCCCGCTGTTAAAATTACCCAGTACATTTTTTGCTGAGGCTGCTGCCGATGCCATAAAGTGTGCCGATGTTGCAGCCGAATCGTAAATGGCCTGGTGGCATTGCCTGCAGCTTTGCGGCGGGGCAAAGGCGCTGCCACGGGGATCGGGCCTTGCTTCATTATTGATACACTGCGATAAAGAAAGTATGAACACAAAAAGTACCGCTGCCAGGGAAAAAGACCTTTTGTTTTTATTCATGGGTGGAAATTAAATCTTTTTTTGAGTAAAATAATGCAGTTTAATCAGGTTGTTGGAAAGGCGATCAATAACGTAGCCAATAAAAATTTCCAAATCCTTGCTTTTTATTTTTATTCGCCTTACCTTCTGCCGCCATTGGTAACCGGCAGGCACTGTCAACTGCTGATGGCTTTAACCGGTATTTCAATTATAACTTTTACCTAAAACAATTTTTCATGAAACAATTCATTGTAATTACCTTCCTGGCAGTTGCCCTGGCCAGCTGCAACGATGCAGACAAAGAGAAAAAGGAAGTGGCACCCATTGAAGTAAAAGGCGTACCTATTGCCGAAGTAAAAATGCCCATCGTGCTGGAAAGACCCTACCGGAACTGGCAGATAGGCAGCACCGAAAATGTGGTGGCCGCCATGAGTGGACTTAAAGCTTTTGTAGATAAGGATTTTGCCGCCCTGGCTGCTGTAACCGGCGATTCACTTGAACTGGATTTTGATTATTTACATACTACAATGAGCCGCGACAGTGCCATGAATATGTTTACTGCACAGCGTGCCCTGTACAACGACCTTAAAGTTAACATGTACGATTACGTATCCGTAATATCGGCGGATAAAACAGAGGAGTGGGTTACTTTTTGGTATAAGCAAAGCTGGAAAAATGGAAAAGGGGTAGCCGATTCAATGAACGTTACCAACGACATCAGAATGAAGAATGGCAAAATGGTAGAGCTGGATGAAAAGACCAGTCATTTTCCGAAGAAGAAATAAGAAGATGCTTTAATGGATATGCCCCCCGATGTAACGGGGGGCTTTTTTATGCATTGTATATTTTTGACCCGGCTTAGGTGATTATATATAGCTTTATTTACAGCCTGTCTTTATTTTTTATCGGGATCGCACACTTGTACGGTAGATTTTCTATTAAGCAATGGGTGGAGGGTAAATGCAAATTTCTTTTGTTATTGAATTCGGGGATTAAAAACATGGGGACGAATTAAAATAGTGAAAAGTGGTTTTTGAACACACGAGCCACGACAGTGGCCCTAAACAGGCAGGAGATGATGCCTGGAAGAAAAGATTAATTAAATTATTTGGAATTATTTGGAATTCAATTCCAGATAATTCCAGTTTTATAGTTAAAATTGGGCATGATTACAGGAATAGCAGCAAAAAAATTGGCACAACTTGTCCGTAGTTTTAAAGCAGTACCTATAATTGGTGCAAGGCAAACAGGCAAAACAATATTGGCAAAAGAAGTTCGGGTATATTAACCTAAAATTGGAAAAGCTATTTTTTCTAAACTATGTTGCAGCGGATGAAAAAATACCAATAAGCTTGGTTTGCTAACCCCTCTTTTTTGCGGCAGCTAAATCTTCGGCTAAGATTTTGTGTCATTACAAACCACTTTTAATTTATAATTCCTGCTCGTGGTGAAATGAACCTGGGCGAAGGGTATAAATAAAGTTCGCTTATCGTAACGGGGGATAAAAATTTATTACGCTGAGGTTGGTATTACCCTTCACTTTTTAAATTGCTTTAAATATACAGCTGGCAAAATCGCTTCGCAGGACCTAAAATTCAAAAATTTTATTATTTTATAATATATAAATATTCCTATAATTTTAGTTTTTATAATTAATTCGTTTAAAATTTTTAATATAATTAATTTTATTCATACTAATACAAATCATAAACATATATGACATATTTCACTACAAAATAATAAGTTAGCTTGTACATTTGCTTTTTTAATTAAATAATAACACAAAACAAAAAGATGATACAACAAATAAATAGCTACATTTTGGAAAATACTCCAGTAAAAGATGAAGTAGTTAAATGGGTACATGAAGTTGCTGCACTATGCCTGCCTACCTCAATTCACTGGGTAGATGGATCACAAAAAGAATATGATGGCTTCTGTCAATATTTAGTAAAGAAAGGAACTTTTATTGCCCTGAACCCTGAAAAAAGGCCCAAAAGCTTTGCCTGTTTCAGCGATCCCAGTGATGTGGCAAGGGTGGAAGATAAAACCTTCATCTGCAGCCGGCGAAAAGAAGATGCAGGCCCCACTAATAACTGGATGGAACCAGCAGCAATGAAAAAAGAACTGAACAGGCACCTGGAAGGAAGTATGACTGGAAGAACCATGTTTGTGATTCCTTTTTGTATGGGTCCATTGGGATCACCCTATGCAAGATATGGTGTGGAGATCACCGATTCAGAATACGTAGTGGTCAATATGCGTATCATGACCAGGATGGGCGAAAACGTATTACCCTATATTCCTAAAAAGGAATTTGTAAAATGTTTGCATACGGTTGGCGATCCTGTAAAACCGGGTAAACCCGAAAGTAAATGGCCCTGCAATCCGGATGTAAAATATATTTCGCATTTCCCCGAAGAAAGAATGATCATCTCTTATGGCAGCGGTTATGGCGGGAATGCATTGATGGGTAAAAAATGTTTTGCCTTACGTATCGGTTCTGTCATGGGCCGTGAAGAAGGCTGGCTGGCAGAACATATGCTCATTATGGGGGTAGAATCACCGGATAAACAAAAAACCTATGTGGCTTCAGCGTTTCCAAGTGCCTGTGGTAAAACAAATTTTGCCATGCTGATACCGCCCAAAGAATTTAATGGATGGAAAATTACTACCGTAGGTGATGATATTGCCTGGATACACAAAGCGGGTGATGGCCATTTATTTGCCATCAATCCGGAAGCTGGTTATTTTGGAGTAGCACCGGGAACCAATTACAAAACCAATCCCAATGCGATGGAAACCATTAAAGCAAATACCATTTTCACCAATGTGGCCATCACAAAAGATAAAGATGTTTGGTGGGAAGGCATGACACCCGAAATTCCGGAAGGATTAACTGACTGGCACGGACAACCGTGGGATCCCTCAGGCGGCAAACCTGCCGCACATGCCAATTCGAGATTTACAGCACCGGCTATTCAAAATCCGGCAGTAGATGATAAATGGGATGATCCAAAAGGCGTTCAGATCGATGGATTTATTTTTGGTGGCAGAAGAAGCACCGGCGTGCCTTTAGTACATCAATCTTTTAACTGGAACTTTGGGGTGTACCTGGCTACTACGATGGGTAGCGAAACAACTGCTGCTGCTTTTGGCGAAATTGGTAAGGTAAGAAGAGATCCTTTTGCCATGCTTCCATTTATGGGTTATCACATTGGTGATTATGTGAACCATTGGCTGCAATTTGGCCGCAACCTGCCCAATGCCCCAAGAATATTTGGCGTAAACTGGTTCAGAAAAGATGCGAACGGGCAATTTTTATGGCCTGGTTTTGGCGAAAATATGCGTGTATTGATCTGGATCGTACAGCGGTTAAGAGGCCAGGCATCTTCTGTAGAAAGCCCGATTGGCTGGATGCCCCGCTATGAAGACCTTGACTGGACAGGACTTGAAAGTTTTACCAGGCAGGATTTTGAAAAGATAATGACGGTAGATAGAGAACCGGGTAAACATGAATTGTTAGATCATGAAGAATTGTTTGAAAGAATGTATGATAAACTGCCTAAAGAATTTTTCTTTATGAGAGAATTACTTTTATCAGCCCTTTGGCGCTCTCCTGAAAAATGGGGGCTGCAGCCCGAAGTTTAATAACAGGAATGTTTTTTCGATTGCTTGCTTTTTTATGTTTTAGTTCTAAATAACGGGGATGTATCAGTAATGCAGATTGGATAATTTGCCGGTTAAAATTTCTTGCCGGTTAATAATTATATTTGGTACCACCCCGTTATTTTAAATCACTATTATGAGCAATTGGTTCACCGATCTTTTCACCAACAACTCCATAGCACAATCAGTATTGATCTTTGGATTGGTTATTTCTGTAGGCATCTGGCTAGGCAGGATAAAGCTTGGCGGCATAGCATTGGGTGTTACCTGGGTTTTATTTACAGGGATGTTTGTATCCTACCTCGGTATTACAGTAGATGAAAAAACAGAGTATTTTTTAAAAGAATTTGGTTTGGTATTATTTGTTTATTCTATCGGCCTGCAGGTTGGCCCCGGCTTTTTTGCCAGCTTAAAAAAATATGCCCTCAATAATAATTTACTGGCCGTCATTACTGTTTCGTTGGGTGTGGCGGTTACCCTGATATTATTTTATATCAGCCACAATCATATTTCAGTTATGGCCGGTATTATGAGTGGTGCGGTTACCAATACACCCGGCCTGGCTGCTGCACAGGCTGCCGTAAGTGATTTAAATATTACCGGCACCGACCGGTCTCTTATCACACTTGCTTATGCTGTAGCCTATCCCTTTGGTGTATTTGGTATTATCGGTTCTTTACTGTTGTTGAAAAAAATATTCAGGATAAATATTGCAGATGAGCAGGAACTGCACAGGAAATTACATATGATCAGGTCCAACAAACCCGTTTCCCATCATTTTAATTTAGAGAATAAAATGCTGATCGGGCAGCCATTGCTAAAGCTGTTTGACATGTTGAAAGAAAAGATCATCGTATCCAGGATGCTGCATTTGGGAGAGATCATTACACCTACTCCCGAAACCGTATTGGCAGAAAATGATGTATTGCTGATCGTGGCATCTAAAAATGAAGCGGAACAATTAAAACTTATTATTGGCTCATACAGTAATATCAATCTAAAAGATTCCACAGAAAGCAACCTCATTTCCCGTACCATTGTTGTTACCCGAAAATCAGTAACGCACAAACGGCTAGGCGATCTGCCTGAACTGAATCAGCAAAATTTTACTATGACCAGATTAAGCAGGGCCGGTATTGAGATGGTGCCTCATGGTGATATTTATCTGCAGTTGGGCGACAGGGTAAAAGTTGTAGGTACAGATAATGGGGTAAAGATCGTTTCGGATGCATTGGGTAATTCTCTAAAAAAATTAGAAATACCCGACCTGGCCTCTATTTTTATCGGTATTGTTTTAGGGGTTATTTTGGGCAGCATTCCTTTTCATTTTCCCGGTATGCCGGTAGCGGTAAAGATAGGTATGGCAGGCGGCCCCCTGATCATTGCTTTGTTGCTAAGCAGGTTTGGCAATAAATTTTATTTGAATAATTATACCACCAACAGCGCTAACCTGATGATCAGGGAATTGGGTATCTGTTTGTTTTTGGCCAGTGTTGGCCTCAGCAGCGGAAAAAATCTTTCCATTGCATTTTCAGATGGGCGGGGCTTTATCTGGATGCTGATGGGTATTGCCATAACCATTATTCCGCTGGTAGTAACAGGTATCATTGCTAAAAAATATTTTAAGAAGACCTATTTTGAGATCTGTGGTTTACTGGCTGGGGCCTCTACCGATCCTCCTGCATTGGCATTTGCCACCAAACTTGCGGGCAGTGATATCCCGTCTGTTACGTATGCCACCGTGTACCCGGTTACTATGATCCTGCGTATAGTGGCAGCTCAATTATTGATATTGCTCTTTAGCTGAGGGTTAAAGTAAAATAGATGAACCTGTTGATAACAGCACCGGATGGTTTGCAGTACCTGACCTGTTTTATTTTTCAGCAACGTCTCTTTCAATGGTTTTGAGCCAGGATAAAGGACGTTGCGTTTTATAAAACGAAAACCTGCTTTGCTATACGTAACGTCACTGGCCACTACTCATTGTTCGAGAGGAGACGTTGCCGGGAATAGAAAATTTGTTACCATATTTACATTTGTAAATGCAAATTATAGCCTATTTTTACACTTATAAATACAGAAAATGATAAAAAGGATCATTGAGGATCAAATAAAACAAAACCTGTTTAAAGGAAAAGCCATAATTATATATGGTCCCAGGCAGGTTGGTAAAACCACACTTGTACAAAAAATAGTAAAGGGAGTAAACAACCCTGCCTTATGGTTCAATGGCGATGAAGCCGATATCCGTAATGAACTCGCTGATACCAATTCCACCAAATTAAAAGCATTGTTTGGTAATTATAAATTGGTGGTTATAGATGAGGCCCAGAAAATTCACAACATCGGCAATACCATTAAAATAATAACCGATACCATTAAAGAGGTACAGGTAATTGCCACCGGCTCTTCATCCTTTGAACTGGCCAACCAGGTAAATGAACCCTTAACTGGCCGTAAATACGAGTATCATTTATATCCTTTCAGCACCGGTGAGCTGATACAGCAACACGGACATTTCCTCGAGGAAAAACGTTTACTGCAGCATCGCCTGCAATATGGTTTTTATCCCGAAGTGATTAATAACCCCGGCAGGGAAATTGAAATATTAAAACTGATAAGCAACAGCTACCTGTATAAAGATATTTTAAGTTACCAGCAGATACGTAAACCGCAACTGGTAGAAAAACTGGTGCAGGCACTGGCATTGCAGGCCGGCCACGAAGTATCTTACAACGAGCTGGCACAGCTTTGCGGAACCGATAATGTTACCATTGAAAAATATGTTGCATACCTGGAGCAGGCCTTTGTTATTTTCCGGCTGCCTGCCTTTAGCCGAAACCTGCGTAATGAATTAAAGAAGGCCCGTAAAATTTATTTTTGGGATACCGGCATACGTAATGCGGTTATCAATAACTTTAATGCACCCGCCCTGCGGCCGGATATTGGCGCCCTTTGGGAAAATTTTGTTGTTGCCGAACGGCTTAAATACAATGCCTGCCGAAACCACTACAGCAATAACTTTTTCTGGCGAACAACAACCGGTGCCGAAATTGATTACCTGGAAGACTACAGCGGAATACTGCATGCTTACGAAATAAAATGGAATGCCCATGCAAAGGTAAAACTGAATGCAAATTTTGCAGCCACCTATCCGCAACACCAATTTGAAAAGATAAATAACGAAAACTACCTGCACTTTATTTATGC
>JANOFR010000105.1:0-125483 GCA_031413755.1 Chitinophagaceae bacterium
GTAATGCTTTCGCATTTTTTCCCTGTACATTTTCTTCCAGAACTTCGCCATGAAAAAGCACATTATCTGCAAGTAACCAACCGCCTTTTTTAACTGATGGCAAAGTTAATTCGTAATAGTTTATATAGTTCATCTTATCAGCATCAATAAAAACCAAGTCCCAGCATTCCTGTAAAGTTGGAATTATATTTAATGCATCGCCCAAGTGTAATTTGATAATATCATCAACGCCTGCTTTTTTAAAATTACTTATTGCCGTTTCAGCATCTTCGGCCCTTAATTCAAGGGTATGTAATTTTCCGCCCGGCTGCAAACCCATTGCCAGGCATATTGCACTAAAACCGGTAAATGTGCCTATCTCTAAAATTCTTTCAGGCCGTATCATCCTGCTTATCATTTCAAGTACTTTTCCCTGAACATGCCCGCTTAACATTTGTGCATGTGGGTGATTGGCTATTGTAAACGCTTCAATTTCTTTTAATACTTCATCAAGTGCTGTTGTTTTCAGCCTGGTATAATTTTCTATTTTAGGATTTAACAGTTCCATTTTAAAATGCTGTACCTATCTTTTACTTTTACAAAAAAACTTCATACTGAAAATACAATGCCATCCAACACGTAAAATAATTGTGAAGAATGGCACTTATTAACTCCGTAAAGTTACAGAGAAATATCAGCTTTATTATCTCCTTTTTTAGAAATTAACAATAAGCCTGAAAATGTAAAAATTCCGTTTATTAAAATTAATTCGTTACCGATCTTATATCCGCCAAAAATACTTTCTGAAATTGATTTTAAGCCCAGGGAAACATGCAATTTCTTTTCATACCATTCCGGGCTGCTCATCATATCCAGGCCCAAAGCCAGCAAGGGAGCTACAATACAAACGGTCCATATCAGTTTTTCGTTCAATTGCCTTTTGGTTAAAATGCCAAAAGAAAATAAACCCAGCAATGGTCCGTAAGTAATACCGGCAAACTTTAAAATAAAATCAATGATCAATTTATCATTAATAGCCTTAAAAATAAGCACCATCACAAAAAAAACAAGTGCAAAAGTAAAATGGACTTTAAGCCGGGTACGCTTCTTCTGTTTTTCTGTTCCCTCCTTTTTATTGATCCCCAAAATATCAATACAAAAACAGGAAGTAAGGGAGGTTATGGCACCATCAACACTGGGGAACAAAGCAGATATAAGGGCAATAATAAAAAGGATACCAATAGTACCGCTAAAGGCATCGCTCAAAGCAATAGTGGGAAAAAGATCATCAGGAGCTGTTATAATATTGTTTGTGCCGGCATATAAATAAAGAATACCACCTAAAAATAAAAACAACAAATTCACTACCATTAACACGGCAGTGAAGGTCATAATATTTTTCTGTGAGTCTTTTATATTTTTAACACTGATATTTTTCTGCATCATCTCCTGGTCAAGGCCGGTCATGGCAATGGCAATGAACATGCCCCCAATGATATGTTTTAAAAAATAAGAACCTGCTTTTACATCCGTATTAAATATTTTGGTATAGCCTTTGTCATTCATAAGAGATAAAGCACCGCTAAAATCAGTACCCATAGCTTTTACAATAACAATAATGCAAACGACCAGGCCAAGCAGCATGCCTGTTGTTTGTAAAGTATCGGTATAAATAATAGTTTTTACACCCCCTTCAAAAGTGTATAATAAAATCAGAATTAAAATAACCAGGGCTGTAACTTCAAAAGGAATATGTAATTTATCGAAAATAAAAAGTTGTAAAATACTTATCACCAGGTATAGCCGGGCAGTAGCCCCAACTACACGCGACAAAATAAAAAAGAAAGCACCGGCTTTATGTGCATTAATACCAAATCGTTTTTCAAGATACGTGTAAATAGAGGTGAGGTTCATTTTGTAATACAACGGAATCAACAAAAATGCAATAACCATGTACCCTATTAAATAACCCAGTACGATCTGAAAATAAAAAAAATTACCCGTACCTACGCCACCGGGAACGCTTACAAACGTAACGCCGCTAAGGCTTGTACCAATCATCCCAAAAGCTACCAGCATCCAGTTGCTGTTTCGGTTGCCGATAAAAAAAGATTCATTGTTGCTGCCTCTTGATGTGAAATAAGCAACGGTAAGCAGCAATAAAAAATATCCTATAACAAATGAAAATAAAACAATTGGGGACATAAAATAATTTATATTGAATTATTAATACTGAATAATTAGCTTGCAATAAAATTCAAGTTAATTAATTTATGGCAATAACTTCACTGGCCGTTTTTTGTGGTTCCAAAAGCGGTAATAACCCCCTGTTTGAAAAGCAGGCAAAAGTATTAGGGCATTTATTAGCAGTAAAAAATATTACACTGATATATGGCGGCGGCAACAAAGGCATTATGGGTGCAGTATCCAATGCTGTTTTGGAAAAAGCAGGAAAAGTAATTGGTATCATTCCGGCTATATTAAAAGACAGGGAGCATCATCATGAAGGCATAACAGAATTAATAATTGTTGACAATATGCACACACGTAAAAAAATGCTTTATGAAAAATGTGATGCAGCTGTCATATTACCGGGTGGGTTTGGTACAATGGATGAATTTTTTGAAATGCTGACCTGGAACCAACTGAGTATTCATGATAAAAAAATATTTATACTGAACACCGCCGGATTTTATGACCATTTACTGGCATTTGCAAAAACCATGCAAACAGAAGATTTTTTATATGATCAGATAGAAGATAAATTAATAGTTCTTATGGAGGCTGATGAACTGATAAAATATCTCTAAAAGCATTACCGGTATCTCCTGCCCTGAAATAAAGCAATATTATAGCCCGCCTTTATTATGGGTACACCCCTACCCAGGCCATCAACATAAGGTGAATTTTTATCCCTGATCAGATCCCATGATATAGAGAAGTAATAAAAACTTTTGCTGTCTTCACCCCTGCCACCTGCATAACCGGCTCCAAGTAAAAAGCTATTTGCATCAACGTGATCAGTATAGGGTATGTAAGGTGAATTAGATCCTGAAATGTATTTTAACTTTACAAAATTATGTTCAAACTGTGCCTGTGCAAATAAAAATTTTAACGGATAAACCCTTGCAAAAACACCCGGTCCATACACTGTTTGCCTTACTTTATCTCCATAATCAAAAAATCCATCATTAATTCTTTGTGATATGTAAGTAAAATTAAAAGAAGCCGCAACATCAAGATATTTGTTTATACTATATCCAAAATAAGGGCTTGCACCTAACGTAGTGGAAATATTACTGAAGCCAAGTGCAATATCACCCCCAACAAAAAGGTTTTCTTTTTTAAATCCCCCTTTCTTTTCATCACCCGATTCTCTTTCATCCTGGGCCCTTGCAATATAAAATCCGCTTATAAATACTAAAACAATTACAACTTTTTTCATGTATACTTTATTAATTTTTGTTCTAAAAATCTGATTGATCATGACAGACGGGGACCATGAAATCATCTGGGCATGCTATCAGGCCATATTGAATATTTTTCCGCTGTTCAGAATATTATTGGGGTCAAATATTTTTTTGATCCCCCTCATCAAATGTAAATTAGCATCATCAAAAACGATATCCATATATTCTTTTTGAATTAACCCTATACCATGTTCACCACTGATGGTGCCGCCCAGTTTTTTTACCAGCTCAAATAATGCCTTTAAAGCCGGAATCACATCCGGATTATTCAACGAATAAATACTACCCGGTTTTTTTATACGGATATGCAGGTTACCATCGCCGGCATGGCCATAACAAACCACATCAAAATTATACTGTATCCCCAATGCTTTTACACCCCTTATCAATGCAGGCAATTCGGCCCTGGGTACCACCGTATCTTCCTCAATGGTATATCCATCAATTTTTACAGCTTCTGCAACACGCCTGCGTAACTTCCACAACTCTGCTTTTTGCTGTGAATCATCTGCAAAAAATACATCCCCACAATCAAATTCAGTCAACAGTTCTGATATTGCTTCCATTTCACTCATCAATGTTTCCATATGATTCCCATCTACCTCAATGATCAAATGAGCTTCCATATCATCTGTAACCGGTACAACAGTACTGCCGACAAATTTACTCACAATCTTTAAAGCATTTATTTCTACCAGTTCCATGGCACTCGGTGTAAAACCGGCCCTGAAAATTGCACTGACTGCTTCACCTGCTTTCTCCAGCGAATTAAAAGGTACCAACATCAGCAAATCATATTTTGGAAACGGTAAGAGCTTTAAAACGATCTTTGTAACAATGGCTAAAGTTCCCTCACTTCCCACGATCAATTGTGTTAAATTATAACCGGTTGAATTTTTTAACACATTTGCACCTGTCCAGATAATTTCGCCGGTAGGTAAAACAATTTCTAAATTCAATACATAATCTTTAACAACGCCATACTTAACCGCTTTAGGGCCCCCACTGTTCTCGGCGATATTGCCTCCTATAAAACAACTGCCCCTGCTGCTGGGGTCAGGTGGATAAAACAGCCCCTTTTCCTTAACGGCATCCTGCAATACTTCGGTGATCACACCCGGCTCTGTAATTACCTGTAGGTTTCGTTCATCGATCTGCAATATAGAATTCATACGTTCCATAGAAAGCAGAACGCCGCCTAAATGTGGCAAAGCGCCACCACTAAGGCCTGTTCCTGCTCCACGGGGTGTAACTGGTATCTTATGCTCATTACAATGCTTCATAATGGCACTTATTTCTTCCGCCGACCTCGGTTTAATTACTATATCCGGCAAAAAATGCAGGTTCTCTGTTTCATCATGTGCATAATTATTCAGGCTTTCTGCATCAGTGAAAACATAATTATCGCCTACAATTTTTTTAAACAGCTTTATAAACTCCAATGATCTGTTGTTTTTGCCTTGAACCACTTGCATGTAACATTATTTGTGTAAAAATCGTATAAATTACTGAGTTGATAAAATGATGTTCAAAGCAGCCAAAACCTGTAAAATTGTTAAACTTTATTAACGGATCACAATAGCGATAAGCGTTGATTATATTTGTTACGAAATTATTCGTATTTATTTTTAAACCTTTTAAAGTATTGCCATGAAACAATTTATTTTAAAAAACAAAAAAGCCCTGACAGGCACTATCGCCATTTTACTCATTGGTGCTGTTACAATGTCTTTCCAGGACACGCCTTTCAGTTATCACAAATTTGCAGTACCGGAAAATTTTTACCAGCAGGAATGCCTAAAAGACACATTACCGGAAAATGATTTTAAAGGTTCCCTGAAAATGAAAGATTTTGATAAGTTGCAGGGTGAACTTGACAGGTCTTTATCGAAGGTGAACGAAGAAATGAAGAAGATTGATCTATCAAAATTGCAGCAGGAAATAGAATCTTCTTTAAAAAGCGTGGATCTGGAAAAAATCATGAAAAATGTTGAACTGTCTTTAAAAAGTATTGATTTGGAAAAGTTGCTGGCAGATGTAAGTTCTTCATTGAAAGAAACTAACCTGGAAATGAAAACGGAGGAAATTGAAAAAGCCATGCTGGAAGCTAAAAAAGAAATTGAAAAGGCAAAACTTGAAATTAAAGAGGTTGACAGGGATGTTATAAAAAAAGAACTGGAGAAAGCTAAACTCGAAATTGACAAAAGTAAATTGGAAATTGACAAAATTGATATGACTAAAATCATGAAAGAAGCAAAGGAAGGTATTGATAAGGCAAAGGAAGAACTGAAACTAACCAAAGAATTGTTCAATGAGATGGAAAAGGACGGATTGATAAGCTCCAAAAAAGGGTTTACACTCGAATACAAAGACAAAAAGCTTTATATTGATGGTGAGAAACAATCAGAAAAAACAACGGCTAAATACCGGAAGTATTTTAAAAATGAGTCTTTTAAAATCAAGATCGAAAAGGAATAAATTAAATAGTAAAAGCAGAAATAAAAATGCATCCGCAGGTTGACGGATGCATTTTTATTATTTTGAAGAAATTAAAATTTAGGACATATTGACTGCCTGTTAACATTATCAGGATAAAATCCTTTTTTAATAATGCTTAGCTCGCTTGCGCCACGGTAGTTATTAAATTTACTGAGCGAAGATAAGGTTACATCATAACTGAAAGCAAACTGGACTTTCTTGATTTCGAAACCAACCATTGGTGCAATAGCATCACCCAGCCGGTAATACAACCCTGCCAATAACTGTTTCTCTCCAAACCCCGACAGGTTATAATTTGCATTTACCCCAAACACCAGTTCGGATGCACTTGCCTGTGTGGAGAAATATGCATTTGGATTAACAATAACCCTGTCATTCAATTTTAATATTGCATTTACAAATCCGGTATGGCGCATGGGAATCCGGCCATTGGATGTTCCACTATTAAAGAAAGATTCTTTGGGCCTGTTTACATGCTGAATAGAATATCCGGCATTGATGTAAATATTTTCATCGGGGAAATAAGCATAATTCATTCCCACATGCATATCAAAGTAACTTACATTGTTATTGGTCAGAAAAACTGAAGTAGGTAACGTATTATCAAAGAATTTACCATCAAATTGATCCGGGAATTTTAATTTGCTTTGATCAATCCGCTTATTGGCCCAGCCCATATTAAAACCTGCAGAAACCAAACTGCTTAACCCAAGCATCTGGTGATAAGCAACAGAACCATAAATTTTTGTGCTGGTTAAACTGCCGCTTCCGGCCTGATCATTAAGCAAAACTGCGCCCAGGCCAAGCCATCCGTTTTCCAGTTTATCTCTAAATAACTGGGCATCGCCAAATACGCTGATGGTTTTGTAAGGTACTGTCATTACTGTACTCCATTGATTTCGGTAATGTGCCCCAATCCTGTAATCAGCATCGGGAATAAAACCGGTATTCGCCGGATTTGTAGTTAAAGGCGAATTAAAGAATTGAGAAAAATGCAGGTCCTGTCCCTGAACAGAAGCATCAAGCATCAAGCCATAAGCCACAAGAAATAATATTTTTATTTTTCTGATCATCATTTTTTTCTTCATTATAAATTCATATAGAATTTAACGTAACAAACTAATATCCCCTGTTTTTCTAAGCTTTACCCCATCTGTAAATTCAACATCCAATGTATAAGTATAAACATCCATGGGTTGCAATACCCCTTTAAATGTTCCATCCCATCCCTGGTTCCTGTTGGTAGTGGAGAAAACTACCTGCCCCCAACGGTTATAAATCTTCCAGTCCATTTTACCGATACCAAAACCTTCTACTTTTACAATTCCGTTTTTACCAAATCTGCCGGGTGTAAATGCATTGGGTACATCCAGCAATGGTTTAACAATTATGGGTACATCGAGTGTAATACTATCCACACAATCTGCAATATTAAAAGCGTATAATGTTGCCTGGTAAGTACCGGTTGCATTATATAAATGAATTGGATTTACATCTGTTGAATTGTCTCCATCACCAAAGTCCCATAAAAAGCGGTTGGCCCCAATGGACAGATTGGTAAACCTGGTTATTGTGTTTTCCAGCGGCGGATTAGGAGTCCAGGTAAAATTAGCCGTAGGTATAGGATAAACCGTAATACTAAAGAATGCTGATGTATCCCTTTTATTACAGGTACTGGTATCAATAGCGATCAGGCGTACATTGTATGTACCGGTTGCACTATATAAATGTGTTGGCTCAAAATCTGTTGAGGTTGTATTGTCCCCAAACTCCCAAAGCCATTCTATACCACCCAGAGAAGTATTTGTAAATGCGGCAGTATAAGGTACACAACCTCTGTCAGGAGTTGTAAATGCAGCCTTAACATTTGGACTTATACGTAATGTTTTAACTGCGGTATCTGGTGCATTACAAAACACGGTATCATCTACAACAAGTTTAATAATATAAGTACCTGTTGATGGAAAAGTATGTATCTGTGGGCCAAACCCTGACCGGATTTTGGGAGAGCCATCTCCAAAATCCCATAAGAAAGTTTGATTGGTATAAGTAGGTACTACTGCTGTTGTAAGATTTGTAAATTGATAACGGAGGCTGCTGCAGGAGTCTAATTTAAAAAATGTAAAATCGGGTGACACTATATTATTTCCAACTCTTACGTTTATATAAGCAGTATCCGAAATATTGCAGGTTGCCGAATCTATGGCAACGAGCATCAACAGGTAATTTCCCGGCTGGGTATAGGTATGCGAAACTGAGTTATTGGGAGCAAATGTAGTGTCTATACCAGGGCTAAAACTATCTCCGTAATGCCAGATATACATTTTACCTTTTGCCAGTGTATCTGTAAATCTAATTGTAAGTGGTACGCAACCAACAGTATCAATTACACCATTTACAGTTGCTTTCACACTTGCGCCAACGCCTGCAAAATTCATTTCTATTTTTACTGCTGCCTGGTTACAATTATTTGAATTATTGGTTCTGGACCATACACCTAAAGTTGTAGGGAATTGGGGAGAAGCAGCATTTGTACCGCATGCACATACTGCCTGGTAAATAACTCCATTTGCATCAAAGCGGCTGGTACCGCCATCCACATGGTCACCGGTACTTCCGGTTTGCCCAAAATGAGATCCAAAAAACTGGCTTTGCGCATTTTTTTCCAATACGAAAAAATAAAAATCTGCTCCGTCTGGTGTAGTGAGTGGCAGGCCGCCGGAATTTACCAAAGGATTTACCTGCGGTAAACCTAAAGTGCCGGCAGACGGATAATTCTGGAGATTATTTATTCCTCCACCCCATCCGGAAACATATACATTTTCACATCGGTCAACCAAAAAAGCAATAGGAGAAAGATTTGGGACCGGAGCACTGGTTCCAAAAACTGTAGAATAAATATAGGCTGATAAATTGGGTTGCAGTTTACTTATAAACTGTTTACTGCCCGGGTTACTGAACACCGCATTTATAACCGGCCAGCTACCCGTTGTAGCACCCATTATGTATGGGAACCCAACCTTATCAAACTGCAAACCATAAACCAGGTCATTTCCTGATGTTCCCTGGTATGTTGTTTTAAGTAATGCAGCTCCGGTATTTTGTATCTCTATCACAAATCCATCTGTTTCTCCACCCTGGTATGTTGGTTGTAAGACCCCTGTTTTATCACCGGGTAAATCAGGGCTGGTTGTTCCCCCTGCTACAAATAAATTACCTGTTACCGGGTTTTGAGATATAACAAAACAGGCATCATCCCCATTTCCTCCAAAATAAGTGCTGAATAATACCGAATTAAGGTTGGGCGTAAATTTCATGATTGCCCCGTCCTGTCTTCCTCCTCCAAAAGCAGGCTGAATGGTTGAATTTCTTATTGGGAACCCGCCCGAGCTTTCTGCTCCCAGAGATTGTGTACAGGAAGCCAGGTAAATGTTATTTGCTGCATCAATTATTACTTCACTTCGGGCATCATCGCCATAGTTTCTTCGAGTAGCATCAGCACCGGAAGGGGTTACATATTTGGGCCTGATATTTACACCATCATTACCGGAACCTCCTATTTTTACTGAACCTAAGAGTGCAGTACCGGATGCATTAAATTTTGTTATCACAATATCGTAAGCCCCACCATTACCCACTAAAGGGGTAGTTACCGGATAATTAATAGAATTGGTTCTGCCGGCAACAATTAAATTACCCAGAGCATCAACGATCATACTATGTGGTTGCTCATTTCCGTTTCCACCCAGGTAAGTTGCATAAATCCTGTTAGAGCCATTGGCCGAAAATTTCATAATAGCAATATCATAGGGGCCATTTCCGTCTTCATCAATTCCACCACCAAAAACTGTTTGGAATGCACCAGGTGAAACCGGATATGCGCCCGTCCGTAGCGCAATTCCGCCGGCATAAAAACTTCCGTCGGGCCCAGGCGTTGCCGTGTAACCCCAATTATCCTGGGTGCTGCCGGTAAAAGTTGAAAAGATCAGGGTAGGATCTATTATCAGGGTTGCATCAGGCGAATAATCAGTTAACTTAAAACGTACAATATTATCCTTTACAACATATTTACAGTTTACAGTTTCCCTTTTACCTTCCCGTACCTGGTAACTGTAAGGATATAATTCTTTTACATCACCAACCGATGTATTGATCATCAGTTCTTTATTTTTTACCTGTATTTTATCAACACCGGTATATTTCATGGCAATGGCTTCTATGTTTCCTCCCGGATGCACAATGATATCATATTTCAATTTTCCGGCATTACTGTAATAACGAACATCTATGTTTGGATAAACGTTTTGATACGTTACTGCCTGCGCAATTTTACATTGAGCCGCCCATTTAGATTGATCTGATCCTGAAAAATAATTATTAGCGTAGGACTGTATTTTATCCGGTATATTTTGTACCCATGAAGCTGCCCCAAGAAATTTTACTTTATAAGCATGTGAACGTAAAGTAATGGGAAGACCGTTTGAAGGGTTTAAGGGGTTATGACCATGCAATTGATCAGATAATTTATTCAGATCATCAGTATTGTGTATCAAAACGGTAAAGCCCTGGTTTTCCAGAAAAAAAGACCCAATTGAAAAGTCGCCCCTGAACTGAACCCGGCTATCCCATTGTCCCTTATTTTCTACAAAATCCGTTTGTGCTTTTGAACGTTGCACAATAAAAAATGTGGTAATGGTTATTACAGAAGTAAATATTATTTTACGTAAAATCTTCAATTATTTCTTTTTTACAATGTACTAAAATAAAACGATAAAACGGCTGATTCTGTTCATCAAGATATGTCAAAATCATTTACGAAATTTTACTCCAGGTTGTTTTACCCTTTTGCAGATGCAAAAAGTTTTTAATGGGTAAATTTTCTGCAAGAAGCATATCAGGATCTGTATTTAAAATACTTTCAGCCGCATTTCTGGCAGCCTCCAGTATTATTTTATCATTGACTATGTTTGCAAGTTTAAAGTTTAATAAACCACTTTGTTTTGTGCCCTGTATATCGCCGGGACCACGTATTTCAAGATCTTTCTCTGCAATTTTGAAGCCATCATTTGTAGCTGTCATTATCTTTAACCTTTCTCGGGCATCATTTGATATTTTAAGGCCTGTTAATAATATGCAAAAACTTTTAGATGCACCCCTTCCTACCCTTCCCCTTAACTGGTGTAATTGAGATAACCCGAATTTTTCTGCACTTTCTATTACCATTACACTGGCATTGGGAACATCAACACCAACCTCAATAACAGTTGTACTTACCATGATCTGTGTATCTGCATTTACAAACCGTTTCATATTGGTTTCTTTTTGTGCAGCAGGCTGTTTTCCATGTATCATACTGATCCAGTATTTTGGCTCAGGAAAAAAAGATTTTACCTCTTCAAATCCTTTCATCAGGTTTTCATAATCCAGTTTACTGCTTTCTTCTATTAACGGATAAACAATATAGGCCTGCCGCCCTTTTTTTATTTCTTCTTTTACAAAACCCATCACCTGCGGCCTGGCACTTTCGGAACGGTGCAGTGTATTGATGGGTTGCCTGCCCGGAGGTAATTCATCAATTACACTGTAATCCAGATCTCCATAGGCAGTCAGGGCCAGTGTACGCGGTATGGGTGTTGCCGTCATCACCAACACATGCGGAGGAATGATATTCTTTTTCCACAATTGTGCCCTTTGTGCCACACCAAATTTGTGCTGCTCATCTATAACTGCAAAGCCCAGGTTTTTAAAAATAACATGATCCTCAATTACAGCATGCGTTCCAATTAAAATATGCAGTGTTCCATCGGCACAAATTTTCAATACTTCTTTTCGTTCTTTACCCTTAGATGACCCGGTTAACATTTTTACACAAACCTGCATATCTTTTAAAAGAGCTGTAATACTGTTGAAATGCTGCTGTGCCAATATTTCAGTAGGGGCCATGATCACTGACTGGAACTGATTATCGGCGGCGATCAACATCATCATCAATGCCACAATTGTTTTTCCACTGCCTACATCCCCCTGCAAGAGCCGGTTCATTTGTTTGCCGCTGCCTGCATCTTTTCTTATCTCTTTAAGTACCCTTTTTTGGGCAGCAGTTAATTCAAAGGGTAAAAAGCTGTTGTAAAATGTATTGAAAAGGGCGCCCACCTGGCCAAATATAAGCCCTTTACTAAAACGGTGCCTTGCTGATTTGATAAGCCCCAGCCGTAATTGAGCAAAAAATAATTCTTCAAATTTTAAACGCCTAACTGCATGTTGATAATGTTTGTTGGATGCAGGAAAATGAATTTGCCTGAATGCATTAAAACGGCTGATGAATTTATATTGTATAATAACGGGTTCGGGCAAATTTTCAGCTATATCTTTTTCTGTAAGTATTTGCAGTAAAGTATAAGTTAATTTACCTAAAGCCCTTCCATTTAATCCCTTTGTTTTTAATTTTTCTGTTGAAGGATAAACAGGCTCCAGGTAATATTTTCCACCTGTTTTTTGTGGCACAAAATTTTCAATTTCCGGATGGGCAATTTGCGGTTTACCGGCAAAAAAAGAAAGGCGGCCAAAAACCAGGCAGGATTGGCCAACCTGAATGGCTTTTTGTATCCAGCTAATACCCTGAAACCAAACCAATTCAATTTCTCCGGTATCATCTTTTAAGGTGGCTACCAATCTTTTCCCCCTGCCCTCACCCAACATTTCCAGCTGTATTATTTTACCAACTACCTGGGTATATTCATTATTTGGAGATAAAGAAGCGATCGTATCAAGCTTTGTTTTATCAACATGCCGGAAAGGATAATGCTCCAATAAATCTTTGAAAGTAAAAATGCCCAGTTCTTTTTTTAACAGGTCGCCTTTAAAAGTAGTAACGCCATTTAAATATTCAATGGGACTGTTTAATATAGTAGAAAGCGGGCTGATGGAAATTGTTTTTACAAATATACAATGCAGGCCGATCCTATTTGCTTTGCCATACCGGAAAAACTTATGCCGGATGCAAAGATCAGGTCATTTAAAATTTGCTACCGTTTTGCATTATTTTGAAACCGCCTTGGACTACCGGATTTTCTTTTTCCGGAATTTGAATTGGAGTGGGCAGAATTATATTCAGGTGTTTCTCCCAGTTCTTCCGGCACAGTGGCTTTGGATACAGGTTTACCCAATAATTTTTCTATTGCTAAAAATTTACGTTGCTCTCTTACCCCAATAAAAGTATAAGCCGTTCCATCTGCTTCTGCCCTTGCCGTTCTTCCGATCCGGTGAACATAATCTTCGCCATCATGGGGCACATCATAATTTATTACCAGATCAATATTATCAATATCAATACCCCGGCTTAAGATATCAGTAGCCACTAAGATCGGCAGCCTGCCACTTTTAAACTGCATGAGTACATCTTCTCTTTTACTTTGGTCAAGGTCGCTGTGAATTTCATCTGCTAAAAACTTTGCACGCTTCAGATCCCGGGTTAATTGTTTTACGCTTATTTTACTGCTGCAGAAAATCAATACCGATTTAAAAGTCTTTTTGTTCAGCAGGTGTTTTACCAACGGAATTTTCTGTGTATCATAAACAATAAATGCTTCCTGGATAATTTTTTCCGGTGGCTTGCTGATAGAGATATTCACTTCTTCGGGATGATGCAGGATTTTTCTTGCCAGTTCCCTGATCTTATGGGGCATGGTAGCCGAAAACAAAAGATTCTGTCTTTTTTTGGGAAGGCTGTCAATAATAAACATGATATCATCATAAAAGCCCATGTCCAGCATACGGTCAGCTTCGTCAAGGACTAAATATTTAAGGCCTGCTAATTTAACATAGCCCATTTTTATATGCGACATCATTTTGCCGGGGGTACAGATCACTACATCGGCACCATGGCTCAACGCTTTTTTTTCCTGAACAAAGGCATTCCCATCACCACCACCATAAACTGCAATAGAACTAACCGAAGTAAAATAGGAAAGCCCCTCCATATGCTGGGCAATCTGAACTGCCAACTCACGTGTAGGTACAATAACCAATGCATTGTTGGTATGGTCCTCATGAGGGTCTGTAATAATTTTATTGATTAAAGGCAATAAAAAAGCAGCTGTTTTACCGGTGCCTGTTTGAGCAGATGCGATCACATCTTTTCCTGCCATAATAAGTGGTATTACCTGTTCCTGTACGGGTGTGGCATCTTCATAACCAGAGGCTTCTATCCCTTCCATCAACCGCTGGTCAAAACCAAAATCTGTAAACTTCAATGTAATTTATTTTTATAATCAGGTGAAGATAATGCATTTAGTAATGTTGTTTACAGTATACAGTATCTTTGAAAAAACCGCTAAATAATATATTTAATTATTTGATATGATAAAGGTTGGAGAATACAATGTATTGAATGTAGTAAGGGAAGTTGATTTTGGCCTCTACCTGGATGATGGTGCCGAAGGTATATTATTACCCAGGCGTTTTGTACCGGCAGAAACAAAAATTGGCGATACTGTAAAAGTTTTTTTATACCATGACGGAGAAGAGCGGCTAATTGCAACTACCCAGCAACCTAAGGGAATTTTAGGTGATATTGTAAAACTCCGGGCAGTTAATGTTACGCCCCAGGGCGCATTTTTAGATAATGGTTTGATGAAAGATCTTTTTGTACCAAAATCGAAGCAACAACAGGGAATGATACCCAACGGGGAATACCTTGTAAAAATTTACCTTGATGAACAAACTGGAAGGTTAGCCGCTACTGAAAAGATCGATTCTTTTTTAAGTAACGAAGAATTAACCGTAAAAGAACTTGATGTTGTTGACCTGGTTGTTTACCGGCGTACCGACATTGGATATGTTGTTATCATTAATAATAAACATACCGGCGTGTTACATCATAACGAAATTTACAGAAATATAACTTCCGGCGACAGGTTTACAGGATTTATAAAAAAGATCTATCCTGAAGACAAGTCTGGTGCCGAACGATGGCGGATCGATGTAGCTGCCGGTAAGCCCGGTTATAACCGTGTGGAAGATGAAACAGAAAAAATACTCAGGTTATTAAAAGAGCATGACGGCTATTTACCATACCATGATAAAACTGCCCCGGATGAAATTTATTCTTTTTTTGGCATGAGTAAGAAAACATTTAAAATGACAACCGGTAATTTATATAAACAACGAAAAATCAGTTTTGAGAAATCGGGGATTAAACTGGTTTAAGGTTTGAAGTTTGTATATTTTATCATCAAAAAAAATCTATTTAATAAAGCTTCATTAATTTTTCGCAATTCATAATTTATAACTTCTGATTCATCATTAAAAAAAGTGGCCAGGATAAAAGTTGACCTGCATGATATTTATAACAACAGCAAAGCCATTGATAAGGCTTTGCTGAAGGCATTTGAAGATGCCATTGATAAAAAAATCCGGGAAGTAGAAATCATTCCGGGAAAAGGCAGCGGGCAATTAAGAAAAAAAGTAGAGCGCTTTTTACAACTTCCACATATTAAGCCCCTGTATCACCGCATTGAAAACGACAGTAAGAATTTTGGAAGGCTGTTTGTTTATTTTAAATTTTGATATACCGCTGGTTTTAAAAAAATTTAATTAAAGTGAAAACCCTTAATCCTTAAAAGTATTTGTTCAATTCCGGAATCTTACCCTTTTTTTTAATAAGTTAATTAACACCGTTTTCTAAAAATTCTTTAGACTGAGTACAATATTTGCAATTGTTATTTAGTTAGTATTTATCAGGAATTCGTACTAACCCAACTATTAATTATTCTCACCATTAAAAATTAATTTTATGGAAACTAATCTTTCAGGATCTCATTTAAAAGCTATTGCCCAACAAGTTACAAATAATACAACCTCCTGGATCGGACATCGCCATGGAGAAACAAAGAGCAGGATAAGCGGACAAACCTTTCTTTGCCCTACAGCAGGTGACCTGGACAGTATTGAAGTATTTTCAGCCCATGTCAGCAATAACGGACAGGTTGAATTAACTATTCATTCATTTGATGCTGCAAACAAAACCTGGGGCCCAGTATTGGGAACATCCAAAGTGGAATTTAACCGGATCGATACCGGCAAATGGATATCTTTTCCGCTTAATGGTTTACACCTTCAAAAAGGAATGGCATATGGTTTTCGGTTGAAAAGTGAAACCGGATTGATTGGAGTTGGTGAGGCTGCCGGCAGTTACGCTCATCTTCCATTTATCGGTGGTCAGGAATGGGTAGCAACTTCTGATGATCAATTTGGAAATTATTATTCTTACTTAAGTCTCGCTTTTAAAGTGGAGATGAGGGCATAAATATTTTCTGTCTTCAATTCTTTTTAAAATTGGTATGGATAATTCATAAAATCCATGGCAGGTAAGCTGTTGCTGTTAAAATCAAAAAGGGTCATATTTTCCCAACTGCTGCCTGTTCCCCACAAATCCTGAAGGGAAGATGTTATCCAGGCCGGCTCCCAATACATAATACCACTACCACCTCCCGCTATTACGGCCTGTGTTAGATCCCGCATGTATTTATATTGCCCTTCTGCAGTAACCGGGTAACCTGCAACCGCTGCATCGGATCCTATGATATTGTTGTACATATCAGCATTCTGTAAAGTAAAAGGGTAGCCTGTTTCTACGATCATCACTTTTTTCCCATAAGCCGTTTTGAGGTTACTGATAACATTTTTAATATCAGACATTGCATTAATGGTACCCCATTTTGAATAATGTGATAAACCCAAAATATCAAAATCTGTTACGCCCCCATTTGTAATAACATTGGTGGCCCAAAATCCTGCATTTTGTAATTGAGCAACATGCAAAACAATTTGAGGTTTTATTGTAGATGTTGCAGAAAAATCTCTTACAGCTTTTATACCGCTTTTTAAGAGTTCACAAAACGCCGAAAAATTATTACCCGCTGTTTTGCCAACAGGCCAAAGCATTCCCTGATTATTTTCATTCCCGATCTGTATCATTTCAGGCACAAGGTTCCTTGTTTTAAAATAATTTAAAACAGCAAATGTATAATTGTAAACAGAATCTTTCATGATGGATAAACTTAAACCACTCCATGCAGCAGGTATTTGCTGATGATCCGGATCAGCCCAGGTATCGGAATAATGCAGATCGAGGTTAACAGCCATGCCCGCTGATTTTGCCCGCTGCATTGTTCTTTCAACATCAAACAGATCGCTGTACATCTTTCCACCATTCAATGGTTTAAGCCACTGTGGATTATGCCATAATCTTACCCTAACCAGGTTTGCACCATGGTTTTTAAAAATTGTAAACGGGTCTTTTATAGTTCCGGAATCCTGGTAAACTCCTCCATAATCCTGCACCTGGTTTACGTATGATAAATCAGCACCCATTACAAATTGGGTATAAAGATAATATTGCTTGTTACCACTTTGTGTAGTATTCGTATTAACAGTTGTATTTTTATTACATGAAAAACAACTGATTATTACTGACAGGGCCAACGATATGATCATTTCTTTATTTTTCATTTAATTATTTAAAATCAAATTGCCATCTTTTTTTTTGATGGCAATTTGATTTTTTAAGTATATAATATTGGTTACCGGCTTCTTTAATTAATAGTTACCGTTTGTAAGTTTTCATTAAGTGTTATAGTATAAGTTCCAGCTGAAGTGGGCGTTTTAAAATTGGGCCCTCCATCCCACTTAATTGCTTTTGGGGTACCGGTAGCCTGGCTTTGCCCGCTGTTATCTTCATAATCAAAAGCTCCCCAGTCGTTGCCGGCCAAAAATTTAATTTCTTCATTGGCATCCAATGCTAAAGTTATTGTCCATATTCCATTACCGGTATAAGTCATTTGTGGAGATGCACCCGGATTCCAATCCGGAACTCCGGTCATGCCATTACCAACAACCCGCATTTCTGTACCAGGACTTGTAAAGTATTTTATATTATCCCTGTCACGGCCATCCCAGATAACCCTGTAGCGACCTGCTGCAGGATAATCATTGAAATTTGATCCATTAACCTGTAAAGTACTTCCATTACCACCAGATGTTCCGTAACTTCTGGTTTCGCTTACAGTTTGACTTCCATTATCCCATGCATTATTATCAATTAATTTCCATCCGCCTGAAGTAAAATTGGTAAGTCCAACAAAAAGATTAGTTGCAGCATTACCTAATGCATAATTAGGGAATACTCCCGGAGGGTTCCAGCCAGCACCTGTTGCACCGCCTACAAATCCCATACGGCCCGCCGTTATATTATATTGTAAAGTGCTTATGTTAACCGACACACGATAATAACCTGCAGCAGGCACTGTAAGATTGGCTCCTCCACCAGATAATACACCTCCGGAGCCTCCATAATTTATATCCCAGGTTCTGCCAATTGTAATCTTAAATTCAGCATTGGCCGGTAAATAAATATAGATGTAATACATTTTATTGAAAACGCCAGAACGAAGGTCTCTGATTAATTCAGGAGCTGTTGGCGGGTCCCAGTTATTCCCATTACCTGTTGAACCCTGATAACCTCCGGGTAGGTAAACCCTTAAAATGGGTACATAACTTTGAATCGTAACATTTACAACATTTGAATAAGTAATTGCGCCAAAAGAAGTTACTGCTTTAATACGATACTCAACTTTACCACTATTACCACCGGGTATCCCCGAATTTAATGCAGTTAAATTCATTTGACCCTGGGTTAAAGACAATGCATAAAATGAAACCCCTACCGGAATTTCAACAGGTGCAACAAAATTTTTACCCGCTGAATCATACTGCAACGTATATGTAATTGGCCCCGTGTAACCTTTAAATGAAGGAGCCCACGAAAAAATATTGGAAGGCGATGAAGCATTAGCAATGGTACAGGTTACCGAAGTATTTGCAGTTGACAAAATTGCCGGATCGGGAAAAGGGGTAACTTTTACGGTTATTGCATTAGAAATACGTCTTTCATTATTGTTATTGTAAGAAGAAAACAGCACAACATCAATACTTTGGGTAACCCCCAGTTTAAAACCAAGATTCAATAAATGAGCATTTAACTCCCGACCGGTCATTGCGGTTTTTAAAGCGCCAATCACTGTTTTGGTATTATTCAGCACAGCAAAGTTTTTATTGGTTGAATCTATTGTAAGAATATATTTGGTATTGGCAAGATCAGTTGCGTATTTGGGGTCGGTCCAGGAAAAGCTGATCACTTCCTTGCTTGTATCTGAAATAGTAGGGGCCACTACAGCAACAGAGCTGCTTAAAAAAGGAGAAACACCAGCCTCATAAACAGGTAATGGATCAACTTTTTTCAGATTGTCAACTTTTTTACAGGCTGTAAATAAGACTGATACTGTTATGGCTGCTAAAAATATTTTTAAAATATGTTTCATTTTATAAATTTTGATTGTTGATTATAGTTTTACAACGGTATATTTTCCAGTTTTAAAATTCAGGGTTATTTTATAATTTCCTGCAACTGAAGGAGTAGGAATTGCATCAGGGTCGGAGCCACCTCCCATATTTGCACTAAAATCACCACCTGTCGCACTGTTTCCTCCGTATTGAGGTTGCCATTGATTTAAGGTAGACAGGAACTTATAATATTTACCACCGCCTGAAAAAGCCATAGTTATATTGTATTCTGTATTACTAACTTTATTGCATTTTTGTGCTACCGGAGGGCTATTGGTCCAACCGCTTGCAGTTGCGTCTCCTGTGATATATAATTCACCGGTTGGTGGAATAGGTACAGCCACATCCAGGTATGGGGTAATCACAATCTTGAGCACATTAGAATATAACGGAACAGTATTATTTATAAGTACAGATTTTATTCTGAACTCAACATTATGAACTATATTTTCCAGTAAATTCAGTTTCGTCAGATACGTATTCAGTTCTTTTACTGTAAAAGAAACACTTAAATTATTTGCTATTGATGCTTCCTGTATAGCAGGGTTTGAAAAATCAGAGCCAGTGGTATCTATTTGTAAAATATAAGTTACATTTTGTGAACTTACTCCTGTGTTAAACTTATAATTGGGATTTGTCCAGTTAAAAGTAATTGCTGTTTGTGTTGCATTTACAGGAAGTAATACCAATGATGCTGCTGATGAAGATGTAAGCACCGGATTATTACCCCCCTCAAAATAAACCTTGTTCTCATCTTTTTTGCAGGATAAAATAACTGCTGTAGTAAAGATGATACCGAATAGTAATTTTAAAATATTTTTCATATAAAACAGTTTTAATTATTTCAGATTAATAACCTGTGTTTTGTGTTAAGTTAGGATTGGCAACAATATTAGATGACGGAATAGGAAACAAATTATACTTGGCATCAACAGCAGTACCGGATGATACGCCACCTTTCCATGGCCATAGGTAAGTGCCTGTAGTTAATAAACCATAACGTATCAGGTCAGTGCGTCGATGTCCTTCCCAATACAATTCCCTTCCTCTTTCGGCTAATATAAAATCCAGTGTTAGTGTACCGGCACTTATGTTACCGGTAGCATTTTCAAAAGCCCTGGTTCTTATCAGGTTAATATAATTCAAAGCAGTTGCTGCATCTCCGCCTGTTCCACCCCGTAAAACTGCTTCAGCATAAATTAAATACATTTCTGATAACCGGAATACCGGGAAATCAACATCAGCAAATTCCTTCCTGGTGTCAGATACAGGGCCACCATCGGAACGTATGTTGACATATTTTTTTACATGCGGCCCCTGGTCAAAATTGCTGATATCAGTAATGATTAACTGAGCAGGACTTGTTCCATATTTAGAAGTGGTAAACATGGCACGTTTATCAGTTGCTCCGGTATTATCAGGAAAAAGACCAACAAAAGCCGAAGTTGATCTGTAACCATACCAACCGCCACCTACACCATATTGGACTCCTTCATCACCACAAGCTGCATGAACAAAAAAAGTGGTATTCCCATAAGCCTGTGTACGCAATCCATCACAATTAACGGCAAACACAAATTCATCTTTCGCTTTATCATTATCGGCCATAAACACCCTTGGATAACCTGAATATAAAGAATAGCCGCCACTAATTACTTTTTTGGCATAAGTAATTGCATCGGTATACCTGGCTGCACCAGCGTATGTTCCGGCATTCAGGTACATACGTGCAAGTAAGGCCCATGCAGCTCCCTGGTCAACCCTGCCATATTCAATTGTTTTTGCAGGAGCCAGATCTGCATCAATGGCTTTAAGTTCCTTTTCAATATACAGAAACAGATCAGCACGACTTATTTCTCTTGGTAAAGTTGTTCCTATAAGGTCTGCTTCTGTTATAAAAGTTGATTTCCCAAATAAATCCATCATTACCCAGTAATTAAACGCACGTAAAAAACGAACTTCAGCAACTGATTTTTTAATGTCTGCTGCTTCTGCACCGGTAATACTTCTTTCAGCCAGTTTAGCGTCTGAACTTTCCCTGATATATTCGTTTATGAGGGTAATGTTATAAATGGGCCTTGCATAAATTCCTTTTAAAAAGGGATCAGCACTGGTCCATTTCAGATCATGAAAATCATGAATGGTTTGATCATTCCAGGCAACCACAGCTTCGTCGGTTGGCAGTTCATTACAATTAAAAAACATCCTGATAAATGCAACTTGAGATCCTTCATCCAGTCCTCCACTGATATCGGGGTTACCCGCTGGCCCGGAATTACCTGTGATTGCCAGTGTGCCATATATTTTAGCCAGTACGCTTTTATATCCTGCAGCAGTTGAAAATGTTTTTTCGGGTGTAAGGTCGTTTGTTGGAAACAGATCCAGCTTCTTGGCACATGAACTTGCAACTATGGTTATTAAAAGTGTACCCGTCAAATATTTTATTAATTTATTTTTCATATCAATCGTTTTTTTATAATTAAAAATCTAAATTAAAACCCAAAGAGTAAGTCCGGGGCCTGGGGTAAATATTATTATCTACACCGGTATCACTTGCGTTTTCAGGATCAAGGCCTTTGTATTTAGTTATTATAAATACATTCTGAACACTGGCAGCAATACGCAAACTGGCTTTATTTTTCAGTATTTTACCCACATTATAACCAAGGTTTATATTATCAAGCCTGAAGAAAGAAGCATTCTCGATATAATAATCCGACAGGTATTGATTGTTTGAAAAACCGGTCTCCAGGTAATTGGCAGAAACATTTCCGACAAAATTGATTGGGTTTTTCAATTGCCTCAGTACGCCATTGTTTGAATTGAAATTATTATACAGGTATGTTCCGAAAGCCCCATGCCCGGTAATTCCTAAAGAGAATTTTTTATAAACAATTTGAGTATTCAGTCCCATAAAAATGTCTGACCCTGGTTTTTTATAGTAATAACGGTCAAGCTGATCAATTCTTCCATCCCGGTTTAAATCTTCATATAATCCTTCTATTGGTTTACCTGAAGTTGGATCGTAAACCTGTTTAAAAACAAAATAGGCAAAAGGGCTGTATCCCACGTTAAACCTGCCGATATTATTTCCTGTTCCGCCTGAGATACCACTTGTTTCAATACCTTTAAAATTTGGATCCTGTTGTTTTAACAGATTGGTAATTTCTCTTGTATTGTAAGTAAAGTTGAATCCAAACTCCCAGGTTAAATTTGTTTTTTTAACCGGTACCGTATTCAGGGTAAACTCTATTCCTCTATTTTCAACATTACCAACATTGGTAAATAACTCAATGTTAAAATTACCACCTGCTGCAACGGGTACCACACTCAAAAGGTCTTTTGTTTTTTTCGTATAGATGTCAACTGAACCGGAAATCCTGTTATTCACAAAACCGAAATCGAGACCAAGGTTTGTTGTAGTGGTGCTTTCCCATTTCCTGTCGGGGTCATAAGCCGAGGGACGTAAAAAACTGTAATAAGTATTACCAAACTGGTATTGAGCAGAAGAATTACTGCGTGCATAATAAGGAAGATAAGAGTAATAAGGAATTCCATCCTGCTGGCCTGTTGAACCCCAGCCAAATCTTAATTTCAGATCACTTATAACCTTTACTGATTTAAAGAATTCATCTCTTAATTTCCAGGCAAGAGCAACAGCAGGAAAATAACCTACCCTGTTTTCTTTTGCAAATTTAGAGCTGGCATCTCTGCGCAGAGAAGCAGTTACTAAATATTTATCAGCAATAGATATATTCACCCTTCCCAGGTATGATTCCAAACGGTATTCAGGTTTATCAGTCAGGAAAGTTGGCTCAGAACCCGCAATGGTATCTTTCTTTTGCGGATTTGCAGCATCAGCTATTGGACGGTAACTGAAAGAAGCAAAATTCTTTACATAAGTAATAAAATCCTGGTAACTGTGACCAACCAGCACATCCACCTTTGTATTCAGTTTTTTTATCTCCTTACTGTAAAAGAGTTGTATATCAGTAATCGTACTTTTCTTCCTCTGTTCATAATGGCTTTTGCGGCCGCCTGTTTTATAATCGGTTGCTGCCGCAGAATCAATTTTGTCATCTCCGCTTCCGCTGGAATTGTCAATACCCAGGTTTAACAAAACATGTAGATCGGGAAACCAGTGAAGTTTATAATCGAGCTGTATATTACCCACTAATCTGTTAACACTTGAATTATTATCCCTTTGATTTAACAAGGCTACCGGATTTCTTGTAGCCAGATCGATAAGGGTACCATTAGGATCTAACCATTCGAAATAACCGCCAAATTTACCGGAAGCCGAATATACCGGTTGTGTTGGGTCAAAAGCAATGGCAGAGCCGATGGCACCACCATTTGCAAAAATATTTTTTGTATTGCTTGCTTTTAAGGCCAGGTTAACACTTAAATGATCATCTAAAAATTTAGGGGAAAGATTTAACGAACCGCTAAAACGCTTAAAATTATCTGTTTTTAAGATCCCGTCCTGGGTTAAAAATCCCAAAGAAGCCCTGAAAGGAATACCCTGTACTGCACCACTTGCACTTACATTATTATCCCATCCTAAAGCAGGACGGTAAATTTCTTTTTGCCAATCTGTGTTTGCTGTACCTAATAAATTCTTAAAAGTGTTGTTGCCGCTTTTAGCAGCATCTGCATTAATGATGGCTCTTACTTCATCTCCTGAAAGCACTTTAACTGTTTTGCCCACAATGCCTGTTGATATGGTTGTATTGAAATTAAACTTCATTTTACCCTTAGTGCCTTTTTTTGTAGTAATGATCAAAACACCGTTTGATGCCCTGGATCCATACAAAGCAGTAGCAGAAGCATCTTTCAATACACTCATAGATTCAATGTCGTTAGGATTGATCGTATTTAAAAGGTTAGCAGAACCTGCGATACCATTTCCTTCAACCGGAACACCATCAATAACAATCAATGGATCGTTACTTGCATTTAAAGATGCACCGCCCCGGATGCGTATTTTACTTCCTCCTCCCGGAGATCCACCGCCATTAGTAATTTCCAAACCGGCTACTTTGCCCAATAACAACTGTTCTGAAGAATTGATAACACCTTTTTGAAAATCCTTGGCAGATACTGAAGTAACTGAACCGGTAAGATCACCCTTACGTTTTGTACCATAGGCAACCACTACAAGTTCATTCAGTTGCTGACTGATCTTAACCAGGCTTACATCAACTGTTGATTTACCTGAAACGGCTACCTGCATTTCTGCAAAACCAATTGAAGTAAAAATTAAAGTGGCATTCGCCGCTGCAGAAATAGTAAAAGAACCGTCAGCTTTTGTTTGTGTTGCTGTCGTAGTTCCCTTTACCATAACAGTTACTCCTGATACAGGAGACCCGTCATTACTATCAGTTACTTTACCGGTAACTGTAGTTTGCGCATAAACCAATACTGTAAAAAGCATTAATGCAATCGTTTGCGCCATAACCCTGTAAAAATGTTTATTGATTTTTTTCATACAAGCAGTCTTTATCGTTTTAAAAAAATAAGGAGCATTCCAAAATGTGTACTTTTTACACAATTAAGAATGTGTAAATTATACACAATGTAAGGTTTTATTTTCAATAATTAAAGTTTTGTTAAGTTTTTTTTAGAAGTTTCTTAATAAAGTTTTTTTATAAGATCTGCCTGAAATCCTTTCATAGGGTATTAGGATAAATCAATTCGCTGCATCCAAAAAAAAATTATAAAAATTCAGTAATGCCCTTCAAAGCCCTGGTTAATAACTATCTAAGTTGTAACCACTAAACTGGTTGTAACCGGTATTACAATTATTTTTTCTGCCAGTTAAGGTTTTCTAATGGTTTTGGACAACATCATTAAACAACCAAAAGCCGGTTGTCAGCATAATTATCTATCCCGGAATAATAAAATAAAAGGAGTTCACTAAAAAACGCATATAATGCTTATGGTTCCTAAAAATCTATCCCGATCCATTTTTTCTTTTTCTTCTCAAATTTTTCATAATTGAACTTATACAATTTACCGGGCCGGTGCGGAACATCCTGTTCCATTTCACCGATATCAAGTAAAAAATCCATGGAGAAGAATTTTTTTCTGAAATTACGCCTGTCCAGTTTAGTATTCAGTATTGCTTCATACAAATTCTGAAGATCGCGTAAAGAGAATTTTTTCTGCAAAAGGTTAAACCCCAGGGGATGTTCCTGAATTCTTTTTTGTAACCATTGATAGCAGGCACTAAATATCTGCTGATGGTCAAAAGCAAGATCGGTAACACTCATTACATCATGCCAGTGTAATTCGTTGTCAAGTATTTTTAATTTATGATGTCTTATATTTATTAAAGAACAATAAGTAACAGTAACTACACGCCCTGCCGGGTGCCTGCCAACAGCTCCAAAAGTATGCACCTGTTCCAGGTAAACATCATCTAAACCTGTACGTTGCTTAAGAATACGGTAAGCTGCAGTATCCAGGTCTTCCTGATAACCAACAATGTCTCCTAATAAAGACCATTTACTCTGGTATTTTTTAAGATCACTCCGGATCAATAAAACCTTAAGTTTATTTTCATCAAAACCAAAAATCACGCAATCAACAGATAAAGCAATACGATTGCTGCCCTTAACTTCTGATTGTATGGCCAGAAGGCTTTTAATATTTTTTGCTTGTTTCGCATTTGCTGTAACAGCCATATCCGGTATAATTTTAAGTAATTTATAATTTTATGAATTGCGTATAATAACCTTTCCCGTTTTGCTGTATCCGCAGGAAATAACTTCCTTTAGCTAAACCTTGTAACTGACCGGTTATTGTTAAATCATATTGACCCTGATTTTGATTTGCATTATACAAAGTTTGCATTCGCTGTCCGAAAGCATTAATAACGGTGATCGTTACAATTCCATTACCCGGTACGATATAATCTATCACTGCATTTCCAATAACCGGATCGGGAGAAATTTTAATTCCGAAACCATCTTTTATTTTTGTTATCTGGTTATTACGGGAACTGGTGGTAAACTGTGCTGTAGAATAATTATTGACGGAGGTTGTAGTACAGTTTGCAGTTACCCGCCAATCGTAAGCAGTTGAAATCGTAAGGTTATTTAAATTGACTGAACCGGTATTCAGCGCATTAACAATATTTATCCATGAAGCTGACCCGGCAGCTTTATAATCAACAGTATAAAAGTTTCCGGTAACCGAAGACCAGTTTAATACTGCTGAACTTGTTGTTATTGCAGAAACGTTTAAACCCACAGGTGCAGCTGGAGTAGCATTTACAATAACATTGATAAGAGCCCTGGGGCTTTCTCCACAATTATTTGACTGGCTTACATAATAATTAACAGATCCTGCACTTGCTGAAGATGGTATTGGTGCAGCAGAAACCCCGGTACCCCCGGTTGCAGTTGTATACCAAAGCAAATTTGTACCAGCAGCAGTTAAAGGCACCGTGATTGCATTTTGACAATACTGAACAGGGCTTATTACTACCGGGGCTATGGCAAGGGCATTCACACTAACTGTAAGAGATGCTCTTGGACTTTCACAACCATTAACGGTTTGTGTTACATAATAATTGAAACTGCCTGCTGTTGCTGTTAAAGGTGTTGGAGCTGTTGTGCTGCCTGTACCTCCAGTTGCAGCAGTATACCACAGCAATGCATTTCCGGTTGCTGTTAAAGGAACAGCAGCCGCATTTTGACAATAGTTAACCGGTGTTGTTACTGTTGGAGTTGCAGGCAAAGCAATTACATTTACTGTTATTGAAGCTCGTGGGCTTTCGCATCCATTATTAGATTGACTAACATACCAGGTAGTAATACCTGCTGTTGAAGTTAGTGGTGTTGGTGCTGTAGTGCTTCCGGTTCCTCCAGAAGAAACTGTATACCACAATAGGTTAGTACCGGATGCAGTTAAAGCTGTTGCTATAGCATTCTGACAATAAGTTACCGGGCTGGTCACAGCAGGAGCAACTGGAAATGCTGATACATTTACAACAATTACCACCCTTGGGCTTTCGCCGCAACTCTGTGTTTGACTCACATAATAGGAAGTGCTGCCAGTTACAGTTGTTGAAGGAGTGGGTGCTGTTGCACTGCCCGTACCGCCTGTAGCTGTTGTATACCATAATAAATTAGTTCCGGTAGCTGTCAATTGCAAAGCAACTGCGTTCTGACAATAATTAACCGGACTGGTTACTGAAGGAGCAGGTGTATTTGCTGTAATATTTACTACAATTGGTAAACGTGGGCTTTCGCAACTACCAATGGTTTGGGTTACATAATAAGTTGTGCTGCCAATAGCTGTTGTTGAGGGTGTTGGTGCAGTTGGACTTCCGGTACCACCCGTTGCAGTTGTATACCAAAGTAAATTTGTTCCGTTTGCCTGCAATGGTGTAGCAACAGCATTCTGGCAATAATTTACCGGACTGGTTGCCGTTGGTGTTGCTGTTGCACATGCAGGCACACTTATATAAATATGATATTCGCCCGGTTGCAGTGTTACTGTTTGTGATGTTGCAGTTAAATTAAAATTATTACCTGTAACACCATTTAGTCCGGTACCTGTGCCGTTGCTTATATAATTTGTCCAATCGCCTGTTGATTGAAAAGTAATTGTTTTTGCTTGTGCCACTACATCAAAATTGGCTACAATGGTCACTTTTTTGCCACTGGCATTGGGGTCGGCAATCTGAAAAACCTTTACCAGTCCGCTGTTAAAATCATAGGTAAAAGCAGTATTGTTGAAAACTGCAGTATTACTTAAGCGTAATTGAATTATACTTTTAAAAGTATTATACAAGTGAACCCTTTCCGGTACCAGCATGTACTCCCAACGTGGTGGTTTATTGGCCACATTCGATCCGCCAAAATTGAGCGGTACATCATAACCACGTTCTCCAAATTGCCATATCATTTTAGGCCCTGGCACAGTAAAGAAAACCGATGCTGCAGCTTCTACCCTTGCCAATGCCGTATTCAGGTTGCGAACATTATAACTTCCTGAAGAATTACCGAAAGTTATATTCCTGTACATGTTACGTTCTTCATCATGACTTTCCATATATCCCAAAACAGCAGGATTATTAAATGCACGCAATGAGCTGTTGTAAACAACAGCAGATATATCTGAATTTGATGCAAAGCCCATTGTACATTGATTGTAAGTAACATTACTGTTACCCCATAACATAAAACCATGAGCAGCATATTCCTGTTCTTCCTGGCATGGTAGTGTTCCCAGGAATTCTATTATCATATACGTACCCGGATGAGTTGGAATTGTTCCGTCATAATATCTTTTTAAATTGGCAACCCGGCTTGCATCATAATTTTCTACAGTTGTTGTATTGGTTACAGTTTGTGTAAAACCTTTTCCAAGATCAAACCGGTAACCATCTACCCGGTATTCATCCAGCCAGAAATTTAGTGACCGCTGAACCAAATATTGAGTAGCGGTTGATGTGTGGTTAAAATCATTGAAAACACTGTAAGGATGAGGCGCTGTAACATTTAACCATGGGTTATCAGGCGCTGGCCTGTTATTGACAGCATCCCAATACATTTTTGCCTGGGGAGCGTTGCCGGTACAGTGATTATAAACAACATCCAGTATTACGGCTATCCCATTCAGGTGGCATTTATCAATAAATTCTTTTAGTTTATTTTTTGTACCGTAATATTTATCGGGCGCAAAATAAAATGATGGATTATAACCCCAGCTTTCATTTCCGTCAAATTCATTGACAGGCATTAATTCAATGACATTGATGCCAATGTTTTTTAAATACTGTAAAGAGTCAATTAAAGATTGGTAACTGTGTTCTGCTGTAAAATCCCTGATCAGCAATTCATATACCATCAGGTTTTTCTTATCAGCTTTCACAAAATTATTTACCTGCCAGTTATATTGCGGCTCGGCAGTTTGAATAATACCTACAAGCCCGGTAGTTAAGCCGGTAGGATAAGGCTTAAGATTTGGATATGTAACCGCATTAATAAACTGATCGTTATCGGGGTCAAGTACTTTTTGTGTATATGGGTCTGTTGTTTTGATTGTATTGTCAATTAAATACTGAAACCCGTATTCAAGGCCCGGAGTGAGGCCTGTCAATGTTATCCAGAAATAATTACCATCAGCAGTTTTATTCATTTGGTAAGTACACTGGTTGGTCCAGTTTGAAAAATCACCAATAGCCACCACATTGGTTTTACCAGGCGCAAACAAAACCAGTGTAACAGCTGTATTGTTGGGATTATAGTTAAGCCCTTCAATTGCCCCGGCTGGTAAAGGTGCCACAGTAGTGGCAGGGGCAATATAAAAACTGAATGAATCTTTTACTGTTACTGAACCGTTATTACCTTCAAGAAAAACCTGGTGAGCACATGCTGTGGCAATAGCTGGATTAGCAGAAATGGTATTGGCATTGGTTGCTGTATTAATATTAGTGCCATCCAGTTTCAAGGTAAGATTTGAATTAGCTGATGCAACACCGGTAATGCTGATAGTTCCGCCAACAGCCACATTCAAGGGTTCCACCCAAGGTATGTACCTGGGTTCAAAAGGCGGAAGATTTAAACGAACACCATATTCTGAATTACCGTATACAGGTAAGTACATATCACTTACATCTGAATTAACCTGCTTTACTGTACCGGTTGCGTTTCTGAAAATAACACATACTTTCTTAATGGTTTCTCCGGCAGGTACTGCCAGGTAACTTCTGATATTGGTAATGGTATATTGATATTTGTTACTGCCAAGTGGCGTTGCTTTTGCTGCAGGATCAGTAGTACCCCAGGTAAATTTTACATATTTCCAATCGCCAGGGCCACTGCTTAAATTTGTTATCACACCAATGTGCACGTAAACATTATTTGAATTACCTCCTTCAAAATTTAAAAGTCCCTGGTTACCCTTTGTACAATCTACCGTAAAACTTAAAGTGGAATTATCAACCGGAAATTCCGGTGTCCAGGTTAGTAATCTTTGCGCATTTAAATTTGTGCCAAAAGAAAATAATACAAAAAGAAGGAAAATTTTTTTCAAGCTGCAGTCGTTTTAATGTGTAAATTAAACACATTATTTTAAAATTGCAAAATAAATAACAATTGTATTATTCCCGGCCTTAAAATGCGGAGGTATATTAATGCAAGGGCTGTTCCCCGAATTATTTTTATTTCATCAGTTCTACAACAACACTGCCTTTTGCATCCAAAGAAAAATCTTTCAGGTCAGAAATGGCATTAGAAAAAATATTTTTCATTTTAGAAAACCCCTGTGTTCTTTCTATAAACCGTTTTAAACTGATCTCTTTTTTCTCTTTAGCAGTATTCATAACAACCATTATTGTTTGTTTATCATCATACCTGAAATAAACATATACAGCTTCCTCAGGTAAAAACTGCATCATTTTACCTGTAGTAATGGCTGTTGATTTTTTTCGGAAATTTGCCAATGTAGCTATATGATTCCAGATCTCTTTTTCCTGCAGCGTACGTCCTTCATCAGTAAATTTATTAACGGTGTCTGCAGGCCAGCCACCCGGAAAATCCTGGCGCACATATCCATCATTTGGGTTTGTAAACCCGGTAAGGCCAAGCTCTCCGCCATAATAGAACTGCGGAATTCCCCGACAGGTCAGCAACCAATTTACAGATGATTTATATTTTTCAATATCCTCTCCAATTACTGAATAAAAACGGGCCATATCATGATTATCCAAAAAGATAACATTACGCATTGGATCTTTATAAACAAAGTCCTGGGCAAGAACGGTATATAATTTATTTACCCCTTCAGTCCATCCAAAATCTTTTGTCATGGCATCGGTAATTCCCCACAGGGTTTGAAAATCGGTTGCTGCCTGCAGGTTGCTTTTAAAAGGTATATTGTAATTGTTTTGTACAAAATAACTTTGGTTGGGTACGCCATGCACCCAGGTTTCGCCAAAAAGGGTAATTTTCGGATACTCATTTTCCAATGCTTTATTACACCGGTTCATAAATACCAGGTCGTTATAGGCATAGGTATCGATGCGCCAACCGTCAATGCCAAATTGTTCAACCGTCCAAATGGCATGCTGAATTAAGAAATTAGCTACATACGGGTTATTTTGATTCAGGTCGGGCATTTGGGTTGTAAACCAGCCATCGGCCATTATTTTGGTTTCTGATTTTGCTGCATACGGATCAAAGAGTGTTTGATCCTTATAACTGGTATTGGTATAAGCGGGCCATTGATGCAGCCAGTCTTTCATAGGCACATCTGCTACAGTAAAATGATGAATACCCACATGATTGTAAACTGCATCCTGAATAATTTTAAGGCCCTTTTTATGTGCTGTTTCAACCAGTTCATGATAGCTTGTATTACCACCAAGTCTGGGATCTACTTTATAATGATTTGTAAAAGCATACCCATGTTCTGTCCGGTTATCCATATCATTTTCAATAACCGGGTTAAGCCATAAAGTAGTAACACCCAGCGATTGCAGGTAATCAAGATGATTTTGTATCCCTTTCAGATCCCCGCCATGTCGGTTAAACACCGTATCTCTTCTTAAGGTTTGATCCCTCATTCCCGGTACACGGTCGTTGCTTTCATCACCATTGCTGAAACGGTCGGGCATGATGAGGTACATAAAATCCTTTGAAGTAACCCCCTGGGCAAATATTGAACCATTGCCGGTTCGGCGTGGTTTTAATTCAAAGTCAATATAGAATGATGATGCGGCTTTGTTTACTTTTATTTTAAGCATACCCGGTTTTGCAGAAGCCGAGATATTAAGATCAAGAAAAACATAGTTGTTATTCTCTACCTTATTTACCTTTTCCAGTTTTACGCCCGGGTAGTTGATACTGAATCCTCCAGCAGCATTTGCAATGGCATCACCATGAATCATTACCTGTACTTTATTCCATTTCATGCCGGTCCACCAGTTTGTAGGATAACAATCAATCCCGGCTGTTTGCGCAAACAGGAAACCGGAAAAATCAATCAGCACAATGATCAATACATATTTTTTCATAACGGTATTTAATGTTTTAATTTTTCATCCGTTTTATCCATAACAATAATATTCATCAGGCCACCGATGATCATGGAAACACCTCCAATCACCAATGCATAAATACTTTCACCGTTAAACAGGTTCTTCACAAAAAATCCCAGAATGGCTGCTGCCAGTATTTGAGGAATAACTATGAAGAAATTAAAAACTCCCATATAAAAGCCCATTTTATTTGCAGGCAATGCCCCTGATAGAATGGCATAAGGCATGGTCAATGTTGATGACCATGCCAGTCCAACGCCTATCATCGGCAACAATAACATGTTTGGCGTTTTGATAAAAAGCATAGAAACCAATCCAATACCCCCAATGACAAGACAAAACATATGTGTATATTTTCTACCAATTCTTTTTGCCAGCATGGGTAATAAAAATGCTGCTATAGCAGAAACTCCATTATATACCATAAACATAACCCCAACCCAATCACCTGCATCCTGGAATATCTTTGAATCCTTGTCGGTGGTACCAAAAGCATTTAAAGCTACTCCGGAAGTGGTATAGATCCACATGGCAAAAAAAGCGATCCAGGTAAAGAACTGTACTACTGCCAACTGCATCATTGTTTTGGGCATTTTAAAAATACCAGTAGTAATTTCCTTTAAGCCGTTTAAAAGCCCCCTGGTTTTTAATTTTTCCTGCTCCCAGGTTTCTATATTCTCGGGCGGAAATTCTTTGGTTGTAAAAACTGTCCATAAAACTGAGACCAAAAAGACCACGGCACCAATGTAAAAAGAATATTTAACTGAATCACTGATTACACCCGGGGCTGCAGTATTGCTGATATTAAAATAGTTTGTAAAAATATAGGGTAACAGCGATGCAATAACTGCACCCAAACCAATAAAAAATGTTTGTGCAGCAAAGCCAGCAGTTCTTTGTGATGAAGGAAGTTTATCACCAACAAATGCCCTGAAAGGCTCCATTGAAATATTAATAGAAGCATCAAGCACCCACAACAAAGTTGCTGCCATCCACAACACATTCGATTGTGGCATTAAAAACAAAGCGATGGAAGAAAACAAAGCTCCGATAAAGAAAAAAGGTCGTCTTCTGCCCCATCTCGGATGCCATGTTCTGTCGCTTAAATAACCAATTACCGGTTGTACCAACAAACCTGTAATAGGTGCTGCTATCCAGAGAAATCCGATCTTATCGATCTCGGCACCCAGTGTTTCAAATATTCTGGAAACATTGGCATTTTGCAAAGCAAACCCAAATTGAATTCCAAAAAAACCAACACTCATATTCAGTATCTGCTTTACAGAAAGTCTTGGCTTATTTTCATTTACCTGAGCATGTACTGCAGCAGTTTCAAATTCAGACATAGCAAACGTTTTAGTATAAAAAGCAATTGTGTAAAAAATACACTTTTTAAAAATACACTAAAATATTACCCGATAAAAATTATTCTGCCGGTTTTATGACGGAAATAATTAATTTACCTGTAATCATAAACCAGGTATTCCCAGGGGCCAAGAGCAAATTCCTGTTTGGAAGAAATTTTTTCTTTGGTTGATGAAAATACATTAACTGCTTCACCGGTAAGGGTTTCATCGGTAAATGTAAATTTTTGCGGCAGTTTGGATAAATTTAAAACAACAATAACTTTATGGCCTTCTTTTTCCCGTTGATATGCAAAGATGGAAGCATCTGCAGAAGAGGTTAATCTTTTAAATGAAGCATCTGCTGCCAATGCCATATTGGATTTACGTAGTGTAAGTAAGGTTTTATAAAAAGGTGCCAGGTCCATTTCGCCTGCCCAGGGTATGGTATCTTTAATAAAAAATTTAAGCCGCTTTTTATTCATATCTTCCTGGCCATTGTAAATAAGCGGCACACTCTGGTACATGGTTTGTGTAAAAACAGCAAAAGTTTTAAATGCATCACCAAATTTTTCAAACTCTGTACCATTCCAGCTGTTCTCATCATGATTGGAAGTAAAGAACATACGATAAGCATTTTTCGGAAACCTGTTTATGTTTGCATGTAATACAGAGTCGAACTGTTTTACCGTTTTTTTCCCATTATACAATTCTTTCATCAGGTGCATAACAGTCCAGCAATACGTTTCATTAAAACCCGCTTCATGAAGTTCCGGCTTTTCGCCTTCGGCCAGCATAAATACATCTTTTATTTTTCTGAGGCTGTCAATACATGCTTTCCAAAAATCAACCGGTACTTCTTCCGCCACATCGCACCTGAAACCGTCAATACCGGTTTCGGTAAGCCAGAATTTCATTGCAGCGATCATACTGTCTCTCATCACTGCATTATTATAATTTAATTTCCGAACATCGGTCCAGTCAAATGGTGCTATGGCTTTACCTGTTGAATCTTTTGCATAAAATTCGGGATGGGTTTTCATCCAGTTATTATCGGGTGACGTATGATTGGCTACCCAATCAATGATTACTTTAAAACCCATACCCTGTGCATGTTTTACAAATTTTTTCCAGTCATCCAGGGTACCGTAATCAGGGTTAAAACCAGTATAATTTTTTACTGCATAATAACTGCCCATATCCTTTTCTGTCATTTTTCTACCTTCAACACCAATGGGCGTAACGGGCATAAACCACAATACCTCCACACCCATATCCTTTAATCTTGGTAGTTCTTTTTCAAATGCCATTATGGTACCGGCAAGTGAAAACTGGCGAAGATTAACTTCGTAAATATTACTTTGAGGACTCCAGACAGCAGGATCATTTTTTATATCTGCTGATTGTTTTTTGGATTCTTCATTACAGGAAGCAATTATAAAAAACAAAAACACAAATAATAAAGCAACCCAGTTTTTAATGCGCATAAATAAATTTATTGGAAGGTACTGTTTTTTTCAGCTTGCCGGAATTAATGTGTATTTTCCAGGACCTGTATTTTGGGAGGTTACTTTCCGATACAGAAGATACAAGTTACTGATACATCAAGGGTTTCAGCCGATTGGACAACAAATAGCCAACAAGATTAGCTAAACCAAGTGCAATTGCTGCACAAACAAAAGAAGAAAAATTATTGAGTATAGAGAGTGCAAGTCCGCATCATAGCGTCTGCGAATTTAAGCGTTACGGTTTATCGTAACTGCCGGGCAACAGTGTCCTGTTGTAATCCCATGTACTGGCAGAACTCTTCAACAGTAACAACCTGGTGCTGTTGCTTCTTGAGATGCTCTTTAATCTTCTTAATAAGATTCCTGCCATACCTATCGCTTCTTCCTGTGATGATCTGAATGTCCTTCGGATAAATACACAGTCTGTTCATTAATCAAATAACTTTTTCATACACTATCCATACTTCGGCTATGGCTTTTATATGAGTAATCTATTGCAAAGATAATAGTTTTTTGAAGGCGGAAAAATGGTGTTTGTTGGAATAATGTGGAATAAACGGAACGGATGACCTTGCATATTTGTAATGACTTTATGGTGTATCTATTTTTGTTTTCAAATGCTGATAATGCAGCAAAAAAATGAAACAAATTATTAACTCAATAAATTTTTTACAATGGCAAAGCAAAAAGGAATTATCAAATTAGACGGTACTATCGGAGGTATTACTTTCTACAAATCAACTTTGGATGGATATCTGGCAAGAGAAAAAGGCGGTGTATCTGCTGATAAAATTGCCAATGATCCGGCATTTCAAAGGACCCGTGAAAACGGTGAAGAGTTTGGAAGAGCCGGAAAAGCTGGAAAGCTTTTGCGTAATGCAATCCGTGCAATGTTGCAAAATGCATCTGACAGCCGAATGGTAAGCCGTCTAACTCAGAAAATGGTTGAAGTAATCCAGGAGGATCTTACCAATCCCCGTGGAAAACGTAATGTGATTGATGGCGAAGCCGAATTGCTGGATGGTTTTGAGTTTAACATCAGTGGTAAACTTGGAACTACACTTTATGCGCCTTTCACTGGAACCATTGACAGGGTAGCCGGTACACTTACCGCAAATATCCCTGCATTCGTTCCTATCAACATGCTTGCAGCTCCCGGTGGTACTACTCATTTCAAAATTGTTTCTACCGGTGCGGAAGTTGATTTTGAAAATGAAACTTTTGTAATGGATGCACAAGCAACCGCTATACTGCCCTGGGATAATGCAGCAACCGCAGTAATCAACCTTGTAAACGCTGTTACTGCCAACAGTACACACCCTTTATTCCTTGCATTGGGAATTGAGTTTTACCAAGAAGTAAACGGTCAAATGTATCCTTTGAAAAATGGTGCATTTAATCCGCTGGCTTTGGTTAAAGTATCCGGTTTATAATTTTTCTGTATCAGGCAAAACAAATATTTTTTTTAACCTTTAAATTTAAGCACATGTTAAACGGACTTGGTGATTTGATTAACTCAGTGATTATATTTTTCCTGAGATAATTTCAGAAATTCACAGAACATCTTTGTTCATTCTTCAGTTCAAAAAATAGCCCTGCCGCAAGGCGGGGCTTTTGTTTTAGTATTCACTTGGCAGCATCAGGCAGCCATCCACCAGCCAAAGAGTTGCAAGATCATAAGGAAAATCACTAAAAGGAATTTCCTGACTGGTTACTTTGTTATGATTGCCATCTGTTGCCAGGATTGTAAATACATTATCCTTTACCCGTTTTAAATCCCACACCTGGAAACGTTCAAGATTAATTTCCCTGTGGCATTGGTGGCTAATAATTAAATCAATCAGCCAGTAAGCACCGCTGGCTTCTGCTAACTCCTTCACTCCATCCGTGTAAAGAATTAATGAAGGTTTGTGGCAATAGAAATTTTCTGACCCATTGCTACTTCCAAAGTTGTCATTTGCATTTTTCATTGTAGTAATTTTTTTTAAATAATATTTCCAAAAGAAAAAAGGAAAAAAAAGAAAGCAGTTGTATTAGCAATGCAGATAAAAAAACCAAAAGCAGAAGCCGCATAAATGATGGCTTTGTGCGTTGGGCTTGTGTTTATGGCGGCTGTCTTTTTGTTTTTTTTGTGGCTTTTGTGCGGTAGCCTGCATTGGTATTTTTGCGGCCTTTTTTTATACTTTATTTTTTTGGATGGTTTCCTGATGAACCTGTCAAATGGATTTAAAATTTCCATGCTGTATTTCTGCCTTTTGTTATTAATGAAAATCAACTGTTCACTTCCTGCTGTCACTGCTGACCTGCGACCCCTCCTGCGCCCTTGGCTTGCTGGGTGAGGGCGGGAATGGCTTGCCCCGACTTAAAAGTGCAGCGTAGCGGAACGGCGAGGGGCAAGCCATGAAGCCCACAACACAACGTGGCTGCTTTTTGTGTGGTCGGGCATAGCGAAACTATAAGCAGGGCTTTCACACAAAAAGCAACTCATAGGGCTGTGCCAGTGCAGCAAGACAACAGCAGGGGGCGCATAGGGAGCAGGCGGTTTTTGCGATGGCATCTGTGTTCAGGATAAACCGCCGTAGCGACCGTGCTAAAAATGTGGAGGAGGCTTTTTTATTTTTTTCACTACAGAAAGGCGTAGCCACCGTAAGAAAAAATAAAAAAATAGCCGACGGACTGCGGGGCAGCGAAGGGTTAGCAAAACCATGACAAAAACGGCGAAGCCTTTTTGGCATGTGTTTTTTTCTACGAGCCGCTGCAACCGCAGACAACTTAGCCCGGCTAAATAAGGGCTATAGAACGAAGTGGCATAGCCCGCAATAGAAACTGCTTGCAGACAATATTAAGAAGCGTTAGGTGCAGCGATACGCAAATAAAATAATTGGTGAGGAACGAGCCGTTATTTTTTTGCGTTTGGCTGCGGTGGGGTTTTCATTTGCAGCTATTGGAGGAACGACAATTGCTGTAAATGTCATGGATGGATAAAGTGTACCCGGCAACTCCTGTTCTATCTGTTCAACAGATAAAACAATTTCTATCAAAACAAAAAAAAGCCCCGAAGGGCTAAAACTAAGGAAGCATTGCTAACCAACGCTTGGAACCTGGAGGCGGATAACGATGGCGACCAATAACAACGCCATGACTAACATAAATATGCCAACCATTAGCAGCACAAACCCAAACCTGACAAAAAGCAGTGTAACAGAATAAATGATACATAACATAAAATTTTAAAAATGATAAAATAAATATGTAGCATCACCACGGCCTAAGTCCAAACAAAAACCAAATAAAAACCATAGTATTCCTGTACAAAATATTTGCTGAAGCCTTATTTTTATTTTTTTTTCAGATAGACTTTCTATGACCGAACAGTAAGTAAAAAATAAAAAAAAGAGAGTGGGTGAGATACTGTTGAGCCGACTTGTTTAGCCTGGTTTATTTGGATTTTTTTTGGCTGGCCGTAACTTTGTGCAATATTTGTTTTTAATTTCCACCCGAAGGCCACTGTTGGAATAGTCTAAAAGCTATTTCTACAAGTAAATTGTCTGTTTCCAAATTTTAAATCTGTTATTAATGAAGTTTAGCTTGCAGCTTCCCTGTCAAGGGTTGTGGGTGGCTTAGGAATGCTGCTGGAGTGCTAATAGAAGGATACTGTTGATTGCTGAAAGGCTACCGACTGAATGAGCAAGTAAAGTGTAGTTTACGGAACGAACGAAGAGAAATGAAGGAGGTTGCCTGAAGGCATTGAATTAAAAATAAAGTCACAAAAAAAGAAGGCTCGCATGAAATTTAAATTTTGGCAACCTTCTTTTTGGAAAGCAACTCATTCAATCCATTCTTTCCAGTCATCATTACTGCAACCAAAAGTAAGCCGTAGATAATCTGCCGCATATTTGCGGCAATATTATCAGGCATACCAACAAAGCGGAGAGCTTCTGGTAAAAGAACTAAAAATGTTGCCGCAAAAAAACTTCCTTTTAGGTTTCCTAACCCCCCAATAATAACAATAGAAAGAATATAAATAGATTCATTAACGGTAAAACTTGTTGGATCAATATAAGAAATGTAGTGAGCATACAATGCTCCGGGAATAGCTGCAAAAACCGCACAAAGAGTAAAAGAAATTATCTTAGCTTGATAGACATTTTTTCCAATACTCTGTGAATAAATCTCATCTTCACTAATGGCCTTTAATGTGTTTCCATATCCTGATTTTGAAATGTTCTTTAAAAGATACCAAACCACTATTACCCAAAAAAGTGAAAGAGTAAGAAATGAAATTTTGTTATCTAAGTTTAAGCCAAAAAAATGAATAGAAGGAATGCCTGGAATCCCCAATGGCCCTCTCGTTAAATCCATCCAATTATTCATTACAGAGAACAGAATAACTTGTATCCCAAGTGTACAAATAATAAAATAATCTTCTACTGTTCTCAAAGCTATTAATGAAACAACGAATGCAATTGCACCACTAATAAGCATTGCCAAAGGCAGGTTTAACCAAAATGAAAACCCAAATTGAGTTGATAGTATTGCTGTGGTATATGCACCTATTCCATAAAAACCTGCCTGTGCTAATGAAATCAAACCGGTAAATCCAGCAGCAAGATTCAGACTTTGTGATAACAAAGTATAGAAGCTGATTAAAATAAAAAGGTGTAAGACATACTCCATACTATACCTCCACTTTTTTTAGTCGTTTGCCACTAAATCCAAGTGGCTTCCAGATTAGGAAAATAATAAGGATAACATAAGTAACTGCATCCATCCATTTTGTGTCTATATAATACGCTGCAAGGTGCTGTGCTGTGGCTACAAGCAATGCACCTGCAATAAGTCCTCTTTTGCTTCCAATGCCTCCTATAATCATTGCCACTACTCCGTAAAGCAACAAATTGAAACCGAAAGTAGGTGTCATGTTCGTATCCATCGCTGAAAGTATTCCAGCTGTGGCTGCCAATGCTGAACCGATGCCGAAAGCAATCAAAATAATTTTGTTTGATGAGATGCCGTAAATGTTGCAGAGTTCGGGATTGCTTGCAACGGCACGAATGGATTTACCTGTTGCCGTGTTATGCAGAAACAAGTTTACAACAACGAACAATGTAATAGAAACAATAATTATTATGATTTGAATGGTAGTGATGTATGCACCAAAAATCTGATTACCTACTGTTACTTCTGAGGTGTTGATGATTTTGGTATCATCTCCGAAAAAAAGTGAAATGCAATTTTGCAGTATTGTATAAATACCAATAGAAGCTACCATATATGCAAAGAAAGGTGCGTTTTTAGTGCGCATTGGTTTATATACCAACAACTCACATAACAAACCCATAATAACTGAAAACAAAATCGCAAATGGAATACTGAGTAATATAGAAATATTAAAATGTTGCGAAATAAAATATGTAAAATATGCACCAAGAGAAACAATAGCACAATGAGCAAGATTGAAAAATTTTGTAGAATAATAAACAATAGAAAAAGAGATACTGAGTAAGAATAGTATTGATGCCGAGACAATAATATTTGTAAATATTTGTATCACTGAAATTAAATGATATTTTTTACCCTTGAAGAATCATCTGCCACAATTTCTTTTGTAATCATAAGAGCCAATTGTTCATTTTCCTTATTAGATTTAAATGACATTCCCGTTAAAAATTCAGACGTAGGTTTATAGGCCGCATCATTAATTAAAAGGCCCTCAAATTTATTTATTCGTATGTTTTCAGGATTGAAACAGTTATTGCAAACTGAATTTATTTGATTTTTAATTTTAGCATCAGTAGAAGTTTTAAATATATTCTCTAATATTAAACATAATTTCTTTATTGTGACAGCGAATAACTCTATACTATTCTGTTCGTGCATATCATAAAAATTGCGAAACATTCTTTCTGTTTCTTTGACCTCATTCTTTTTGACTAATGCTGTATGAATCCATGTGTCTTCAATGTTCGTTTGTTTTTTATCATATATTATTAATATACGCATACATTTAATTGATTTACCGGAAGTAGATATTTTTTTTAAACTCTCTAATATTTTATAAAAATATTCCAGACCGACTGGTTTAAAAAAATCTTTAAAATCACTTGTATGTATAGCATAAATATCTTTAGAAGCACTACCTAAATTATCTTCTAAATTTTTCCAGAAGCTATTTTCATTTACCAATTCTTTATTTTTAAAATAAATTTTACTGAATTGAATAGCCAAATAAGTCATTAATACTGTAGAAACTTCAAATAGAAAATGACCAAATTGAAAATTGAATGAGTGTGAATTATTTTTTACGCATTCATAAACATTAATTAATATTAAAAAGATAGTAGGCAATGCCATATCTTTCCAAAATTCATGCTTTATTTCATATACTATTTCGGATTCAAAATCTTTGACTTTAAAGCCAAATACTAAAATTAATATAAGAAAAAGAAAAATTACACCTAAGATTAGATATCTATTTCTTGTTTCATGCCATATAGTATTTTCCAGCTCATTTACTTTATTATTATTATTTTCAATTTGCATTTCTTGTTGAGATTGCGCAACTGAATCATCATTCTGTATGGGCATAGAATCAGTCTGAGCACTACTGAAATGCATGCCTATGCAGAATAACAGAATTGCTATTAAGCGTAAATAATTTCGCATAAGCTATCAATTGTTTTAGAATATCTACTAATATTAAATGATTTTTTATAAAATTTCTCATCAGCATAAGGGGTATATATATCTTTGATAGACTTATCTGTTATGTTTATTTCATTGTAATCCTTTATGAATGATGAGAAATATGAATTTCCATTAATTCCATACTCTTTAAACTTATGCATATCGGTTTTGAAAAAATCATTTTTTGAATGCCTAAAAACATTTTCGCACATTGAATATATTTCATCTCCAATCCCAAATCCATCAATATTAATATTATATGATTGATTCGATGGCTCATATTCTTTAATAAAATACACTACGCCTTGTTGAAATGTTTCTTCCTGGTCAGTCAAAAGAATACAGATATTCTTATTTATTCCTTTTTTCATAAATCTACTTGCTACTTCTAATAATGCAAAAACACCTCCCGAATTATCAAATAATGATTCACCATCGTAATGAGCAGAGAGTATTGTATTTGATGCAGAGTTATCAAAAGGTAAAAAGGCAATAATATTATTGCCTTTACCAAATACTGATGTATAAGTTTGAATTGCTGGCAGGTATCCTAAAATAGAAAGTTTAGAGTATAAGTATTGAACTTTTTCATCTTTACTCAACTTATGGAATGCAGAAATTTCATTTATATAGTTGTTAAACATCAATTTGTTTAAATATTTGTGTTACTATTTCTTGTACTTGTTTTGAAGAATTGGTTTTTTCAAAACTATTCTTTGCCGTTTCTATAAGTTTAGTATTTAAGTTTTCTAAATATGCTAACACTAATTCATTAGATACAATTGAAGATAAAGATGATTTTTCTTCATCGCTGAGTTTTTCTTTATTAAACAAGTTTCTAATTAATTTTTTTTCGCTTTGAGTACCTAACCGATATGCCAAAATAATTGGCAGCCTTTTTTTATTGGTTTCAAAATCTCTGAATGGCTCTTTGTTTATTAAGTCTTTATCGTTAACATAATCTAACAAGTCGTCTCTTAATTGCATAGCAGTACCAAGAGAGACACCAAACTCGTAAAAATATTTCTGTTGCTCTACTGAACCTCCTCCCAACAAACAACCTAATTCAAAACAATAACCAGCATCAACACCAGTTGCATTTTTAATCATATCTAAATAAAAATCATCAGTGATTTCTTCAATACTTAATTTTTCAGATAAAATGTCAGAGACTTGGCCTAAATAAACCTGATAGTGAGTAAATTCATCTTTAATATTTATTTCGATGAAACTTTTTAAATCTACCCTGTTTGAATTGTATAATGACAAGAGTGAAACTGAAGATATAGACTTTAATATCGCACCATAACAAAGTGCTAAATTATTACCGTATAGTTTAGGCATACTTGGTTTGCCCATCCTTTCGGAATTATAGTCAAAGACATCGTCGATGGCTGTACCTGAAGCATAACGTAACTCAACAGATGCTAAAGCAGGTAAAATAGATTTGAAATCACCACCTACAGCTTCGCATCCAAGTCTTACAAAAAATGCCCTATCAAAATGAGATTTATTGATTAAGGAATAATCTAATGCCTCCCAAATGCTTTTATCTGTATATTTTCTAATGATTTCTTTTAGAACTGGCAAAACAATTTTATCATTTTCCAATAAACTTGTTTCAAGAAGATTATCCTCCAAGTTATCATATTCATTTTTGTGACCTAATGAAGTTGAAACTTTTTTAATTTTTGTAAGTATTTGTGCCATTTTTATTATTTTAAATTATTAATATACCACTCAAATTTACCGTGGTTAATCATTTTAATACCTATTGATTTTTCTACATCGCCATTTTTATCAAAAGATGTTGACCCAGTAACACCAGGAAAATTTTTTAATTTATAAAGATTCTCTTTTACTACTTCTACATTTAAAACCTGCTCCTTATTTAAACATTGCAAAGTTATGTTTGCTAAATCGTAACCATATGCAGCTAATACATCTGGCTCTGTTCCAAATTTAACTTTATAAGCGGAAACAAATTTTTGTATGATTGTATCACCGCTATTTATTTGATAAGAAGGGTAAGAATAAAAAACACTGTCGCTTGCAGAACCAGCAATTTTTATTACTTCTGGATTTTCAGCAAGACCAACTGTCATTACTTTACAAACTAAACTTAATTCAGTTTTTTGTTTTAAAATAGTACCAATATCAGAAACTGAAATAATATACAAACCTTCAGGTTTAGTGTCTTTAATTGCTTTCAAAATAGTTTTAAAATCTTTCGTACTTGCTTCAAAAGATTTTAATATAGATATATTACCACCTAAGGTTTTAAATTTCTCTTCAAAAACAGAAGAAATACCTAAGCCATATTCATTGTTTACAAATAATACAGCTACCTTCTTTAAATTAAGTTTATTGAATGCAAAATTAGCCATTGCTGCTCCATCAAAATTATCTGAGGGAGTGGTTCTGAATATATAATCGCCAGCATTTGTAATATTAGGTGCAGAAGCAGTAGGAGAGATTAAAATAATTTTATTTTTTTCTGCAATAGGCGCAACAGATAAAACTTCCGAACTGCTAAAGCATCCCAAAATTATTTTACACTTATCAATACTTGTAAGTTTTTCAAATGTAGTAACTGCAAGTTTTGGGTCTGCTTTGTCATCTTCAAAAATGAACTTTATTTTTTTATCAGAACCATTTTGTGCGTTATATTGATCCAATGCCAGGTTCATACCATTTTGCAAGTTTTTACCATAAGGTGCTACATCTCCACTCAAAGGTAAAATAACTCCTATATTTATAGGCTTGCTTTCTGAGAAGGTATTGCTTTTCCAAATATAGTACCCCGCAATTGCAACAACTGCAATTAGCAAAATAGATATGATTGATTTTTTTTCCATTATATATATATTTATTTTTTAAACAAAAACCGGATTTAACTCATTGGTGTTAAAGGTCCCGTTCACTACCAATTCATTAAAAACTTTGCCAAGTTTCAAACCTATTATCTTGTTGGCAATTCTTACACATTCTTTAACACGGTGTTCAACAATCAGTAAAGTGATTCCACTTTTCTCGTTCAATGCCTTCAGATTTTCAATTACGAAGGTAATATTTTGGTGTGATAATCCACATAGGGGTTCGTCAAGTAAAATCATCTTCGGCTCGTGTAAAGTTGCCATAGCCAAAGTAAGCAATTGGCGTTCACCTCCGCTTAGTTTCATTGGTGTTCGGTTCAGATGATGGACAAGTGGTGTAAATATTAAAAGTGCATTTCGAATCCGCTGCTGCAATTGTTTTTGATCAAGGGTTAAGCCAGCCATTTCCAGGTTCTCTTTCACGGTAAGGTCTTCAAAGAGGCTGTTCTTTTGCGGAATGTAGAGTAACCCTTTTTTTAACATTGCTGCCGTTGGTTTGCCTGTAATGTTTTCTTCGTCAAAAAAGACCTCACCCCTAACCCCTCTCCCGAGGAGAGGGGAACTGTTCCATAGTGGTAACATACCGTAAATAGCTTTGAGCAAAGTAGATTTTCCGCTGCCATTGCTTCCTGCAAGCAAGACAATTTCGCCTTGTTTCACTTCAAATGAAACATCAAAAAGCACTTGCTTTTTGCCATAGCCGGTTGATATGTTTTCTACTTTAAGCATTATGTTTTCAGATGTATGCCTCCATTACCTGTTTGTCTTTTCTAAGCGTTTCCATATTTTCAAAAGTAGAGATTTCGCCATCATGTAAAAATAAAATTTTGTCGGCAACATCGGCAATAAAATCTGTGTTGTGTTCAATAAGCAAAACTGTTTTGCCTTGTTCTTTCAATTGCTTAATGAGCAGTGCAATCTTGTTGCGATACTCAGGCTGTATGCCTGCCACTGCTTCGTCAAGCAACAACAGTGTTGCACCGTTTGCAACACAACAAGCAAGTGAAAGCAGTTTTTGTTGACCGTAAGAAATTTCACCTGCCGGATTATTCAGAACATCAGTTAAAAAAAATCTTTCGGCAATTTTCTCTGGCCTCCTTTCTTCTACAAGGTTCCAAACCAGGTCTTCTTTAAAATTGATTAGTGCATTATACCATTTATCTGAAGGATTGCCCTTCATTGCCAAAATGATATTTTCTTTCACGGTGAGTTTTGTAATGAGCCGTAAGTCTTGAAATGTTCTCCCAATGCCTTGTCGGTTTATTTTGTAGGGTTGTTTGTTTGTAATGTTCTTATCGTCAAAAGTAATTTCACCGCTTTGAGGTTTGAGAAAGCCTGTAATGAGATTAAACAAGGTTGTTTTCCCTGCCCCGTTGCTACCCATCAGTGCATATATTTTCCCTTGCTCTAATGACAAAGTAACATTATCCAAAATAAGTTTAGATGGCGTGAAACCGAAATTTATATTTTCTAATTTTAATATCATTTCGTTTTTATTTACAAAAACCAAAGTTTATCCGTTCCAAACTCAGGTATTTGGGGTTGTTTAAAATAAGGGAACATTTGGGCAACCATTTCGGGGTAAGAAATGGTTACTGGTATGTTTTGCTGACTTACCGATTTCCAATACATACGGCTGAACTGATACACCTGGTCGATCAGTAAATCAATTAATGTTTCATCTTCTAATAACTCTAAATGGGTAGCGGTAAGTTTAATTTTAACAGGAAAATGATATTCCTTTTGGGCTACTTTAGAATCGGGTTTATACCGGGTATTGTTGAACAGTAAATATTGCCTTTCTGCCATTTTAATATATGTGCCACTGTAAGGCATTAAATTCATTGGATCGGCCGTATCAAAAGCTAACAGTTCTTTACTTACTGTTTTATTTATGGTAACCACTATAATTGGTATATCCAATTTTAAACCATTGTAGATGGTGTCTAAAATTGGCTTTATTTCTCTTTTACTTATTACTTTGTAAAAGTGTATAATAATTCTTGTTGCTTGTGGCTTTTGTTTGTGAAAAGATAAAACTGCTTCTCTAATGGAGCCGGCCAATGCTATTGTATCGTCTTTACCAAAACAAGCAAAGTTTTTAAACCTTCCGGTATTATCGAAACAAAAAGCAGAACCTACATATTTTGATTTTGTGGTAATGGAATTAAATGCACCGACACCAATAATTAATTCATCATCGTCTAACCTATCTAAACGCCAGGGAATGCCGCCTAATTTGGCTAAAATAGCTGCTTGAATATTGGGTAAGAAAAAATCAAAATATTGGTTTGGTTTGTATTGCTTTGCTTTAGCATCGTACTTTATTATATTGCCCTTATAAACAACTTGTGAGTAATAGCCAGAGTATAAAAACATTTCTTTCATACGATAGTATATGCCTTTATTAGTTGGGTTTTTATCGTACTTGGGTATGGGGCTTATATAGATAACAAAATATTTTGTATCGGGTTGTTTAACTCTGTCTTTTAATACTGTGTACACTTCATTTATAGCATCGCCTATATTATTTATTACAATGTTTAATGCTTCATCTATATAAAATGGCTGATAAATAAAATCCTGCAAATTGGGGTGGCTTTTGTACCCTTCGGCAAAATATTTTTTTAGCAGGTTGTATTCTTCTACACTGTCTTTGTGATAAATAAAAAAGAAGGTAACATTATTTGGCGGTGGTACTGGCTCACAAGGGCCATGTTTTTTTAAATCTGTTTTCGGTTCTACGCCTACGGCTTTACCAAATTTTAGTTTATTGGAAACATCGCTTAACTGCTTTACCGTGGCTGTGTAATTTGCTATAAAGCCATTTGCATCTATTGGCAATACTTGCCTGAATGTGTTGTTGTTTAAATAGGTTTCGTAAAAGTTAGTTATCGGCTTAAAGTAACGTGGGTAACGATTTTTATTATCGGGTAATTCATAAGTAATGCTGTAGGTCTGGTATAGTTTTTCGCCTATAATAGGGTATATTTTATCTAAATACAGTTTGTCCTGTGGTGCTACAAAATTCCAGTTACTTACTATACCATTGTTATTTACCAAATGCAAATTACTGGTATTAAAGTTTGGCATTTCCTTTAAACTCTTTTTACTTACCCTCGAAGTGCCATCATAAGAAACTACTAATTCAAACCCTGTAGTAACATCGGCATAATTTAATTTTAGGGTGAACTTATCAAAAATATTATAGGTGGGTCTTATTTCATCGGGATTTAAAAACCATACTTCAATATCATCAATATAATTACGCTGCATTATGTGAGCTACACCATTGCGAAAATAATTGTATAAAAGATGCCTGAAGTAATGCAATGCAATGGTAGGGTGTTGCTCTACATTAATGGTTACTACTATTGCATCTTTTTGTGGTTTACCAAAATCGGTGTAGATCCATTTGTTCTCTATTATTTCTAAAGGCGTTATTTTATCGCCAATCAATGCCAGTACTTCTTCATCTAAAAATAAACTGTAAAAGCCCTCCTGCTTGCCTATATAAAACGGCAATGTAATTTCCTTAACTGGAGCAATGAATGGAATTATATTTAATTGTAATTGCTGCATTAATTACATTTTAGCTTTTTTTGTTTTATTAAAAATCTACCTCCAATAAATGCCCATTTTCTTTGAGCCATTTTTTTGCTTTTAAATAATTAGGAACTTGTATTGAAAGTATATTCCAAAATCTTGGAGTATGATTATTTTCCATTAGATGCACTAATTCGTGGGTCACCAAATATTCTAAAACATACATTGGTGCTTTGATAATACGCCAATTGAAAATGATATTATTTGCCGGCGTACATGAACCCCAACGATATTTCATTTCAGAAGTTTTAAACTCATTATAAATAACTCCTAAATTCTTTGCGTAATTTGTAGCTAAAGGCTCAATTAATTTTAATGCCTGACGCAGATACCATTTCTTAAATAAAGCATTTGCATTTGGCTGATTAGTTTTTGAAATTCTAAATCTTTGGTTAAATTCAATGTCGTCAATAGCATCATCAACTACTAATAGTTGATAATTCTTGCCCAAATACAATAAGGATTCACCAGATATAAATTCTTTTGTTTGTGTATCAACTGGATACTTTTGTGTATGATTTATTTTTTCCTTTAACCATTGTTTTTTTGATTGCAATATTTCTTCTATTCTTAAAACTGACGTATGTTCAGGAGCCCGGACAATAATCTTCCTGTCCCGTTCAACAGTGATGTTAAGCGATTTACGTTTGCTGTATTTAATTTCATACTCGAATTGCATTAATCGGTAACAATTTTAAAATGATTAGTTTTAGCTAATTCCATAATTCTTGAAATCAATTCATTCCTTTTAAGCACTATGTTTGGTAATTTGTTGAAGTCGGGTGATAACAACATTTTTTGCAGCTCTGCTTTTAATTTTAACTGTGCTGGTGTGCTATCCCAGAAAGCTGTCAACTTTATTTCTGTAGCAACTAAATTTAAAATATGTTGCGTAAGGTTTACATTTTGTGCAATCTCTTCGTCGGTTAATTTTCTATTGTCAAATAGATATTCTTTAAAAGAGTTGAAGAAAGGCATATGTTTTTTCCGGTCTAAACCGTAGGTTTCTTCCTTTTCACGGTTCTTTATTTTTTCCCTTAGTTTTTCTAATTCTTCATATATGGCTTTCCAGTTGCCTTTAAAATTTTCTAAAATTTCCTCTAAGGTTTTAGCAAATGAAGCAAACAATGCAGGGTCTTCGTCCAAATTAATATCAATGTAATGTCGAATGGCATGCTCAACTTCTGCTGCTTTAGTTTTTTCTCTTTTCCTGGCGTTTACTCCCTTTTGAAAATCTTCTGCAATAATTGAAATTGGTGCAACTGTTTGTTCTATGCCTTTTGATTTTAAAAACTCATCTGCAATAGTTCTTAATTTAGGTGGAATACCTTTCATACTAAAACGGCCATCTCTAAAATGCTTGAGTGCTAATTCGTTTATTTCGGTAAATGTTTTCCAGTCATTAAAGAAGTCCAACGCTTCTTTTCTTGGCAGTACATTATTGAAACAAGTTGTTAGTTTTTTGTAGAGTTTAATGTATTCGAATCGTATATCTTCATCATAGAATACATCAAAAAAAGCATCACTGTCTGATAGGTCTTCTAATCCTTGTTGCTTTAAAAATTCCCATATGTCTTTATGAGCTTTGATTAATTCATTCAGCTCGGCTTCGTCATTTGTAATGCAACTCAAAATGCCGCTTATTTCTTCGCTATCAATTGCTGTTTCCCTTTCATCGTAATATTCAATAGCTCTTTTTAAATGATGACCTACTCCTACATAATCTACAATAAATCCTTTGTTCTTCCCTTCAAGACCTATACGATTTACCCTGGCAATAGTCTGTAATAAATTGTGCCCTACAATTATTCTGTCTAAATACATTACCTGCTCAATGGGAGCATCAAAACCTGTAAGCAACATATTGTTTACTATAATGATACCTACATTGCCATTGAGTGCTGTATCTTCTTCATCAGTTTTGTCAAATGGTAGTTTAAATCGTTTGATACTTTTTTTGTGATAATCACCATTTGTAAATGCCTTAATATGCAGTGCATCATTATGGCTGCCTGAAATAACTACTGCTGTCTCCAACTTTTTTAGAGTTTCAATATTTACTTTCATTGGATTATTGATTTCCAATTCAGTAATTTTTTCTTTTAATGCTTCCTCAATAGCTACTTTGTATCTTACTGCTGCTTCACGACTATTGGCAACTATTTGAGCTTTAAAACCACCTGTAAAGATTTGCTCTACATAATGGGTTATCATATTCTTTGCCTTATCTCTAATGGTTTCAATGGCTTCTAAATAGGCATCACGGCTACCATAGCCTAAAATCTGTAATCGTTCTGTAAGTTGATAATCGCTAAATACATCTTCAAATTTTTTATCCATCCCTTTCTTATCAGGAATTTCAGCATTGTGGGTAAAGCCTTCATATACTATTTCTAAAGTAACACCATCGTCAATTGCCTGACGCATTGTGTACTTATCAATGTAGTCTTTATATTTTTTTTCTGTTTTGCCAGTGGGTGTCCCTGTAAAACCTATTGAAGTTGCATTGGGTAATGCCTTATCTAAATTGGCTGCAAGCAATGAATATTGAGAACGGTGGGCTTCATCGGTCATTACTAAAATATTCGTATTGGGGTTTAGTTCCGGGAAAATTTGTAAACCTTCTAAATCCCCATTTTCTTGAAACTTGTGAATCATTGCCATTATCATATCTGAATTATCATTGCTTAATAATTCTTTCAAACTCTTGCCATCTGGATTAGACTTAGGGTTAATGAAGTTTGCGTTTTTAATTGTAAAACCGATACTATGCCCTGTCTCTGATAGTTGCTCCTCCAGTTGAGTTCTATCAGTAATAAATACAATCTTCCAGGATTGTAAAGCTGCCTTTAATCGCATTTCACGAACCATAAACATCATTGTTAATGATTTGCCTGAACCTTGTGTATGCCAAATTATACCGCCTCGGTCTAATGGATTTTTGCCTTCTATTAATCTTTTGGTTGCTATTTTAACTGCTCTGAATTGTTGGTATCTGCCAACTACTTTTATTTTGTTTCCTTTATCGTCTATTTGAAAAACAGTGAATACCTGAATAATGTCTAACAGGTTTCTTAAATCGCACATACCTGCAACCATACGTTGCTGATCGTTGGGGCTGGATGCACCGTGTTCTAAATCATTTAATGATTTTGGATAAGGATCTGTCCAACGATAAAAGTGTTTTTCAATTCCTGTAGTTATTGTTCCGAACTTAGCTTCAGTACGGCAGGTGGTAATAATAAATTGATTGTAAAAAAATAGTTCTTTGTTGCCTTCGCCAGTATCCCCTCTTTGTTCAGAATACCGCATTAACTGGTCTATGGCTTCTGCAATGGGTTCCTTTACTTTTGACGATTTAGCTTCTACAATTACAATTGGCAAGCCGTTTACAAATAATACAATGTCAGGTATAATATGGTGGTCTGTGCCTGTAACTTTTACTTTGAATTGCGAAATGGCTGTAAATACATTGTTCTCTATGTTTTCAAAATCAATGAAACGAACTGTTGGACTTAGTTCGCCTGTTTGCTCATTGGTGGAAACAGTTGTGTTTTCTAATAAATAATTAAGTACCTGCTGATTATTTTCTATTAAACTATTTTTTTGAAAGCTGGTTATTTTACGTACTACTTCATCTACCTGGCCTTCATTAAGAAATGGATTGATTGCAATAAGGGCTTGTCGTAACTTAGGCTGTAATACAACTTCTGAAAAAGAAGTACGATAACTCTGACCGGGTGTTTGTTGCATCTCCAATTCCAATACCTGGTTCTTGCCTGCGTTCCAACCCAACCTTTTTAGTTGTTCAATAAAAGGTTTTTCTACGTGGCTGTATTCATCCAGTTTAAGAGATGACCCAATATTGCCTCTGTATTTATTATCGTTACTTAATATCATTCCCGTTATTTTTTAAATACTTCTTTTAATATTTCATCAATCTCAATTACAGAAATAGCCCCCCTAACAGCTCCATCTTCTGTTTGTGCTGCTTTATCTTCAGTAACTATTAGTGTACCATTTGTACCACCACCGTCTTTGTACGGCAGTATATTGTTTTCCTTATACCATTGGTATTTTTCTTCCCAGCGTTGTTTATACTCTTCATCGAAAAGCATTCCGCAATGCTCCCAATAATACACCTCGCCTGATTCTTCATTTTCTATTGTGAAATCGGGTAACTTTTCTACTTCTTTAATGGTTAATTTCTTTTCGTATAAAGGATTTAAATTTTTATCAATTAAGCGTTGATAAATTAATAACTCACTTTTTGAACGAAGCATTTTACCATCGCTGGCCTGATGAATTAAATTCTTTTCTAAATAATTACCTTCTACCTCTACTAACTCGGGCTTTGAAAACAAATTGGTGATACGCCTTAATGTATCTGACTTTAATGGTGATGCCAAGCCTTTAATATCAAAAGCATTGCCTTGATACAATAGTATTACTTTATCTTTTTGACGAGTAAGTGATGTGTACAGCATTTCTCTTGATAATAAGAAACAAGGATTTGGAACAATTAAAAATACTTTGCCAAATTCGCTTCCTTGTGCTTTATGCACTGTTAAGGCATAAGCTAATTCCAAAGGGTTATTAGCTTCTTCAGCAAACTCCCAAGACTTAAAAGAGTACTTATATCCCTTTTGTGAAGTAAATTCTATCTCTGTGTTTTTGGGTTTGCCAGCAAACGTCATTTTAGCTGTTTTAAACTGACCTATTACCATTCCTATTTCTCCGTTGGCTACATAATTTAAAGCATCTTCATTTGGCCAAACATCTTTTGGATTTTTACGACTATTAAATAGATTAATTATTTTATCTCCATACACTATTTCCTCTAAGCCAATTGGCGTTGGTATTTTACCAAATCTGCTTCTTGCATATTCTACTTTATCATTTCTAAATAACTTGTGTATTTTTCTATTGATAGCCCTAACACCAAATACCTTTTCTCTTATAGGTGATAAAATTTGCCAGGACTCTGCTTTGTTTGCAGCTTCTTTAAAATTAAAATACCTGCCGTCAGCAGAGCCGAGTGATTTATTAAATGCTGATACATCATCAATAGATGCTAAACCTAATTCCTCCACTAATACTTTTTCAAATAGCTTATCAAAATCAACTTCGTTTTCCCAATGTTCTACCCGTAAATAAGTAGAATTGGGTTTGGTTAATATTTGATTGATGATACTGTCTGCTCCAGGCTCTAAGGTTTCGCCACTAAACCATTCCGCCAATTGTAAATCTTCTCTTTTAGAACCTCCCTGCCGTCTTTTAATAGTTAGCTCTGCATATCCTTTGCCTATCCTTGGAAATGAAGTATCAATACCTTCCGGCTTTAAATGCTGTATAATATCTACAAATGGCCGGCCTGCACCAATGGGCGGCAGTTGGCGATGATCGCCTACCAAAATAAAACGCTTTACGCCTTTTAAACAATCCAATGTTGTTGCCAACATTTCCTCTGTCAGCATTGAGGCTTCATCTAATATTACTGTTTCATACTGACCCTCACAATATCTGTTTGAAAAAACATACCGTTGAATTTCGCCATTGTATCTATCAAAGCCAGAAAGAAATTGAGCCAGGGTTTTTGCTGTTACTTGTAAATCTTTTGCCACTTCTTCCATCCTAACTCTTGCCTTACCTGTAGGCGCAAGTAGTAAAACGCCATTGTTTTCCACTTCTTCCTGACCTGCCAAAATAGTTAATAGGGTTGTTTTACCTGTACCAGCAGGACCAATTAAAACTGAAAATCTACTTTCTGCAATTTCTTTTAAAGCTTTGGCTTTTTCTTTACGTGCTTTTATTTCCTGTGCATCAGGTACACCTTTGGTAAATGGTGCTAAGGCTTCGTCTAACAATTTATCCCAATCTGCAACTAATGGTAGTCTTTTACCACTTACCCTGTCCGCAATTTTTTGAGCAATTATTTCTCTTGCTTTCGATAAACGTTGTAATTGATATGCCCTTTCGCCGTCTTTCATTTCAGCCAGCACAATTGAGGATTCAAAACATTCTTCTGCCAATTCGTAATAATCGCTATTGATGGCACAAGGTGGCGTAATGGAAAGTTCTCTGATTTGTTTTATTATTTCTTTACGAGGTAGTAAGGTGTGTCCTTGCAAAGTTGCATATTCCAACTGTTGTATAGTTAATGCTCTTATGCGATGTATATTGAAAGGGTCGTTATACAGCAATTGATTTGGGAATAAATTATCAGGTACATTTTTCAGGTATAAACCCAGATCAATAGTAGTTAATGCAATTGGGGTTAGTGTAAACCTTAAATCTTCGTATATCAAAAAAGGATTTTCCAAATATTCTTCATCCTTTCTTTCAATACTCAAGCCCGCTCTTTCTTCCGCTACAAATAAATATTTAGCCTGATCAATACTAATATCAAAACGGCTTAACAAATGCAAAAAATCTATTCGTACTGGTATGGCTCTTGCCTTTAGGCGCTGGTATAGTTTTTTTGCAATGAAAGGAATTAACTCAGCTACTGCATCAGACAATATGCCTTTGTGATTATCCAATGCTTTTTCAAAAAGGAGCCAGGGATTATCTTTATCATCTTTTAGTTGATTGATAATTTCAGCGGCGACAAAATGCCCTTTTTCTATTCCAAATGCACAAAGTGCTGCCCCCATACCGGGATAAGCCCCTCTTAATTTTTCCAGTTGTGCAACTTCATTGTGTATCCATTGTATGCTTTGCTGATGATTACTACCAATACTTAACTGCTCCGCTTTTTCTAAAGACTTTATACACTCCAGCAACACCCTTATAGCACTATCATTACTAACATGTTCCGTAGCATACGAAAATTCAAAACGTTTATCGTTAGGTACTGTTACCGCTAATTCTGCTACATCAAAATTTGGGTTTTCGGTTTGATATGCTAATGCTTCGTGATAAGGCAGCAAAAAACCGTCTTTATTATCTTTACGGATAGAATGTAAAATCATATGCTCCCAATAGGCTGCACCAAAACGATTGTTGCTGCCTTCGTAAGCTTCGGAAGCTATTATTTTTTTTATTCTGCCCACCCCTGCCAACACTCTGCCAGATGCTTCTACAAAAGGCACTTGCTTGGCGTAAAAGAACACCAACGAAGTTTCTTCTTGCAGGTGCTCAAAAAAGCAATTGAGCAATGCTTTTTGGTTATTAATTTCCTGCACCCAATGGTCGCCGCCATTTTTTGCCCAATCTAATTGAGGCTCCCTGGCATTGTCAAAATTGAGGTCGAATAAATTGGTTTTCTCAATGGCATTTTCTTTAAGCATCCAATGGTACGGCACGGCTGCAGCCGAAAAGGAAGGAAACTGTACTCTTGTTGGTTTTAGATGGCCGTGTGTATTTGGTGAGCTTACTGCATAGGGATGGCTTAAAGTTTTAAAAATAGGAAATGGAGCCATGAATGTAGCTCTTTCACCAATACATACAGGGTACTGATCTTCCCCTAAATCTTTTAATAATTTGCCAGCATTAGCTTGTTCCTGCTCATCGTTGCGGTTAAGGGCACAGTTTTTTAACACCAGGCAAGCGCCGTTTGCTTTTGGGTTATTACAAACACTGCCATTCCAGCCGTTATCGTGCCAGGGCACACGGATGGACAAGTGCTTTAAAATATATCGTGGATTGTGCTTCATTCTGTTTCTTATAAGAATTTACTTATTAATCAAAAGTTGGCTTTTTACCTATTGCTGGTTTTTTGAATTTTGGTTCTTCGTGTATATCCCTCAATAGTTCGTGAATAAATTTTTCTTCAAATTGATCATCATCCCTCATATCTACATACTTTCTGCCCCTCAATACTGTGGGAATTGCATCAGCATCTGTGCCGCTTCTAAACAAGGGAATAAACTTTGATGTAGTAATTCCATCTGCAAGTATTTCGGCAGTCATTATGGAATATTCATAGCCAACACCGCCTGCAAGATTTTCTGTTTTCTTTTTGTAATTGGGTGTCATTACACAAATTACTCTTTGCGATTTGGTAATTGATTGTTCCATAAAATGTGGCAAAGGCTTTCCAAGTGGCCCCAGGTCCCATTTATCTATGATAGCATTTACGCCGTTAGCACAAAGTTTTATAGCCAAATTAACTATCCAATTTTCGTGTTCCGGGCTATCCCAGGAATAGGAAATAAAAACATTAGGAATAACTTCTGTTGCTTCTGCTGTAGTTACCACTTCTGGGTGTTGAACTGGTAGTATAGTTTCATTGGTTTTAGTTGTACTAAAAGCTGTTTCAAAACTAAACTCGTCCTTTGTTGGAGTTTTAGCAACAGAATTATCTTCCAAAAACAATTGAATATTTACATACAACTCTTTGCGCTTTTCTTCATCCAGATGATTAATCAAATCTTGGTAGTAATCTACCCTGCTTGTAGATAAATCTTTCTTTCGTCTTTGCTCAATGTAAAGTGTGTAAGATGGTGGAATATCATCGCACAACGGCATAATAAACTTATAGAACTGTGAGCCGCCCATGTAATGAGTGGCTGTATCCTGTGGGCCAATAACCTTCCATAATTTATAGAATGCTTTATCCCAATCATTTTTATCTACCTGCGGAATAACCCAGGGCTTTTGAAGCATTTCCTTCACCTTTTCATCATCATAAATATAATCGTAGCCTTTTTCGGTTAATACAAGACATTCAGGACTATCGCTTTTATAAGTAAAATAGCCAGTAAAAATTAATCCATTGAAAACTATAAAGAACAACTCTTTTTCTTTTGGATTGAGTTTGTCTATTAATGTGTGTTGCAAAACACGAAACATAACAACATGACCTGCTTTACAGTTGGACGACCTGAATCTATCAAAAATAAGTTCTGCTATTTCTCTTTCGTTTTTCATATTTTAACTCTAACTTTCCCTGTTAATAAATCTTGCATCAAGCCTGTTTTAATGGATTGAAGTTTGAATAGTTTTTTCATTTCTGTATTAATCCTTTCATTGCTTTTTGTAATCATTTCAGAAAATTTATCAAACTCGAAATCACTATTGAAAAAAGGAATACTAATTTCCTTTATTTGTGTGTAGTTAATTCCTTCTCTATTACTACCAGCGATATTTTGATAGATTTGATTTTGACCATAAATCGAATTTAGGTAGGAGGATAAAAATAGTGCTCTATTTAAATCAGCTTTCTTCAAGCGAATTGCACATACGTGTTGGTTTACATTAGCCCTTGGAAAACCTTCCGGTACATAAGTTGCTCTGCCAATTGATGCACCAGTGATATTAAGTAAAACATCAAAATCCTTCAACTGACTACCAAGCATTCTGTTATTTATTTCCTCATTTATATAAGCAACATCATCCAATTTAAAACCATAGGAATAAACGTTTTGACTTCTTATTAATAAAATACCTTCCTTTTCATATACATCACTACCGCCTTTTGGAGTAACGCCACTTCTTAGTCGTTCTGTAAAATCTTTAATAGTTATGCATTCCCACTCTTTAGGTATTTTCCCCAATGGGCTATTTTTAAATTCGTGGGTTTGTTCGCTTCTTATGTTACCGTTTTCGTCAATGCCTTTGGTTAGTAGGTCCTGAATTAAACCGGTTTTTATACGGGTGTATTTTGCTATTAATGCTTCTGTGTGTACAATGGCCTGATCAGTTTTGGAAAGTATGCTCGCAATGGATTGTTGTTCGGATTTGTTTTTAGGATATATAAACTCAAACGCCTTTATAGCTTTTTGTTGAATATTGGGTAACCCTGAACCAACCCGCAAATCCATTATCAGACTTTCTCTTCCTTTCAATGCATAGAATAAGAAAATATTTTCAATACCACTTTTTAAATCTAATAACGAATAGCAGTGACCACCACTCCAAAATTTTGTAGGTAATAAATTTATAAAGCCACAAGAATTGCCACCTTCACTAATTGTAATAGTGTTTTCTAAGGTGTTCCATTTATCTGTATATCCAGAGGGTAAAACACCTCCATTAATACAAGGGTACTCTCCTGCATTTTCTAAATTCAACCTATTAAGTTGTTCCCCTTTCTTGATTAGGCAAACAGAACCCAAATTGGTATTAACCCAGCTTTTTTCAATATCCTTATCCATTACTTCCATAGCGGTTCGTTTTGCCAGTCAATTAATTGCCCTCCTGCCATGCTTGGTATACCCATAAATTGTATGGGGGTGTCGGGGTATTTCTGCATAATGTCCAATAGCTTTTGCTTAAAGCGATTGCCAGGGTTGCAGGCTACCAGCATATATTTTATTATGCTAAGGCTGTAAAATGTACGGTGGTTGTTGGTATCAAATGCTGTACTTATCCAAGGATGGTGTGGCCTGCGGAGCACATCGGGTTTTATAGCAAACTCCCTGTTCCACAGGCGGCTGTGGTGGGCACATATATTGCGTATATATACCAATGTATGCAACCAGGATGTAAAGACTGTATGGTGCAACCCAAAGTATTGAGCTATAGCCTGCTTATCTGCATTATCTTTTAAGGCTGTATATAGGCGGCTCAGTTCCCCAATGGTAAGTAATTCCATACTCATCCAACTGGGTGGATTTTGTGGGCTGTTGTATTCTGTTTTGTAGTGCTTTACAAACACTTCGGGGTGCTTGGCATCCAAATGTTTTTTTATGATTGCCTGTGTATCGGCATATATGTCGGTGATATAGCCGGTACGTGGGTTAGTGATAGCTGGTTTAAATATGGCAGTGTTATCCTGCCAATGGCTATCGGCATATTTATGTGCCAAGGTATATATCATTTGGGTACGTATGGCAATTTCTATGCGTTCAATGGCATCAAATACCAACAGCCTTAGTGCCCTGTCGAAAAGGTATAAGGATAATATATGGTTGAAAGTGGTACCAACATCAAACTCATCTTTTACTTTTTGGAATGGTAGGGCATAAGCTGAAAGCCTGTAATAATTGATTTGGGAAAGGTATTTCTCTGCCTTTGGTCCATCGGCAATTGCCAGCCCCCTGCTTTTCCATAAAGCCAACTGCTGGGTATATAATAAAGGTTTCTTTTTATAGGTTCTCATTATAGCAGTTTAGGTGTGAAGGAAGGGGTATAAAAAGAGAAAACCTCCCAAGTGTGCTGCATTGCTGCAAGCCTGGAAGGTGTATTATCTTTAAACTTTGTACCGTAGGTGGTACTAAAGTAGTATGGTATGTTTGAGAGTGCAAAGGTAAGGAACAAAAAATATTTTGCAAATATTTTTGAAAGATTTTTTTTACACTGCGAAAAACGTTGATTTTCATACTGTTATTGATTGAGGCAAGTAGTTTAATTGGGTTAAAAAATCGTTAAGTTCGGCCATTGTTTTGGTACGGCTTTGCTCTATGCTTTGTGCCGAAGTGAAATATTTATCAAATAAGTTTTCGTAGGCACTTATCAGCGTTCTTTTCTCGGCATTTAAGTAGCGTTGCAGTTGGTTGTTTATAATATCAAAATGCTTTTTCAGTATCAGTATTTGTGCTTGTTCGGTGGTAATAATGCCGCCAACTTCTATTAACAAACCATCCAATTTATTCAGCTTGGCTTGTATAATGACTTTGTCTTTTAGTAAAGCATTGTAACCTTTGGTAATTTCTTTAAACTGCTTTTGTGCTTCTATTACTTTGGATAGCTTGTGCAGGGTTTCCGCTTTGTTTTCCTTATCTGCCTTTAATGCTTTTTCTAAAGCTGTGGTAGATTTTTTTATTTGGTCGTAACCGGTACTACTTTTCAAATCGGCTTTAAAATCAGTAATTAAATTTTCGATTGTTGTATTCAGTTTGTCTATTTCTTCGGAGGCTCTTTGTATTAGTTTTTTGCTTTCTGCTTTTTCTTCTACTGTACCATAACGTTTAATAATAAGCTTTAGCTCCAACTCGGCATTTTGAACTTTCAGTTTTGCTTTTAGTTCTTTAATTTCCTTTTCAGTTTCCAATATTTTGCTTTCAGCTTCCTCGTATGGCTTTGCTTCTTTTGCCTTTTTCTTTTCTTCTACTACATAAGTAATTTGCTTTTTTAATTGCTCTTTTACTTTGGCAGCAGGTATAGTTGTTTCATCTTCTTCGGGTATTAGTTCTAAAAGATTAATTGCTTCTTCAATTGCTTCATCCAAAATGGTTTCTTTTTCGGATTGAGTTATTTCCAATGCTTCTATTGCTGTTTTTTCTTTTTGAAAAAACTCGGCTTTCAAATAATCATCGGGTATTAAACCAGCATCCCAACCATTTTGCATAATGGTTTTAAGATCGTACTTAATATTGTCCCACCAGTTTACAAAAACACCTGCTACCTGAAACTTATCTAATACGCCAATGGGTACAAATTTTTCTTTGATGGTATCTAACAACTCCTTACGCACTTTAGGAGTTTTATCGCCCCCAATGCTAACATACGCTGCCATACTTTCCATTACCATATTCTCCTGCACCTGTTCTTCAACTGGTGCTAATTTTGAGAAATCTTCTTTTGCCAATTGCCACCAGTCGGCAAGTTGTAAACCTAAATGCAATAAGGTTTCCTGTACATTTTTATCGTTATCAATATTGGCTTTTATGGCTGCCTTTTCTGTTAATGCAAAATCCTTGTAGGCTTCGTTTTTGTTTTTAAAAAGCACATTGCCATTATATTTGAATTTAAGGCATTGGGTGGTTTGTATGGCTGCTATTTCTGCCACAGGCACACCGCCAATTAAATGAGCTTTTACATTTTCGGGCTCAGGCTCAGGAGTATTATCTACATATCGCCTAATGTTGAGTGTGTATTCGTTTGCTTCAATAGTTTTTAAATCTACCAGCTTTGAATATTTTGCTTCTACAATTTTATTGGTAAAAACGTAGTCTATTTTTTCAATGTCTTCCGGTCGTAGGGTGTTTTGTTTTTTGCCTTCGGCAAAGTCTTTATCAGCATTAATAAAAAATACCTTGCCTTTTAATACATCGGGTTTGTTTTTATTTAACACAATAATACAGGCAGGAATACCAGTACCGTAAAACAATTGAGGAGGCAAGCTAATAACAGCTTCGATTACATCGTTGGTAGGCTTTAGCATTGCTTCCCTTATATCTTTTTCTTTGCCGCCTCTAAACAATACACCGTGTGGCATTACCACTACTACCTTGCCCTTTTTATCGCAGCTTGCCAACATATGCTGCACAAACATCAGATCCGCTTTCTTGCCATCCTCGGGTGCAAAACCATAAGGAAATCGTTCCTTATGCCTCATTGTTGATAAATTATAGTTTTGCGAAAATGGGGGATTGGCAATTACTCTGTCAAACTGAATTATCTGTCCGTTTTTTTCATTTAATGGTTCGTCTAACGTATCCCCATATTCAATAGTGTATTTGGTAATGTTGTGTAAAATGATATTCATTTTACAAATAGCAACAACCGTAGGGTCGTTCTCCTGGCCGAACAATTGGAGATTGTTTGCATTTTGCCCTTGCTCCTCTACATATTGGTGAGATTGTATGAGCATACCACCAGAGCCAGCAGTAGGATCATAAATGCTCATCCCTTCCTGTGGCTTTATCAATTGCACCAACAAACGTACTACATGGTTTGGGGTGTAAAATTGCCCGCCTTTTTTGCCGCTTTCGTCAGCAAAATGCTTTAGCAAATACTCATAAGCTGCACCCAATAAATCGGGAAACTCAAAGTTTTCATTAATCAAATCGGGGAACTCATTGAAGTGGTCTATCATTTTCTTCAGGTCGGCATTTTTTACAATTGCCTTTCCATCCACTTCTTTATTAAAGTTTATTCTGCCTTTAAAAATACCTGATAGTGTATCGGGATTGCTTTCTTCAATAGCATCTAACGCCTTGTTAAGCATTTGCCCAATGTTGTTTTGCAAATGTTTTATTGGTGGTTGCAGCACACCATTTTCGTCTGTAAATTCTTCGTTCCATCTTGCTCTTTTGGGAACAAAAAATGTTTCACCGTAGGTGATTTTATCTTCCAAAACTTCTGCTAAAACCACTTTGTCTAAATCTTTGTAATCCTTCTTTTTAAACTGCTCTCTTTTTTGGTCAAAAACATCGCTCATTCTCTTTAAGAATAGCATACCAAAAATGAACTCTTTATATTCAGAAGCATCCATTTTGCCACGCAAAATATCTGCTGCCTTCATCAGGAAACTTTCTAATTGCGATAGTTTGATTTTATTATCTTTCATTTCTTGTGATGCTTACTTTGATTTCTTAATTTTTTTAGATACTGATTTCAATGCTTCGTCTGCCATTGGTTCGCCTTCAATAACTTCGTACAATTGGTCAGCTAACCAAAGTGTGAGCAGTTCGTCATGATCGGCTTTGTAAAGTTTTGCAAATTGTAGCACCTGCTCTTTCTTGGCTTTGCGTTCACCCCGTTCAATTTTACTAAGCATGGGTGTATCAATTTGCAACTCACTGGCTACCTGTCTTTGCAACAAACTGTTGGCTTCACGAAGCTGTTTTATTTTCTCTCCAAACTGGTTTATCACTTGTTTTATTTTTGACTTGTCAAATATTGACAAATATAAGAAAACAATGGAAAACAATACTATAATCATTAGTAAAATTGCAAACCTTGCAAAGTCTGCAAACGTGCAAAAAAACCCCGATAGGGCTTTTTAAATGCGTTGGTAGGAACCGGCTTTTATTTTAGTGAGGCTTACCCCGAGGCAGGATTTTAGTACATCATCTACCGTTCTGGTCGATAGCTTAAATTTTGTACCTATTTCGGTTGCTTCTTTCCTTGTAAATTCTTTAGGCAAAGCCTCAAAGAATTTACGTTTGCCATCGCCGGAATGAAACTGCATGGCTTCATTTTGCTTTGGCAGGTTATTGAACATAAGCAAACTGTGTTGCAAATAGGTTTGAACTATTGACAAGGCTGTATTAAAATCTTCATCGGTACAAATAATTGTTTCGGTCATATCGCCATTCTCATGCTTACGTAGTGCTGAAAATATCATGCAGATTCTAAAAAGTACCAACCCTAAACGATATACCACACCTGCTGCATCTTCGCTGGTAAAGGTTACCACTTCCGAAAGCATTTTGGGAAATGCTGTATTGATTATTTGCCATTGTGATGGCTGTAATTCAACCATTGTGGGTGATTGCTCTAATTGATTGATGAGTTGTAAAATCTGCTCTGAGAGTGCCTCAAAATGGTCGTTATAAACAATCGTATTGCTTTTGGGTGATGGGTCTTGCCATTCAATATTATTTTTAAAAGCATAGAACAGGAAGCGGCTAAATAAGCCATCTTCTGCCGATGAAATTAGTTTTGGAGCTTGTGCCGGTGTGCCTGATAAGGCCACTGCTAAACGGGGCTCGTTTATCTCTACGTACTCATTACCTGTTTTACGGGAAATAGATATTTTTTCGTGGTGAAAGGCTGACCTGAGAATGGGAGAATAATCTCCCCAATCCTGTTTTTTAGCCCCACTCATGGTATCGGCTTCTGTTTCGCAAATAATGCCCTGCCCGTCATTGGCTTGCAGGTGTTCTACCATTCTTGCCTGGCTGCAATCTGCCGGAATGAATACGATTTTAAACGGCGGCGGCTGTGGCTTTTCCGGTACTGGCTCACCTTTATTTTTTTTGAACTCAAACTTTTTATATTCTGCCAATTCACTTTCATATATTTTCTGTGCATTCCTGCTTTGCTGTAATATTTTTTGGTGGTACTTATCGCCTAATCGTTTGGCATTTTTCAATACACCTTTGCCACTTGCTGCCGGGGCAATAATGAAAGTATATAAATGAGGATACACTCTTTCGTTAAAATAGATACCTGTTACTTTTGGCAGACAACCGCTAATAATTGAAATAGCACCGGTAAAGAAAACATCCCGTTTACGCTTGTCAGTAAAAGCTCTTGCACCTTCCTTTAGTATTTGGGGCAAAGCCTCATATACTTCATTAGGAATGGCAGGGGTAGTTTTTAAATAGTCTTCTAAAGGGTCTTCTTCAGGCTGGGGCAGCAACTGATCTGGACTTTGCAGCTTTGCAGTGTTTGCAAACTTTGCAAATTCGGGTTGGTGGTGTTTGTAGGCACTACTTACGGAATCCTTAATTTCTCTTTCGGATAAATCAAAATGCTGTGAACATAGAATTTCAGTATCGGGCTGCGGTATACCAACTCTGTTGCAATTAGAAGCAAGCAGGTACATGTAATTGTTACGGTTTCCATTGCTGTATTCTGATTTTTTATTGGTGAATAAAACTTGTTGCTGAAAAATTAAAATGTAGTTGTCCGTTGCAGGATTGCTTTCTTGTTTTTCAATCACAGGGGCTAAGAGTGCTTCTGTTTTTAATAACTGTACATCAGCCACCGGGAACTTTTCGTTGTAAATGTTTTTATATAATTGTGGATCGTAGCTTACAAAGCAAAGCCTGGTAATGTCTTTGCATTTTACATCGGCTTTTAAGCCGGTTGCATTTTCATAATACTGCTTTACCTGATGATATGCTGTATCGTGATGCTCTTCACCGGCCTTTACTTCTATAAATACTTTTAGTCCGTTGCCACTTGGGCTGATGAAGCAAATAAAAGTGTAAGGGATTGCAGTAATAATTTTAAAGGCTGCATTTAACTGTTCTGATGCCAGCTTATCAAAGTCAAGATGTACAAAGCCGCTGTATTGCTCCATGTTTGGCAGCAATCTTTTTTCTTTGAAAGTTGCGGATGGTGTGAAGGCCAGAAGCTGTTGCTTCTTTGCCTGGGCTTCCTCTGATTTACCTTGTACAATCAGGTCCCGGATTTCTTCAACCTGGGCTTTGTACTTGCCGGATGCAATCCAGTTGGAAAGAATGATCAATGAAACATTCTCTACCGGGGTTGCAAAGTTTTTAAATATGGTACTTGCTGCCATTCTTCAGTTCTTTAGTTCAGTGTAAAAAAATTGTTACTTCCGTTTGTTGCGGATGACATAGTCTGTTGCCAACTGGTCTATCTCGTCGGCTGCGGATTGCCGGTTACGCTGTAACCAGGTGTCGAGTTCTTCCCGCCGGAAGTACAATTTTTTACCCTGTGGGCAGAAATGCGGAATGTGCTTTGTACTGGTTAGTTTGTACAAATGCGAAGGGCTTACATCCAGGTATATGCAAGCCTCATTAAAGTTTAGTACTGTTTTTTGCAACAGGTTTTGCTCACTCAGCTTGTTTGATATTTCGGTGAGCTTGTCGAGAATTAAATTTTCTTGTTCCATCGTATTTTATTTTTTGATACGAGGGCAAGTTGCAAAGCTGTAGAGGGGAAAAGGTTCAGGTATTCATACCTGAATGTTCAGGCTGAACAAAGTGAATGTTTTTTATTGCATTTGTTTGAAAATATTGTCAATAGTTGCCTTTTCTTTCGGGTCGAATGACCTTGCTTTTGAGAAATTATTTGCTTTAAGCAGTGTTCCTTTTTTTGAATAGAATGATTTGCTGTGCTCAATATTGATGAAGGAAAGTGAATTAAAGTACGGGGTTAATTTTTCTATCACATACCTGAAATTTTTGTTATCACAATCCAAATGGATTTGAACATTGCCAGGCTTTATATCATTTGAAAGAAGTAACTGAATAAGCATGTCAGCAGGCGAAACATCTTCTTTTAAAAGTTCAATTTGAGTACACAAACTATTAATGACAGTTGAAAGTTTATCCTTTTTGCCATTGAAACCAAAAGTTAGTTTTTCCTTCTTACCCTTCTTTTCTTTACTTGTTTGCCCGGTGAGATCAGCAACATATTTTAATTCCAGGTGGTTTGAAAAAGGTTCTACCAAATCCAATGTATAAAAATCTTCCAACGTAGTTACTTGCGTTAGCTTGTCTTTAAATGATTCCTGAACGCTGAAATATAATTGTATCAAACTATGCTTGAGATAATACAAAGCAAAATGAATAAAGCTGCTTTGTTCATCCGGTATGGTGGTAAAGCCCCTCTCCTGTAACTCAGCAACTGTTTGTTGCGTCAATACCTTTAAGCTGTTTAGTAACCTGCCTGCCTGGAAAGGAATATCTATTGAATCATTCCAGTTAACAGATTGATGCATGAAGGTATTATAAACCCGAAGGGTTTCGGCAGTGATAATAGCGGAATAGAAATATGTAACAGGATCTTTGCCATTTGGTAAATCAATACTGCATAAAAGCTGCTGCAATGCTATGCTGTTGCTGGTGGCTTCAGCCGCCAGCAACTTTTGCAGGGGTGGATAATCAGCCAACAATGCTGTGAGTTGCTTTAGCAACTCTGCATTCGTTATTGGTTCAACCGCTTTAGCGGTCCTTACCAATTCTGTAAAATGCCTCGTGTTAGAGGTGTCCAATTTCCAGGGCTTTAACTCGCCGTGTAATATGCTATCTAAAATCTTTATCTCCATTACTATAGATCAATTTTGATTTTGTTTGCCGCCTCCTGTTTTTTATGGTCAATTACTTTAGCATAAATTTCGGTTGTTTTTAAATGCCGATGACCTAACAATTTTGATACTGTATAAATATCTGTACCCAATGTAATTTGTAAGGTAGCATAGGTATGACGGGCACAGTGGAAAGTGATGTGTTTGGTAATACCTGCTTTCATTACCCATTCTCTCAGCTTCAAGTTATGCCAGGCACTGTAATACAATCCTTCAAATACTTTATCATCCTGCTTTTTTCTTTCTCCTAAAAGCGTAAAGGCTTGCTCTGAAATGGGCAATGTTTCTGCACCCTTTGTTTTCTTCTGCCGGAATCGAATGTAATAACCTGACTGCTCGGAGTGTTGCACTTCTGACCATACCAGCTTTTCAATATCTGACCAGCGCAAGCCAGTGAGCGCCGAAAAAATGAAAGCACTTTTCAATATTGGCATTTCGCAGGGTACATTGGCTGCAGCCTGTAATTCTTCTAAAGTTAAAAACTCCCTGCTTGGATCATCAGGCTTAACTCCTTCCACCTGGGCGGCAGGATTGGTTTGTAAGATGCCGTCCTTTACTGCTTCCTTTAAAGCTGCTGTTAACTTGCCAAAATAAGAAGATTGTGAGTTTTGAGATAGTAACTTTTGATTTTTACTTTTTGCATTATTCTGCAAATAGTCTTTGAATTTCTCCAACCATCTTTTATCTACCTCTTTAAATGAAACGCCATTGGGCGCAAACTTCTGCAAGTGCTTTAACACACTATCCCAATTGCCATAATTACCCTGGCTGTTTCTCCGCTTTTCTGTTAGCTGCTCAAAGTAGCTGAAAAAGCTGCCTTTTACTTTATCTGTATCCCGGAAACCATACTCTTCGTTTTTGATTTCCAGTAAACGCTTTGAGCGGATGGCTTCAGCCATCGACAGCTTTTTACGGTTATCATCTTTCTGCTCTTTAGTGAGCTTGCCTTTTTCCGGCTCCGGGAGGAGGTATAAATTCAAATATTCATACTCTCTTTTTCCATCGGTGTAATAATCAAGATAGAGGCTGATTTTATTCCCCTTCTTTCTTTGTCTTAATGTTACGTTCATACTTCAGTCAGTTTGAAAAGTTCATTAATTGCAGTTCTTGGAATACGGGTATTGCGGCCCACCTTACCGGCTTTAAGCTGGCCTTTATCAATAAGGCGGTAAATGGTCCAGCGGCTGGCATTGATCAGCTGACAGGCTTCATCAATGGTGAGAAATTCTTTTTGTGAAATGGCGGGGTTGAAAGGTTTTACAACAGCCTCTTTCCGGATGGCGGCTTCAATTTTTTCATCTCGCTTGGTACGCTTATAGAGCAGCCTGGCACAAGTAAGAGAACATGAACGGGTAATAGTCTTTTTTGCGATGTATTTATTACCGCAAACCTCACATGTTTTCTCTATGCGAATGTTACTGCTCATTGTTGCCAGTTGTAGCTGAGTGTTGCAGCTTGTAGCTGTATGTAGCATCATTTCGCTTTTTTGTTGCCCGGTATTGTGGGCAACAGAACTGGGCAACACTCAGGCAACAAATATAACTAAAAAAGTGGAGATAGGCAACAAATAAAAGAAGAATATTTATATTAAATTAAACAAAGACAAGCATTTACGAAAAAAAGGAAGGAGGGTTACTTTCCGATACAGAATTTTGAAAAAATATAATCAAGCACATTTTCATTGGTTATGTCGCCGGTTATTTCTGAAATATAATGCAGGCAGCGCCTGATATCCAGAGCAAGCAGATCGCCTGTTAACTTATTATCCAATCCATTCTTTATATCATTGAGTGATACTTCTACCTGTTGCAATGCTTCATAATGACGTGCATTGGTAATGATGGTATTTTCAGTATTGATGTGACCTTTAATTATTTTATCAACCAGTTTTTGTTTAAGCTGATTGATATGCAGTTTTTCTTTAGCTGAAATATACAGTACCTCTTCACCGGTAAATTTTTCAGCAGCTACATCTGTTCCCAACAGATCTGCCTTATTACCAACCAGTACATAATTATTATTTTTCTCCCTGATTAAAGCAACTGCAGCTTCCACTTCACCGGGGGTTTCGGTATTAACATCAAAAATATAGATCACTTCATCCGACTGCTCAATTTTTTCCCTGCTTTTTTCAATGCCGATCAGTTCTATTACATCAGTGCTGTGCTCCCTGATTCCCGCTGTATCAATTAACCTGAACAGAATACCATCAATATTGATGATCTCTTCAACCGTATCCCTGGTGGTTCCGGCAATTTCACTAACAATGGCCCGGTTCTCATTAAGCAATGTGTTCAGCAAAGTACTTTTACCTGCATTTGGTTTACCAATAATGGCAACACTTACTCCGTTCTTAATAACATTACCCAACTGAAATGATTGCAGCAAATTTTTTGTAACTGCAGTTGCTCCCTCAATCAGTTCATAAAATTTCTTGCGGTCGGCAAACTCCACATCTTCCTGGCTGAAATCCAGTTCCAGTTCTATCAATGCCGAAAACTGAATCAGGTTTTCACGCAGCTCTTTTAAAATTTCACTAAAGCCGCCACGCATATTATGCAGTGCCGTTTTTTGAGATGCTGCAGTGTTAGATGAAATGATATCTGCTACGGCTTCGGCCTGGGTAAGATCGAGTTTGCCATGCAGAAATGCCCGCTGGGTAAACTCACCTGCTTTGGCAAGCCTGGCACCTTTTCGTATGCAGGCCTGTATTACCTGTTGTTGTACAAAAGGACTGCCATGGCAACTTATTTCAACTACATCTTCACCGGTATAACTTTTAGGGTTTTTATATAATGAAACAACTACTTCATCTAAATCTGCATCATTTTCCCTGATAAACCCAACATGGATGGTATGTGTATTTTTTTTGAGCAGATCTTTAGAGGGAAACAATTCATTTACAATATCAATAGCTGTTGAGCCGCTCAAACGGATAACACCGATCGCTCCCACACCAGTTGCTGTAGCTAAGGCAACAATGGTATCATCCCAACCTGAAATTTGATCTGACATATCGCAAAGATACCCACTCCGGCTGCTATTGAAGAAACCTGATTCTATTATTTTTTAAGAAGTAATCTTTTATCAGCATCATTTATTTCATCTATATAATATCGTTTTATCTGGCAAATAGTTACCTCATCGGTTATATCTACAAAGTTTTTAAAATTGCTGGCGGCAGCTGGTTTGATAATGAGTATAAACTGATCCCCGCTTCCACGTACCCTTTCTACATCAGTTTTTTTCTGCATTATTATTGTTCTGATCTCTTCCGGTGCAAAACCCGTTTCTTTTACTGGCGGGTTATTTTCAACAGCCCCTTCATAATATTTTATACGGTTGTATTTGTCCAGTAAAACCGTCAACACACATGATTCACAAACAGGGTCTGTAGAAATCGTTTTATCATAAGGCATAACTATATTCATCGCCATTGGGGTGGTTAGGGCTGTTGTAAACACAAAAAATGTTATGAGTAAGAACCCAAGATCTACCATTGGTGTGAGGTCAACCCGGGTAGATCTCTTATTAAATCTTTTCTTTTTTCCGGCTGATCTTTTTGTTTCTATTTCTGCCATGACCCAATAGTTTATTAATAGATGGAACAGCAAATCATTTCCATAAAAAACCCGGCGAAAATTCGCCGGGATAAATAATATATACTGTTGAAAAAATTAATACTCCTCTACTAAAAAAGTAATAGGCTGACGGCGATATGCATTTACATTTCGTCCGTTTTGTATAGCCGGTGTCCAGTTCTTTGTTTTCTTAATAACCCGTACTGCTTCCTTGCACATACCATGACCGGGATCATTTTCACAGGTTACATCACTTAAACTTCCATCTCTACTCACCACAAATTTCACTATTACCGTATAAGTTCCGGCATTGGCACCATTATCAACCGGTGTGTTACCATCCAGGTTCTTTTTAAGATAGTTACGCCAAGCTTCTTCTCCACCTGGAAAAGCGGCTTCAACTTCTACTTTGGTGAAAATCTTATTTTCATCATCTGCTACTTTTACTTCTACAACCTGGGTTCCTTTTTCCTCAACAGGTGCCTGAACAATCTGTGTTTTGTTATCACTTTCTACAGTTTTTGTACTGATAACCGCGTCTTCCTTAATTTCCTCAATCTTTTCATCAGGTTTAACCTCTTCATCCTTTACAATTTTAGGAGGGGTAAATTTTACCTGGTTAATTTCCGGTGGTGGTGGTGGTTTTGGCGGCGGCGGGGGTACTACCGGTGGTGGTGGCTCCGCTTTAATTTCTGCCATTTGCGTATCCACTGTATCAAAATTCTTTTTGTTGCTGTTTTTTTCTATAATATTGGCCAGGAGTGTAACTGCTAATATCAACAACAAAGCAGTTCCTGTAATTATAAGCGCTTTTGTTAATGTACGCTTATAAGACTTCCGTAATGCATAAGCCCCATATTCTTTATTTTTGCCTTCAAAAATAATATCAAGAACATCGGCAGTTAATATTTTATTTGCTTCCATGGTAATCGCTTTTGTTAATTAGATTCAAAATTGTTCCAATTCCATAAATCTACTTGATACCGTTTGCTTTTTCAGTTTCACTGATCAGCATTTTTTCTACATCCACCATGGGCACTTCTGCATAGTGCCCTGCAGGCACGGCAGAAATTACCATTTCGTCCAGAATATCAATCGCATTTTTAAATGTTGACCTGTCATCGGATTTAATGATATACATCAGGTCATCTATAGGTGTAGCGTTTTTCTTATCCAGGATCAATTGACGTATCCCTTTAAAAGTGGTGCTTTTAAATTCCTGGCTGATCGTTTCGGGCAATAACTGTCCAAAATAATAATAAACCTGGTTACCCCTGCCCAATAAAATGGTCATAGCTCCTGAGTTTTTAACCTTCATTTGCATTTCAGGGTCATCTTTAGGTTCATTCATATTCATGGCGGTAGATTGTGCCATGGTTGTGGTAAACACAAAGAAAGTGATTAACAGAAACCCAAGGTCAACCATTGGAGTAAGATCAACACGGGTAGAAAGCTTTTTTCCTTTTTTTACGCCTGGGCCTTTTTTATGTCCGCCACCCGACGAGGTATCCATTTCTGCCATAGTAATTCTTTTTTATTTTTATAATCTTTATTATTTTTTTACTTCTTTACCGGTTTTATACAATTCTGATCCTGACGGAACCTGCTCTCCTTCTGTTACTATCCGGAACTTAAAAATTTCATTTGCTTTAAAAGCTTCCTTTACATTTTTAAATATCGGGTACAGGGCTTCGCCGTCTCCTTTAACCAAAATCATTTCCTGAAGTTTGTTCATGTCGCTACCCTTGTAAGCATTGGTTACACTACGCATCCAAAAAGTCAGTTCATTATTGGAGCTGTCTGTTGGTATTCCATCCATTGCAGTAGCCGGAATTTCCTGTGTTGCATCCAATGCTGATCTGAGTTTGTTTATGGGCAAACCAATAAACTCTGTTTTTTTAAGTTTGGCAAGTTGGGGGCCGGTTAACTGAAGGCCCCTTGTTGTATTAAAATCGTCAATGATAGCTGATTTTTTGGTATCATCACCCAGCATTAAAAATACTTTACCTTCTTTGGTAAGCGTAATTAATATGGATTTATCCGGTGCTGCCTTACTCGACACAGAAGTAGGTGTTTTAACGGAAAGTACTTCAGGTGGTTTTTGTTTTGTTGCCAATATAAAAAATGTCAACAACAGAAAAGCCACATCACACATAGCCGTCATATCAACGATGGTACTTTTGCGTGGTATTTTAACTTTTGGCATAATTATCTGTTTTTAAATTTTTCTTTACTCCTTCGCTAATGTTCCCCCAATATTTTAATAAAAGGCGGAAGCTATATAATACCCGGTAAGATGAAAAACTTTAAATTATCCATACTTTTATTTGTACAGAGAAGCAAAAGTTTGTGTTAAAGTAAATCCAGACTCATCAATACCGTAAGTGATACCATCAATTTTTGTTGTAAATATGTTGTAAAACATAATGGCAAAAGCAGAGGTACCAATACCTAAAGCAGTGTTATACAGGGCCTCAGAGATACCAATGGACAACTGGGCTGCAGAACCTGCACCACCACTGTCTTCACCAAGTCCGGCAAACGCACGTATCATACCAACAACTGTACCCAACAAACCAATTAAAGTAGCCAGGGATGCAATCGTAGACAGGAAAACCAGGTTCTTTTCCAACATAGGCAGTTCAAGAGAAGTTGCTTCTTCCACTTCTTTTTGTATGGCAATAACTTTTTGCTCAGTACTTAGATCAGTGTTGGAGATCATTTCTTTGTAGCGGTGTAAACCAGCTTTCATTACATTACCCACCGAACCTTTTTGCTTATCGCACTCAGCCAATGCAGCATCTACATTTTTGTTAGCTAACTGGTATTGAACCTTACGGATAAAATCAGCATTATTACCGGTACCATTTGCTTTTGAAATGGTCATAAAGCGTTCAATAACGAAAGTCATCATGGTTAAAAATGTACCAATCAATACCGGTACAATAATACCACCCAAATACATTTTGCTTAATGCAGAATGGGGTCCCTCACGATCAGGCCAAAACCAACCTGAGCCAGCTTTATCAAAATTGGATGGATTGCCTAATCCGAATCGCCAGATTATGTAGCCTGCAATTAAACATAGTACCGGGGCGAGCAATGATATAATATTGCTTGATTTTTTTGCCTGAACTGAAGTTGTTGGTTTTACAGTTGTTTTAGTCTCTGCCATAAAAATCTAATTTTTGGTTTGTAAAAAAATTTAATTTTCTGTTTATGATGAATTTAGGATTGCAGTTCAATTTTAATAACCGGCTTTCAATTTATATTAATAATTATAACTCATATAAAACAAGATGCACAAGTTAAATAAATAAATGAAAGCTACAACTTACGAAATAATTATTTTATATTTTTTTTTTTACGATGCTAAAATGTATTATTTACACAATTTTTTTCTGAAATACCCTGAAATATTTGAAAAAATCGAACGGATGGTGTCTGTTTGATATATACAAATCAGGCTTATTCATACCTTAAAGCAACAATCGGGTCTAATTTTGAGGCTTTATAAGCCGGGTATAAACCAGCTGCCAAGCCAACAAATGAACAAACAAAAATTCCTGAAATTACCCATCCCCATGGCACTACAAAACCCGTTTTTAATAAAATAGCAACTACATTTCCCAATAAAATACCGGAAATAATACCTACGACTGCACCTAATAAACTTATTAAAACTGATTCCCATAAAAACTGAGCCCTTATATCTTTTTTGGTACCCCCCAATGCTTTTACCAGGCCAATTTCCTTTGTACGTTCATTAACAGCTACCAGCATAATATTCATTAAACCGATTGCTGCTCCTATTAAAGTGATAAAGGCAATGCCAATGGTTCCCTTTTCTAAAAATCCAAGATTTGTCAAAAGTGCTTCCGCGATACTGTCGCTTTTATCAACATAAAAATTTGCTTCTTCAGTTACATCTAATTTTCTGATTGGCCTGAATGCTCCTTTTGCTTCACCAATTGCTGCATCCATCAGTTTAAGATCGGACACCATAATACCTACATTAAAAGATGCATTTTGGGTTGAATATAACCGCCTTATATTATTGTAAGAAGTGACTATTATTTTACTGGAATTAAAAAATGCACTGGAGCCTTTATCTTCCAATACTCCAATAACACGATAAGGCGTATGATCTACACGCACTATTTTATCAATTGCTTTTCCCGGATTTTCAGGATAGAGTTTTTGAGCTACCCCATTGCCCAACAGACAGATACTTCTGCCTGTTTCAACATCAGTTGTAGTAATGTTTCTTCCATATTCGATCTTATATCCATTCAGTTCCAGGTAATTTTCATCACCCCCTAAAACTGATACATCAGGGTTGGTTTTTTTTGTGTCATTATTTACTACAATTCCCCTGGGGCCCATTAAAGCCAGGCTTACTTTTGCCGGAAAAAGGTATCTTTCTTTAAAGGCCCTTGCTTCATCATAAGTAATAACCTTACCCATATTGGATTTCTTTTCTTTTAATGAAGATTTACTTGTTTTGGTTGTATTACTTTGCCTGCCGCCTCCAATACGGATATTTCTGTCTTTATACCTTATATTGAATGAATTGGCGCCCATTGTAGAAAAGCTTGTAGTCAGACTATTACTGGCTGCCTGAATTGCTGTAATAATGAGAATTAATGCAAAGATGCCTAGTGCTATTATAATAACAGTAATAGTGGTTCGTAATTTATTTCCTATAATATTACGCCAGGACAGAGCAAGTGTATCTTTAAAAGTCATGTATGATATATGTGCAGCCTAAAGTTAAGGACAGAAAACAATTATACTATAAAACTTTTATAAACGGTACTGCCGGCTTAAAAATACAACCAGCTTGTGAGTAAATTGGGGAATAATCCCAGTGCGATTATTAAAACTGAAGTGATGACCAGTAAAATTTTAAAAGCCGGTGTTATATCATCGGCCAGTAAAGTATCTTCAGTGTTTTCTTTAAAGAACATTGCCTGAATAATCCTGAAATAATAATAAGCACTGATTGCTGCACACAAAACAGCAAATATTACTAACCAGAAATGATTGCCATTTTGAACTGCAGCCATCAACATATAAAATTTGCTTTGAAACCCGGCTGTTAAGGGTATTCCTGTTAAAGACAAAAGAAATACAGAAGCAGTAATGGCCAGAAGAGGTTGCTGCTTTGCCAGTCCATTAAACCCGTCAATGGTATAATCTTTCATTTTTATCAGGATGGCAAAGATCCCAATGCTTGCCAGGCTGTAAGCTGCTGTATATAATACCAATCCTTCTTTAGCCAGGTTACTTAAAGCAAATAATGAAAACAGCATAAATCCTGCCTGTGCGATGCTCGAATATGCCAACATCCTTTTTACACTTTGCTGAAAAACTGCGGTAAGGTTTCCAATTAATAACGTTGCGGCAATTAAAATAACAACCAGTGTTTGCCATTGCTGATGCATATTGCCAAACGTGTTTTCAAATAACCGAACAAAGGCAAAAAATGCTGCGCTTTTTACAACCGTAGCCATGAATGAGGTGAAGACTGTTGGTGCTCCGTCGTAAACATCGGGTGTCCAGAAATGAAATGGTGCAGCCGATACCTTAAAAGACATAGATACCAATAACAACACCAGTCCTGCTGCAATCATTGCAGGCATAGGGCCATTGCCTGAAATAATATTTGTGATAAAAAATGAACCGGTTGCGCTTCCGCCATAAAGAAAAGCAATACCCAATAACATGATGCCGGTTGAAAATGCACCCATTAAAAAATATTTCAAAGCGGCTTCGTTGCTTTTTAAATTCCTTTTATCGCTGCCGGTTAAAATATATAATGGTATAGAAACTATTTCAATACCGATAAACAACATCAGTAAAGAATTGAATGTTGATATAATAGCAATGCCGCATAAAATAAAAAAAAGCAGCGCAAAATATTCCGAAACATTTTCGCCTACTTTTTCAATATCTCTTCCGTTCAATAAAAAGAAAAGGAGGGTACAGCCAAATGCCACATTGATAAAAGTTAAATTAAAACTGCTGAATTGTAACATTCCTTTTACATCAACCAAAAAAAATGAAAGCCCTGAATTCAATTGCATGCAATTTGCAATAAGTATTACTGCCAATCCGCCAATTGCCAGGTACCTGGGTGTGGTTTTACTTTTAATAAAAGCACCGCCCAACATCATCACAACACCCCAAACTGCTGTTAATATTATTGCATTCATACCCTATCCCCTGAAGGGGAAGCTGATTTTTATTGTTATTTAATACTTGTTACTTTTGTTATAATAACCGTTACTGTATCTTTTGTTAAATCTAAAAGTGGTTGCGGGTAAACACCAAACAGAAAAATAAATACCAGCAACAGGGTCAGTATTAATTTCTGATTTAATGAAATTTCCTGCATTTTTACGGTGATGGTATTTGCCTCACCATAAAAAACCTTCTGCACCATATTCAATGTATAAACAGCTGACAAAATTATACTTATCAAAGCGAATGCAGTATAAACCATATTGAATTTAAATAAGCCACTGAACATCATAAACTCCCCTACAAATGCATTGGTTAAAGGCAATGCAATATTTGCCAGCGCAATTACTACCAGGAAAATAGTTAATACCGGTGCTTTTTGGGCAATTCCACCCAGTTCAGAAATTTTCCGCGTGCCGGTTTGTTTTTCAATTAAATCAACGACTATCCACATGCCGATTATATTAATACCATGACTGAACATCTGTATCATTACCCCCTGCAATCCAATTTCAGTTTTCGTAAAAATTGCGGCACACATTAAACCAATATGGGCAATAGAAGAATATGCTACAAACCGTTTCAGGTCATCCTGTTTAATGGCAATTAAGCTGGCATAGATCATTCCAAATACCGATAATCCGATAATGATATTATCAAACTTTAAAACGGCATCAGGAAAGATTGGGATTATCCATCGTATTACTGCAAAAACGCCCATCTTTACCATAATACCGCTTAATACCATAGTTGTTGCAGTTGGTGCCTGCTCGTAAGTATCGGGTTGCCAGGTATGAAAAGGAAACACGGGCATCTTAATAGCAAAGGCAATGAAGAACAGCCAGAATATCCAGTTTTTCTCTGCCAGTGAAAGATCTGCTGAATAGATCGCATTTATAGCAAATGAATGATCGGCAAAAGCTGCCGGAACGGTATGCATATACACATAAATAATACCTGCCAACATTAATAACGAACCGGCAAAAGTGTACACAAAGAATTTAAAAGTTGCCTGAATTCTCCGTTCTCCGCCCCAGCGGCTGCACAAAAAGTAAACCGGTATAACAGCCAGCTCCCAGAAAAAATAAAAGACCAACAGGTCCATTGCAGAGAACACACCCATTAAACCGGACTGTGTTAACAACATTAAACCGTAAAATACATTTGCATTTTTATAGTTAGTTTTAAAAGTAGCAATAAATATTACCGGAAAAGAAACGGCTGTTAATGCAGTTAACAGGTGTCCCATACCATCAAGCCCCAAAGTAAAATTGCTGCCCAGGTTTTTTAGCCAGAAATAGCTTACATTATTATAGTAAAAATACTTTCCGTTATCAGCATAATACAGGCTTGCAACAGATATCATTAAAGTTATCAGCGAAGAAAGTATTGCCCAGGTTTTAACTGTTTTCTCCTTACGTATCACCAATGCCAGCAATCCCGCTATCAACGGAAACCAGATCAACAACTCCGGAAATGTTATCCAAATATTTTTTGGGTCCATATCTACTTATTATGCCGATTTATACCAAGAAATTCAATTGCTTTTGCTATCGGCATGATGTCATCTTATACCGGTTTCACCGGATAATCTGACATCACAAAAACAATTGAATAATAAAAAATATTAAAATACCAAGTACCATCATCAATACATAAGTACCCACCTGGCCCGTTTGCAATAACCGTATTTGCCGGCTGCTGTAATTAACAGCCTTGCCTACACCGTTCACAAACCCGTCAATACCTTTTTTCTCAAAAATATTACTTAAATATCCAGCGATTGATTGAACAGGTTTTACAATGATGGCATCGTACAATTCATCAACATACCATTTGTTGGCCAACACTTTTCCAAGCCCGGTTTCTTCAACATCTGTTTTTTGGTATTTGCTGAATTTGCTCCAGGCATAAATCAAAGCGACCAATGCAGCACCAACAGAAATGCCCATTAACATATATTCTGTTGAATGGGATAAAGGATGCTTCACAGTTAAAGCATTGCTTTGTGCAAACACCGGCGCTAAAAACGCTTCCAGCCTGTGTCCGCCATGCATAAAAATTTCTGGTATGCCGATCCAGCCACCAATGACAGAAAGTATGGCCAGTATGATCAAAGGAATGGTTATTGCTTTCGGACTTTCATGCACATGATGCTCCTGTTCATGTGCACCCCTGAATTTGCCGAGGAAGGTCATAGCATATAAACGGAACATATAAAAAGCGGTCATAATCGCACCGGCAACACCCACACCCCAAAGCAGGGGAGATCTTTCAAATGCAGCCGCTAAAATTTCATCCTTGGAAAAGAAACCTGAGAAAGGCGGCATGCCTGCAATGGCCAAACATGCCAATAGGAAAGTAATGTGCGTAACACGCATGTATTTTTTCAGTCCGCCCATGTTACGGATGTCCTGTTCGCCACTCATGGCATGAATAACACTACCGGCACCAAGGAATAATAAAGCTTTAAAGAATGCATGTGTCATAACATGAAACACAGCTCCTGTATATGCTCCAACGCCCAGTGCTAAAAACATATAACCCAACTGACTTACGGTTGAGTAAGCCAATACTTTTTTAATATCATTTTGTTTTAAAGCGATCGTAGCAGCAAGAATGGCAGTTGATAAACCAACAATGGCAACAACGCCCTGCGTAACCGGTGCCATAGTATATAAAATATTGCTGCGTGCAATCATGTAAATGCCTGCGGTAACCATAGTTGCAGCATGTATCAAAGCACTTACCGGTGTTGGGCCTGCCATCGCATCTGGCAACCAGGTGTACAAAGGAATCTGTGCACTTTTGCCCATGGCGCCTACAAATAATAATAAGGAAATACCGGTAATATCTGTTACGCTTAATTTAGAAACATTTGCAAAAACTTCCTGATAATCTGCTGTTCCCAGTTTTGTTATCAGCCAAAAAACAGCCAGTAAAAAACCAAGGTCACCGATACGGTTCATGATAAAGGCTTTTTTAGCCGCAATATTGTAGTTGGTATTTTTAAACCAGTAGCCAATAAGTAAATAAGAACAAAGCCCCACGCCTTCCCAACCAATAAACATAATAACATAGTTGGCACCCATCACCAGTAACAACATAGAGAAAATAAAAAGATTCAGGAAGGAAAAATATTTTGCAAAATCTTTGGGTTCTTCATCGTGCATGTAGGCTGTTGAATACACATGTATTAAAAAACCAACTCCGGTAATGATCAATAAGAAGATGGAAGAAAGCTGATCGATCTGAAAATCGAAACCGATTTTAAGCGCTGTAATATTAATAAAATCGAAATAATGGGCAACATAAGTATTACCATTTGTAACACTGTAAAAAACAGCTACACTTATCAGGAAAGAAAGAAAAACAGTTCCACTGCCGATGATACCGGCCATTGTTTTTGATAGCTGTTTTCTACCCAGGCCATTAATTAAAAACCCCAGCAAGGGAAGTAAAGGTATCAGCCAAACTAATTGAAAAACATTACTCATGCCCCTAATCCGCCGGTTGGCGGAGAATTTTAGTTAAAAATTTATTTCGAATATCAAAAACTCTTGCCTTTCTCCCCTTTAGGGGATGGGGGCTTAGTTCTTTAACCTGTTTAAAAAATTCACATCCACCGAATGTGTATTTCTATATAGCATAACAATGATAGCCAGTCCCACACTAACTTCTGCCGCAGCTACCACCATTATAAAAAATACAAAGATCTGTGCATCGCTTACCACATTTGGGTTAGACTGAACCAATGCCGAAGCCGCATGCATTTTTGAAAATGCCACCAATAATAAATTCACCGCATTAAGCATTAACTCAATGCACATAAAAATGATGATGGAATTACGGCGTGTTAACACTCCAACAATTCCGGTGCAGAAAAGCGCCACTGCCAAACCGATGTACCATTTGATCTCCATATCACTAATTATGCGAATTACACCAATTACACGAATTATCGATCCTGCCTACGTAACTATTTTTTAAACTAAAAATCAATTCGTGTAATTCATTAAAATCCGTGTTATAAAAAATTAACTGCTTTCTTTTTTCCCAATCACTACAGCACCAATCATTGCACTTAAAAACAAAACCGAGCTGATTTCAAATGGTATCACATAATTGTTAAATAAAACCAGTCCCAGGTTTTTGATCAGGCCATAATCGCCACCACCCATCTGAACCATATTGGATGCCTGTTCAGTTTCTGATATTGCCGAAATTAAAACAAGGAAAAGACATCCCCCGGAAATCAATCCGGCAAACTGTAAAACCCTGCGTTTTTTTGGTTCCGATTCGGCATTTAAATTCATCAGCATTACAACAAATAAAAACAGCACCATAATTGCCCCTGCATATACTATGATATTTACAATAGCTAAAAACTGGGCATTCAATAAAATATAGTGGCCCGAAATGGCAAAGAATACCACAATAAGATATAAGATACTGTGCACCGGACTCTTACTGGCCACTACCATAATGGCACTGAACAGGGCCATAACAGATAAACCCCAAAATAATATTTCAGTTAAGCTCATAAGCCCCCTCCATCTCCCCCCAAAGGGGGAGGGTGTTTTCGTTAAATAATATTTTCCTTCTTCGCCCTGTTACCTAATGCTTTTTTATAGGCTTCAGGATTTTCTGTTGGGTGCGGAATCAATAATTCTTCTTTTTTATAAATAAACTGTTTACGCTGGTAATCGGCAGGTGCAAAAGTTTCGCTTAAATAAATGGCATCTTTTGGACAAGCCTCTTCACATAACCCGCAAAAAATACAACGCAGCATATTGATCTCATATTTAGCTGCATATTTTTCTTCCCTGTATAAATGCTCTTCACCCGGTTGTCTTTCTGCAGCTTCCATAGTAATAGCTTCAGCCGGACAGGCAACCGCACACAAACCACAGGCCGTACAGTTTTCACGTCCCTCTTCATCCCTGTTTAAAATTTGAAGTCCGCGAAAAACCGGGCTGAAAGGCCTTGTCTTTTCAGGGTAATTGATCGTAGGTTTCTTTTTAAAGATATGACTGAATGTGATGAGCATTCCTTTAAAAATGGCGACTAAATAAAGCCGTTCCAGAAAATTCATTTTCCGGCGATCAATCTGCTTTACTCTGTTTGTTAATGCTTGCATACCCCAAATCCGCCGCGGCGGAGCTTTATTTATTTTTTAAAAAATTAAAAATGCCAGTTATTTTGTTTCAATAAAATGATTGCGCCCGTTACCAGCATATTGAATAAAGATATTGGAATCAATATCCGCCAACCCAGGTTCATCAACTGATCGTATCTGAATCTTGGAATGGTCCAGCGTACCCACATAAACAGGAATATAAACCCAACCACTTTTGCCATCAATGCCAAAACACCAAACAAAGCCATCCAGTTTTGATCGTAATTTGCTTCATTTAAAAATGGTATGTCGTATCCGCCAAAAAACAAAGTAGCCATGATCACACTGCTTACAAACATATTAATGTACTCCGAAAAAAGATAGAAGCCTAATTTCATGGAGGAATACTCGGTATGATAACCACCAATCAATTCACTCTCTGCTTCGGCCAGATCAAATGGCGAACGGTTACATTCTGCAAATGCACAAATTAAAAATAATAAAAAACCCAAAGGTTGATATACGATGTTCCAATATCCGGCTTGCTGTTGCAATACCATTTCCTTAAGGCTCAAGGTTCCGGTTACCATCAGCAGGGCAATGATGGTTATGCCCATGGCCAGCTCGTAACTGATGATCTGTGAGGCTGCCCTTAAGCCGCCCATTAAAGAAAATTTATTATTACTTGCCCAGCTGCCAATCATGATGCCGTAAACGCCCATACTTACCACTGCAAAAACATATAAGATGCCCACATTAACATCGGCTATCTGTAATGTAATATCCCTGTCAAAAAAATGTACTTTATCACCCCAGGGAACAATGGCACTGGTCATAATTGCAGTAAGCATGGCCAGTGAAGGGCCCAGTATGAATAAAAATTTAGAGGAAAAATCGGGAATGATCTCTTCTTTAAAAAACAATTTCAAACCATCTGCCAGCGGTTGCAAAATTCCAAAAGGACCTGCACGGTTTGGCCCCCGCCTGTCCTGTAAAACAGCTGCTATTTTTCTTTCCCCATAAGTAGCATACATGGCAATAACTAATGATGCCATTACCACAATAATGATCAAAATCAGTTTCTCAATAATTAATGCCAAATCAATTGCTAAAAGCATAACCCTGTTTTATAAATTTTATTCTTTGGGTAAACCCCATTGTGTTGATTCACCTTCTCCCTTTACAAAGTCTCCTGATTTTGCAAAATCTTCCATGTGCGATGGTCTTTCAATTTCACTTAAATGAATGTTAGGATTATTTACACCGCTAACATTATGTATGTTCATCAACAATTTTGGATCCCGGCCGTGCAATACTTTTTTAATGGTATCATTGGGCATCTCTAAAGTTGCATATTTATTCGCACTTATAACTGAATGACGGCTGATGGTGGTCAAGCCTTCTACTATCCAATCGCTAGTTTTCTTTTTATCAAAACGGCAGGAATTGCAGATCCAGCCCGGTTTACCATCGTAGCTCTGCACTTCACCCCATTCATCTTTACGGGCTGTTACCCGGTAAACTTCATCGCCACGTAACCATAAAGTAGCTTTGCCGCAGCATTTGGGGTTTTCGCATTTGCGGTGTGCATCTACCGGTTTGGTAAACCATACCCTGTTTTTAAAACGGAAAGTTTTATCGGTTAATGCACCAACCGGGCAAACATCAATCATATTGCCGCTGAAATCATTATCAATGGCCTTGGAAATATAAGTTGATATTTCAGCATGATCGCCACGGTCTAAAATACCATGCACCCTTTTATCTGTTATCTGATCTGCTACATAGGTACATCGATAACATAGAATACATCTGGTCATATGTAATTGTATGTAAGGGCCGATGTCTTCTTTTTCGAAAGTCCTTCTTTTAAATTCGTAACGGGTTCCTTCTTTTCCATGATCGTAACCGAGGTCCTGTAAATGACATTCACCTGCCTGGTCGCAGATAGGACAATCCAGCGGATGATTGATCAATAAAAATTCTACTACGCCGTTCCTGGCATCAATTACTTTTTCGCTGGTCATATTTTTTACTACCATCCCATCCATTACTGTTGTGCGGCAACTGGCCATTAGTTTTGGCATGGGCCTTGGGTCGGCTGTTGAGCCTGCAGCAACTTCCACCAAACAGGTTCGGCATTTACCACCACTTCCTTCCAGCTTACTGTAATAACACATGGCAGGCGGGGTAACATCGCCACCGATCTGCCTGGCGGCATTTAATATAGTAGTACCGGGGGCAACATCTATGGTGATGTTGTCGATAGTTACTTTAAATTTTGCCGGCGTTTCTTTTTTAACTTCTTCAGCCATTGTTCCGTACTATTTACTTTTTTGCTTTTTATTGCTTTTGCCATTTAACGAAAAGCTTCCACCGATCAAACCATCAAATTCAGTAAAAAAGAAGGATTGCTTTGCCCGCCCTGCAATTCCTTTTTTATGCAAAATAATGTCAGGCATATTTATGTATCCGTATTTATTTTCAAATCTAATGATGAGGTGCTTAAAAAAAGTTAACTGCATACCTGTTTTTAAACTTAGTCCAAAACCTGAAATATGAAACTGGTCACTTTTTTCATAATTCAGCAATTGCACGCTGGTTCTCGGCATTAGTACCCCGGCACCTGCACCTAATAAAGCATCAATGATACATGTATTACCGGAAGAATGAAACAGGTTAAAATATTTTTCGCCATCTATATTGATATAATTTAATCCGTCGGTATGTTCATACCTGAGAAAATCTTTTGTCAACTTTTTTTCAGCATTATAATATCCCTTATATGAACCTGCCTGTTCAATAACTCCATTCATAAATACTGTCTGGTCACTATCCATTACATATTTCATGTGATCAAACCCAACAGATATGGCTATATTTTTACGGATAAAATAGCCTAATCTGAAATTTGTTTGCGGTATGGTAATTCTGTTTACTTGTAAATAATCGTGAAAACTAACCCGAGTTGGCCTGTCATGTGCAGCCACTTTTTTTAAATGAAAATCATAATCATTGCCCTTAAAACTAATATTACTTTTTGTATAAGCAGCCCGGTTCCATCCCCACAATATGTATAACTGTCCTTGCTTTGTATTGGAATAACGAACCCCACTTTGGGAAAAGCAGGCTTTCACAAAAAAACAGAACATTAATGTTATTATGATCTTTTTCATTCGAGTTACACTAAAACAGGTATATTAATTTTATCCGCATAATGAGCCAGCCCGTAATTCTTTTTCAAACATTCATCCGGATTTAAAACATGCCATTCAAACTCATCTCTGAAATGCCTTATTGCTGCTGCAACCGGCCAGGCTGCTGCATCTCCCAACGGACAAATTGTATTGCCTTCTATCTTACGCTGAATATCCCAGAGCAGATCTATATCACTCAACTTTCCTTTTCCATTCTCAATATTCAATAATATTTTTTCCATCCATCCGGTTCCCTCCCTGCAGGGCGAACATTGACCGCAGCTTTCATGGCGGTAAAATCTTGCTAAGGTATACGTGTGTTTTACCACACACTGGTCTTCATCCAGAACAATGAAACCACCGGAGCCCATCATACTGCCTGTTGCGAAACCGCCGTCACTCAGGCTTTCATAGTTCATCAATCTTTTTTCACCTTTGGCAGTTGTTAACAATAAATTGGCCGGTAGTATGGGAACTGATGACCCGCCCGGGATACAGGCCTTTAATTTTTTACCATGGGGGATGCCACCGCAATATGCATCACTGTAAATAAATTCTTCAACGGAGATGGTCATATCAATTTCGTAAACACCGGGTTTATTAATATTGCCACAGGCACTCATTAATTTTGTTCCGGTACTTTTACCAACTCCGATCCTGGCATATGCATCACCGCCATCATTAATGATAGGTACCACAGCAGCAATGGTCTCTACATTATTAACAACCGTTGGCCTGTCCCATACACCTCTTACAGCCGGGAAAGGAGGTTTGATCCTTGGATTTCCTCTTTTGCCTTCCAGCGATTCAAGCAATGCTGTTTCTTCTCCGCAGATATAAGCACCTGCACCACGATGAATATAAATCTCACAATCGAATCCGCTGCCTAAAATATTTTTACCCAGAAAACCATTTTGTTTTGCCTCGGCAATGGCCTGTTCTAAAATAGTAACGATCCAGGCATACTCACCACGTATATATATATATGAAACATTGGAGCCCAATGCATAAGAAGAGGTGATCATTCCCTCAATCAAAATGTGCGGAATAAATTCCATGAGGTACCTGTCTTTAAAAGTACCGGGTTCACTTTCATCGGCATTAACTACCAGGTGGCGGGGAATGCCCTCTGGCTTTGCAATGAAACTCCATTTTAAACCGGTAGGAAAACCTGCACCACCACGGCCTCGTAAGCCGCTTTTCTTCACTTCTTCCACAATATCGGCCTGGGACATTTTTAATGCCTTCTCCACACTGCGGTAACCACCCTCACGGCGGTACACATCAAATAACCTGATGTTTTCAACATGTGCTTTTTCTAATAATAATTTTTTACTCATAAGCCCCTAGCCCCGCCGCGGCGGTGGACGATTGTGTTTTATGATTTATTTTTTGTTGCCAACATTTTTATTTCAATCAATTACTTTTTTAACGCAGTTTCAAATAATCAGGCTCCAAGTTCCCCCTTCAGGGGGCGGAGGTGGCCTTAACCGCCTGTCTTGCAAACAACACCCAACGCTTTCCTTTCTTCACCCACACTTCCAGCACTTTTAAATGATAGGTGTTTGTTGTGGCTTTCATGGTTGCAGTAATGTCTGCCACAAATCGCACATTAGCCATATTCCCGTTTATCAAAACTGAAATACTATCTTCTTTAAAACTCTGGTAACTGATATAACCGGTTTCCAGGTTCTTAATAATATCTGTTTTATTTTCTACCCAACCATTGCTGTGGCCGTAACTTAATACTTTATCCGTTTGTTGGTTGATAGAAACTGTGTTCATTTTAACCAATGCCTGGTGAAATTCTTTAGCTGTACTTATTAATTTTTCTTCATCAGTTTGCGCATTTGCAATTGCAACCAAAAAGAAAAACAATATCGTAAGTAATTTTTTCAATGATCAATTTGCTTTTGCCCTGCATTCTTCAATGATCGCATCAACTTTTTCTGTGGTTAAATGTTCTTTGTAAATTTTACCTAACTGCATCATCGGTGCATAGCCACAGGCACCCAGGCACTCAACCGTTTTTAAAGTAAACATACCATCAGCCGTTGTTTCACCAACGCCAATATTTAATTTCTCTTTGATGTAATTAATGATATTATCACTGCCGTTGATCATGCAGGGCCCTGTCTGACAAACTTCAAACATATATTTACCAACCTGGCTTAAATTATACATGCTGTAAAAACTCGCTACCTCGTACACTTCAATAGGCTCAATATTTAAAACAGAAGCCACATAATCCATCACCGGCACATCCAGCCATCCGCCAAACTCCTGCTGTGCCAGGTGCAATACCGGCAACAGGGCACTTTTATGTTTGCCTTCGGGATAACGGGAAATAATTTCCCTTACCTCATTTAATTTTTGTTCAGTAAATTTTATCATACCCCTAAATCCCCTGAAGGGGACTTTTAAAATTTATAATTATTTATTGCTCTTTTCTTAATTCAAGTCCTTGCTCTTAGTTCCTCCGCCGCGGCGGAGGCGGAGGGGGCTTTTATGCATCCATCTCCCCAGCAATTAAATTCAAACTACTCATGGTAATTACTGCATCACTCAACATGCCACCTTTAACCAACTCTTCAAAAGCCTGGTAATAAATAAAGCATGGCCTGCGAAAATGTAAACGGTAAGGTGTTCTTCCCCCATCACTGATCAAATAAAATCCCAGCTCTCCATTGGCAGCTTCTACAGAGCTGTACACTTCGCCGGCAGGCATTTCGGTTTCACCCATCACAATTTTAAAGTGATAGATGAGTGCTTCCATTTTAGTGTACACATCTTTTTTCTCAGGTAAATAATAGGCAGGTACATCCGCATGAAACACTTCAGCCTCGGCGCCTTTAAATTCCTGTACTTTCTGGTAAGCCTGTTCTATAATACTAAGGCTCTGCCACATTTCCTCGTTACGAACCAAAAAGCGGTCATAACAATCACCTGTGGTACCAACCGGAACGGTGAAATCAAAATCCTGGTAGCTGCTGTAAGGTGTATGTATACGTACATCATAATCCACACCTGCCGCACGCAGGTTTGGCCCGGTAAAACCGTAATTTAATGCACGTTCGGCAGAGATAGGCCCACAGCCGATCGTACGATCCATGAAGATCCGGTTACGGGTAAACAGGTTTTCAAACTCTGTTAATTGTTTGGGATACTCTTTCAGGAATTTTTCGAGTTTTTCGAACGCTTTAGGAGTGAAATTCCTTTCAAAACCGCCAATACGCCCAATAGTAGTAGTAAGACGGGAGCCACATATTTCTTCATATATTTCATAGATTAGTTCACGAAATTGCATCAGGTATAAAAAACCGGAGAAAGCACCACTATCCACTCCAACAATAGAATTGCAGATCAAATGATCCGATATCCGGGACAATTCCATAATGATCACTCTTAAGTAATCAACTCTTTTTGGCAAAGTTAAACCCAATAATTTTTCGCAGGTAATATGCCATCCCATATTGTTGATGGGGGATGAACAATAGTTTAACCGGTCGGTAAGCGGGGTAATTTGATAAAGGGGTCTGCGTTCTGCTATCTTTTCAAATGCACGGTGAATATAACCTATTGTTGAAGTAGATTTTAAAATGCGTTCTCCATCCAGTTCCAGGATATTTTGAAACACTCCATGTGTAGCCGGGTGTGTTGGCCCCAGGTTAAGCGTGGTGGTTTGCTTTTCAATACTTCCTTCAGGCAGTAAAATATGATCGGTGTTAGTCATGCCCCTAAATCCCCTGAAGGGGACTTTGATTATGTTTTGTTATAAATATTTTGTTGTCTGCATTTTTTCTTTAATCAGCTTCACCTTCCGGCAGGTTGGCGTAGCACCTGCCTACCGGCAGGCAGGCTCTTGTACGTTAAATCAATATTCATCAGACCTCATCCTCTTATCCTTCTCCAAAAGGAGAAGGACGGTACATTAAACATATCCAAACAATCAATTCTTCCACTTCAGCTTCATTTTTACTCTCAACAATAACTCAAACTGCTTTCGCTTAGCAAAACACAGTCTTCGCTTTTATCTCCTCCATTTCCTCCCCCTTCGGGGGAGATAGAGGGGGCCGCTATCTTCCAAACATCTCATCATCCTTATCGATCCTGCTCTGGTCTTCAACAGGATATTGTTTCCTCATCGGAAAATAATCCATCTCATCAACATTCAAGATCCTTATCAGATTTGGATGGCCTATAAAATTCACTCCAAAAAAATCATAGGTTTCCCTTTCCATATGATTAGCCGAGCGATACAATGCTGTTGCACTGAACACATCCGGCTTTTCAATATCAACAAATATTTTAAAACGAATTCTAACATTATCAATCAGGTTATGCAAGTGATAAACTACAGCCAGTTCGGCACCCTTATTATCAGGATAATGTACTGCCTGCAGATCGGTCAAAAACTGAAACCTTAATTCCAAATCATCATATAAAAACTGAAGCACTTTTAAATTAAGGTCCTTGGGTGCTGTAAAAGTGAGCATCCCATAAGGCTCCTGCCAATCGGTTAATTGATCGGGAAATTTTTCAGTCAGTTTTTGTTGTATTGTTTTGTTTGTCATAACAGCCCCCTCCGTCTCCCCCCGCGGGGGAGGGTTTTGAACACTTCGATAATTTGAAAATTAATTATGTTATAAAGCCTCTTTAAGCCTCCCCTCGGGGGAGGTTTGGAGGGGCCTATTGTATTCCATAACCCGCCAGTAATTCTTTATACTGATCACTGTGCCTTCTTCGCAATCCTTCTGCATTTACCAGATCCTGTACTTTTAAAAATCCATCCAATATTGCTTCGGGCCTTGGCGGACAACCCGGAACGTATACATCAACAGGTATAACCTGATCAATCCCCTGTAAAACTGAATAGGTATCAAAAATACCACCCGAAGATGCACAGGCACCAACGGCTACAACCCAGCGTGGCTCTGCCATTTGCAGATAAACCTGGCGAAGAACAGGCCCCATTTTTTTAGCAATGGTTCCCATAACCAATAACAGATCGCATTGGCGTGGAGAAAAACTCATTCGCTCGGCACCAAACCGGGCCAAATCATAATGACTGGCGGCTGTGGCCATAAATTCAATACCACAACAACTGGTTGCAAATGGTAAAGGCCAGATGGAATTTTTACGGGCCAGGCTCACCACTTTTTCAAAGTTGGTTGCCATAAAGCCTTCTCCCATATATCCTTCAGGAATACCCTCGAATTTGATATGATTATTAAATTGAACCGGACGAGACATACTAATTTTTTAATTTGATTATTTGCCGATCTGAAGATTGTTTAACACTTTTTAAACCCAAAAGTTCTTTTACATCTTCAAATTTCCAAATTGAAACATTTTCAAATTTTTTACTCTTCCCATTTTAAAGCACCCTTCTTAAATATATAAACCAGCCCTGTTATAAATAAAGACACAAATACCAACACTGCTACAAATCCACCCCATCCTAATTCTCTGAAATTTACAGCATAGGGATAAAAGAAAATCACTTCTACATCAAATAAAACAAATAAAATGGCAACCAGGAAATATTTAACGGCCATTGGCTGGCGGGCATTACCTCTTATTTGAATACCGCTTTCAAAATTTTGCAGTTTATCTGAAGTGGCCCTTTTTGGACCCAAATAATTAGAGCCAACGATAATAGTTGCTATCAGCCCTATTGCAAAAAGCATTTGAAGGCCAATGGGCAGGTAATTGGCTGCATTATTTACATCGGTAGCCTGTAATAAAAAAAACTTCATATAAATTACGCTATGATTGTGGGCAAAAATACGGCAGCAAGAGCAATATTCAATAGCTCATAAAACAAAACCCCATTATCTTTTAGATAACGGGGTTCTATTGTTATTTTACGCCTTTTTTTTCTTTACCGGCTTTAGTTTTTTTTTGGAGGAGCAGGTTTTTGAGTACCTGGTTTTACAGGTGCCGGTGGAGGTGGGGGGGTATTAATTACATTACCATCCTTTCCTATCCTGGTAACTTTTCCATTTTCTGTTATGGTAGTTATACCATCCTTTACTGTGGTTATTTTGCCCTCTTTTGTTATAACGGTACTTGACCCATCTGTTGACATTATATTAATAGAACCATCGGGGCCTATGTTTATTTTTTCAGCCTTGTTGTTTACTGTTGAAGAAGCAGGCTTAAAAGTTATTTTAGAGATGGCGTCTTTATTATTGATAATTTCTGCGTCGGCAGAATCAATCAATAAAGCTTTATCACAATAATTTATTGCCATCGCTTTATCTTTTGCAATATTTGCTGCATAAGCAATCATATACTTATAGCTACCCATTAAATTAGGCTTGATCCTGGTTTTATCAGTGTATGCTTCTCCTACTTCCATAGCTTTTAAAAAGGAAGGATTGGCCAGGCCCATTTCCATCAGGGTATCAATAGCCCAAAAAGATTTACCCATCATATAATAACCAAAAATATCATCAGGATATTTTTCAGTATATAAACTAAAAATCTCAATGGCTGGTGGGAATCTTCCTATACGGTAATAACCATATGCAGCATTATATATATCGGTTTTACTTGGGTTAGCTTTTACCTTCAATACTTTTTTATACCAGTCTGCTGCTTCACCGTATTGGTTCCTGCTTTCATAAGTTGAGGCAACTGATTTCAATAAATTTACCTTCCCGGTTTCGGTGCTGTCTAATTCAACAGCTTTTTCAATATAAGTACCTGCCAAAGCTTCGTTACCCGGGAATTTCAATAACACATCTCCATAAGTATAATAATCACGTGTTCCGATTTTTTCAGGTTTTTGCTTTTTAAAATACATTTCAAAAGCATCTTTAGCTGTAACAGAATCTCCCAGTTTATAGGCACTGTATGCTTTAACACCGTATATATTCGGATAAGGATCGGACTTAGCGGCAATACAGCCATCACTGGCCGTTAAAGCCTCTGCAAATAACCCCTGTGCAAATTTCATTTGTGCCCTCATAAAACAGCCGGCCGGTTCATCTGCCTCACCTTTTGCATTCAAATATTTGTTTAAATATTCAGCAGATTTCACAACATCCGTTTCGTAAAAATATTGATACAGGTAAAAATAAACTGGTGTATAATTGACATCCAAAGCAATAGCATCGTTATAATATTTTAAATAAATAGCTTCCTGGCTCCGTCCCTGCGACTGATAAATTCTCCCGATCCTGAATTTTGCCCTTGCATAATTTGGATCAATAGCCAGAGCCGCCTCATAACTACGTTGTGCAGCCCCTCCATCACCCAGTTTGCGATACGCATCGCCAAGGTTTGTCCATACTCCGGGATCTTTAAATTTCTTGATATTTGTAGCCAACGTAAGTTTTTCAACCGCATACAAAGCATCACCTGATTTAGAATCAAAGTCTCCATTGGCAAAACCAATTGCATCCAATACCTCAATACTTTTGCCGGCACTAAGGCTTAAAGCGGTTTCAAAATGATTTCGGGCCTGCTGGGTTTTACCTTGCAGCAATTCAACATGTCCCAATCCTGCATTTAACAATGCGCTGTTGGGATTTGCAGTCAATCCTTTTTGATATACCGCATATGCAGCTTCTACATTTTTATCTTCATCCGGAGCAATTAAAGTTTGACCAAGCCAATAAGTTGCTTCCTCATTGTTTGGATTAGCCGATACTAATTGCTGGAATATATTTTTTGCACTGATCAGTTTTTCATAGTACAAAAACTTTTTACCGTCATCAATACTTTGTGCATTGCTGCCAAGTACTGCCAGAAAACTGACAAACAGAATAAGTGTAAATTTTAATTTCTTCATTTCATTTTGCTATTTAAGTCTGTACAATAATATTAATTTTTCAAACATTCCAACATTAAAACATGATAATCTTTTTACAATTTTTGATTAATCTTTACTTTTCTAACCCCAAATTCCATCCTGGTTCCCAAATAGGCTCTTTTAAAGATTAACTGTCCTCTTTCCTGATTCAGAAAATTAATAAACCCTGTGCCCAGTCCGTCGTAATTTTCTTTAAGTATATAATACAAACCACGTACCAAAGGATATCTTCTCGTTAAAATGCTTTCCTGCATTGGCTTTACAAAAGGTACACTATCACAAACTACACAGGAAACATAAGCAATTTTTATTTTTTTTAACATAGCAACCTGTGCACTGTCTTCCGGATTTCCAATCCAGCTGATACCAACAAAACCCATAGCATTTTCAGTTTTGGCGACATAGTCTATTACTTCACGGCTGCTTTTTACTGCCTGCACTACAGTTGTATCAAATTTCTGTCCTTTTAAAATGCTATCCATAGCAAACCTTACTGTACTTGTAGCGTTTAAACCATCAAAAACAACTTTCTGGTCCCGGTTAGTAAGTCCTGATAATTGATTTTTTAATCTTTCAAATGTTAAAACGGTATCATTACTCTTACTGTTTACGATTACGGTAATAGCATCATTTGCAATATTATCCCATTTTGGACGGTAATTAAGTGTATTATAAAAATACGCATCTTCTTCATTTTTTAATCCACGGGTTACAATGATCATTCTGTTTAAAGTATCATTATAAAAATCTTTAAAACAATCTGCTTCGGTTTTATATTCTGCAATGATATGCGCATCGGGAAATGATTTTTCAAACACCCTGATCTGCTCCTCCATTACCGGTTTAAAAGATTCATCTACGCTTATATGAATGGAACCACTTTTAACGGTATCAGACCTATCATTTGCTTTTTGATTACAGCCCGGTATAAAAAAACCGGTTGTAAAAAAAAGTAACCCAAATATTGTTACCTGCCTTAAATTTTTCCTGTTCATTTATCCCTTAAATATTTTTTCTTATACCCCCTGTAAATTCTGAATAATCCATAAACAATACAAACAGCACCAAATACTTTAAACATTGTTGAATCATACCTTGCTGCCAGGTCTGCACTGAATTTTTTAATAAAAATGATAAATATACCCATGCCCATCCAGAGGAACCCCATTCCGAAATCCATTATACTCCGCATACGTATATAACCCTTCTCCCTGTCGCTTAATTGTTCTTTTTCAAACTCTTCTAAAGCCATTATATATCTTTTTCAAATTAAAAATCAAACCGAAAGGTGAAAATACTAAATTAATTACGTAAAATTAATATGCTGACTCAAACTTTACCGGAATCGTATAGTACACAGATACATTTTGACCTTTTGCTTTACCAGGTATCCATTCAGGCATTTTTTTCAAAACCCGCACAACTTCTTTATTAAACAGCTCTCCACCATCCTGTTCGGTTACAAAACCCTGCAGTTTACCATTATAATTTATCACAAACCTTATTCGCACACTTACTGATTCACCTTCTGCCATATCTGTAGGATTATGCAGATTTCTTTGCAGGAACTTATGTAAAGCATCATTACCTCCCGGATAAACCGGTGGTATATCAACAACATGTAACTCTACTGTTGATGTAATATCCATATTTGGGGTAATTTTTTCTGAATTGCCAATAACCGCTTCCGGTTTATCTGGCTGTACCCTGGCAGTGCCCGGTTTTAGAATACCAATATTTTCTGTACCTATAAAATCAGTAGGCAATAATGTTGTGATACTGTCGGTTTTTACATGATTAGATACAATAAAAAGATTTTTTATAAATATTTTTTGATTTGCAGGTGTTGCTGTTGTCTTTGTTTCAGGTTTTGCTACCTCAGGCTTTTTTGCTGCTTCCTTTGAAATGTCATAAACTTTTTTCATCTCAGTTTGCGGAATATCAAAAGGTATTGTTATTACCCCGTTTACTTTGGGTGATAGTAAAGTTAACGCTGAAAATGCCGTGGCAATGATGAGCATAAAACCCAGTGCCCGTTTTAAACGTTTGGGATAAAACTTACGCAAGTCGTAGGCTCCATAATCTTTATTACGTTTTTCGAAAATGATATCAAGGATATCAGCTTTCAAAATAATATTCTTATTCATGTTGGTTGGTTTTGATCCCGCTAATTATCGGGAATTAAAAAAAAATCAAAACCGGCGCCGTTTTCAACAATATGATGTAGTAGTTTACAGATTCCATAAACCAATTTGCAATAGGCATCGGGCAATTTGATATCACAAAATTGAATCAGGTTATTAATTGTTAGTTGCCAATTGCTTATTGCCCGGTGCTAATTACCTTTGCCCCATGAAAATTTTAATGGTATGCCTGGGTAATATTTGCCGCAGTCCATTGGCCGAAGGGATTTTACAGAAAAAAGCAGTACAAGCCGGATTGAACTGGCAGGTTGAAAGTGCAGGTACAAACGGATATCATATCGGAGAACCACCACATTATTTAAGCATTAAAGTGGCTGCTATAAACGGGATAGATATAAGCAAACAAAGAAGCAGGCGATTTGCAGCTGCAGATCTTGAACAATTCGATTTAATTTATGCCATGGCAGATGATGTTCTGGAAGATATAAGGCTGATCGGTAAAAATAAGTTTGATTCAAAAAAAGTAAGTTTATTTTTAAATGAACAATATCCTGGAGAAGACCGGGAAGTACCCGATCCCTGGAATGGACCTGAAGGCGGCTACCACCAGGTATTTACTATCATTAAAGACAACTGTGACAGCATTATAAAAAAATATATAAAATAACAACAGGCGTTTCACATGACCAATAAACCATCCATACCGCAGGGCACCAGGGATTTTTCGGCTGAAGTGGTAAGAAAACGGAATTATATTTTTTCTGTGATAAGAAATGTTTTTGAGTTATACAGTTTTCAACCATTGGAAACTCCGGCGATGGAAAATTTAGAAACGCTGATGGGGAAGTATGGTGAAGAAGGGGATAAACTTATTTTTAAGATTTTAAATAACGGCATAAACAATGAAAAAAACATCGAGAAATCAAAAGCCGGGTTTTATAAATTGCTGGAAGGCAAAAGCAGCAGTGATATTACAGAACGGGCACTAAAATATGATCTTACCATTCCCTTTGCCCGGTATGTTGCCATGAACCATACCAAACTTACTTTCCCATTCCGCCGTTACCAGATACAACCTGTTTGGCGTGCCGACAGGCCCCAAAAAGGCCGCTACAGGGAGTTTACACAATGCGACGCAGATGTGGTTGGCAGTCTTTCTTTGCTTAACGAAGTTGAACTTGCCAATATCTATCATGAAGTTTTTATTCAATTAGGCATTAAGAATTATGAATTAAGAATTAACAGCCGTAAGATTTTAACAGCTCTTGCTGAATTATGTGGCGGTGCAGATAAAATGACCGACATCACAATAGCCATTGATAAACTGGATAAAATTGGTTTGCAAAAAGTAAAAGAAGAATTAAACCATCGTGGTTTAAATGCTGCCCAGGTAAAAATTATAGAAAATTATCTAAACATTAAAGGGACAAATGAAGAAAAATTATTTCAGGTAAGATCCTTGATCGGTTCAATAGAAATTGGCAAACAGGGAATTGTTGAAATTGAGTTTTTATACAATCAAACGAAAAACATAAACCTGGCCATTGATCTTACTTTGGCCAGAGGATTAAATTATTATACCGGTGTAATTTTTGAAGCCAAGGCGCCAGCAGAAATAAATATGGGCTCCATTGGTGGCGGTGGCCGTTATGATGACCTGACAGGATTATTCGGTGTACCTGATATACCGGGTGTTGGTATCTCCTTTGGTGTAGATAGGATTTATGATGTGGTGGAAGAACTGAAATTATTTCCAGGGAATTTACAGGTTAGTACCAAGGTGTTGTTATTTAACTTGGGAGAACTGGAAAGTAATTTTGCATTTGGCATCATGCAAAAACTACGCAACAGCGGTATATCCTGCGAATTGTATCATGAAACAACAAAGATCAACAAACAGTTCAGTTATGCCGAAAAGAAGAACATTCCTTTTGTTATCATCATCGGCAGTAAAGAAATGGAAGAACAAAGCTGCCCGGTTAAAAATTTAGCAACCGGTAACCAGGAAACAGTACATTTTGAAAAGCTGGCTGACTATCTCAAAAATTTATAAATTTTCATAAATAATTGCCGCCCCCTGCCCTACGCCCACACACATGGTTGCCAGGCCATACTTAGCCTTTCTTCTTTTCAGTTCATATAATAATGTGGTGGAAATTCTTATCCCGCTGCAACCCAATGGGTGCCCCAAAGCAATGGCTCCGCCATTTACATTTACTTTTTCCAGGTCCAATCCCAGATCATGAATACAGGCAATGGATTGAGAAGCGAATGCTTCATTTAATTCAATCAGGCCCAGATCAGCAACAGATAAACCAGCTCTATCCAATGCTTTTTTACTGGCAGGTACAGGACCAATACCCATTATTGAAGGGTCAACACCTGCTACAGCCATACTTATAATTTTTGCCATGGGGTTTAGTCCATATTTTTTAACGGCAGTTTCGCCCGCCAATAACATGGCAGCTGCCCCATCATTAATACCACTGCTGTTACCGGCAGTAACCGTTCCTTCTTTTGCAAACGCCGGTTTTAATTGCCGCAGTTTCTCCAGGCTTGATAAACGGGGATGTTCATCTTTATCAAAATCAAAAACATCTTTACCTATTTGTACCTGTACCGGTGTAATTTCAGCAAGCCATTTATTTTCTGCCAACGCTTTTTCATATTTCTGCTGGCTTTCAAAAGCAAACTCATCCTGTGCATTCCTGCTGATGTTCCATCGTTTTGCAACATTCTCTGCAGTTTCGCCCATCGTGTAGGGATAGTACATTTCGGCCAGCCTTTTATTTACAAAACGCCAACCCAGTGTTGTATCCGCTACCTGTGGATCCCTTGCAAAAGCACTTGTACTTTTAGGCATAACATACGGAGCCCTGCTCATACTTTCTACACCGCAGGCAATCATCAATTCCCCATCACCACAGGCTATTGCCCTGGCACCATCCATTATTGCCTGCAGGCCACTTGCACACAAACGGTTTACAGTATTACCTGCAACACTAGGCGGTAAGCCTGCTATCAATGCAGCCATACGGGCCACATTACGGTTATCTTCACCGCTTTGGTTAGCCGCACCTGCAATCACATCTTCAATTGCATTTACATCAATCGTTGAATTTCTTTTTACTAAAACGCTGATAACATGCGCCAGCAGATCATCTGGCCTGATGCCACTTAATGAGCCTCCATATTTTCCAATGGGTGTTCGAATAGTATCAATTATATAAACTGCCTCCATGCTGAAATTTTATGTTTAGTACAATTATATAAGGGAGACCTGTCCATGAACTTATAATATTTTTCATGAGCATTGCCTGCACGACCCGGGCCGTTTTGAACAGGTAGTCTTCTGCTGAAAACCGCTACTAAACTTAAATGTAAGGAATATTTAATACAAATACACAGGCTATGGTTTAGAAATTTCAACCAATACATCAACATTGCCTCCATTACTGGTACACAGGTAAACCCTTCCAGCCGGAGAAATACAGATATCTCTTAAACGGCCAAACCTGTTTTTTAAAAAAGTTTGCTGGTTAACTACAGATCTTGCATCAGGGCTTAAAGTCAGCACACGCAGGCTGGCATCTTTTAATGTAAGCATCAATAAACTATTTTGCCAAACAGGAATACGGGTATTATTATAAAAATCCAATCCGCAAACTGCAATAGTGCTGCTGCCACTGCTCCAAATAGGCACTTTTACATTATTGGCCGTACAAAAAGTTATTTCTGCAGGTTGATCACAGGGGCCTGCTACGGTTGGCCATCCATAATTTCGGTCTTTTTCTATTATGTTAACCTCATCTTCAATGTTTGGGCCATGCTCACTGGCATACATAATTCCGTTTACAACAACAAGCCCCTGCGGATTGCGATGCCCAATACTCCATACAGGTGACCCGGCAAAAGGGTTATCGGCAGGAATAGATCCATCCAGGTTAAAACGTAAAACCTTGCCTGCAAGTGAGGTTGTAATTTGTGCATTATTTTGAACAGATGCATCGCCGGTAGTCATAAAGATCTTTGGAACGGCTTCATTTGTAATCCATAATCTAGACCCGTTATGAATACCTGAAGCCGGAATATTTTCTAATAAGGTACTTATTGTCTGAATGTTGCCATTCTCAAATTTCAGCTGCACCAGTTTTTCACGATAGTTGCCGGCATTATTATAATTGTATGCTACATAAAATAGTCCATTGGTTAAAAAGCCCGGATGCTGAACCATTCCCAATAATCCACCTTCCCCATTACTAACAACTTCAGCTATAGATGAAGTAAAAATTACGTCCCCGGTTTTAGGATTTATCTTGCTGATCTTTCCGCCTCTTTCTGTCATCCAGATATGATCATCTTTACCCCATAGAATTTCCCAGGGAAAGTTTAAACCACTTTTAACTGTTCGGACCGTATCGGTTGGCCAGTCATCAACTACAGGAATTATTGTATCAGACCCGGTACGACGGCAGGAGTTTAAAAAAATAAATAAAATGATGATCAGTAAATAATGGTTTCTCATAAAGTAACTTTTAAATATAACCTGCAATTATTTAGCCAAAATGACCAAAATTGACATAATTTATCAAATATAGCATTACTGACAGTACCTTTGCGAATGTCGACAGTAAAAAATATACGTACACTTAGCCTGCCCGAGCTTAAAGAATACTTTGAATCAATAGGTGATAAAAAATTCCGCGCTATTCAAACTTATGAGTGGATATGGAAGAAAAATGCCCGGAATTTTGATGATATGAGCAATTTATCCAAAGAATTAAGGGTTAAACTATCAGCAGCATTTACCTTACCGGCCATCACGGTTGATACCAACCAGGTAAGTGCAGATGGTACTGTAAAATCGAGGTTTAAAACCTTTGACGGGCATTTTGTTGAAGGTGTTTTAATACCAACTGAAAAAAGACAAACGGCCTGTGTATCCTCACAAATTGGTTGTAGCCTGAGTTGCAAATTTTGTGCAACCGGATATATGGACCGCAAACGAAATCTCAATTTTGATGAGATCTATGACCAGGTTGCTTTATTGAATCAGCAAAGCGAAAAAGTGTATGGCAGTAAATTAACCAATATCGTTTTTATGGGTATGGGCGAACCATTGCTTAATTACAAAAATGTTTTACTGGCGATAGATAAAATAACATCAAACGATGGTATGGGCATGAGCCCGAAAAGAATTACAGTTTCTACAGCCGGTGTTGCCAAACAAATAAGGCAATTGGGTGATGATAAAGTGCGGTTCAATCTGGCGTTATCATTGCATGCTGCTACTGATAAAAAGCGGGATGCCATCATGCCCATTAATGAAAGCAACAGTATTGAAGTGTTGATTGAAGCATTGAATTATTTTTATGAGCAAACCAAAAATGATATTACGTTAGAATACATTCTTTTTAAAGATGTGAATGATTCAATTGAAGATGCCCACGACCTTATAAAAATTTACCGGCAAATTCCAACACATCTTATTAATGTAATTGAATACAATCCAATTGACAAAGCTTCTTTCACTAAACCGGATGAAGATACCACTCAAAAATTTACCGACTATTTGGCCAAACACCGGGTTAATGTAAGGCTCAGAAGAAGCCGGGGAAAAGATATTGATGCGGCATGCGGACAACTGGCGAATAAAAAATAAAAAGAGGCCACTTCATTAATAAATGAAACAGCCTTACCTAAAAATACCCTGTAAAAAGTTTATCTTTGCCCCTCACTACTGTTGTAATAACAGCAAAACCACTACAAAAATGAGCCAGTCGCCTTTTCAGAAATTTGTTCCAAAAAAGAAAAACAGTGTAATCAAAGAAGAGTTCCGCCAGGAAAAGAAAAAATACCGTAAAGAACGGAATGCTTTTTTTGACAAGAAAAAAGAAGAGGAATACCAGGCCCGGCAAAATAAGAAAAAAGGCATGGCCACTGCGGCTGCAGACAATGCCAAAGCCCGTCCGAACGATTCATCCGGGCGGGGAAAATCAGCCATCGCTGTCACAAAAGATAAACCCAGGGGCACTGCAAAAACCCCACATCAAAAATCGGCCAAAGCAGCAGCCGCAAATGATAATGTACCAACAGGTATTATGCCGTTGAATAAATTTATGGCCCATTGCGGTGTATGTTCACGCAGGGATGCCGTTGAATTAATTAATGCAGGGAAAGTGAAAGTAAACGGTACTGTTGCAACAGAACCGGGATATAAAGTTGAGGAAACAGATGACGTAAATTATAATGGCAAAAAATTATTTGTCACCAAAAACCTGGTGTATATCTTGCTGAATAAACCCAAAGATTATATTACCACCACTGATGATCCGCAGGGAAGAAAAACAGTATTGCAACTGATTAAACAGGCAACCACGGAAAGGGTTTATCCTATTGGCAGGTTAGACAGAAATACTTCGGGTGTTTTGTTACTGACCAATGATGGTGATCTCACACAAAAATTATCGCACCCCAGCTATGAAATAAAAAAGATCTACGAAGTAAAACTGGATAAGCCACTTACAAAAACCGATTTTGATAAAATTGTAAATGGATTGAAACTTGAAGATGGAGAAATACTTATTGACAGCCTGGCTTTTGCTGACAGCAAAGACAAATCCATCATCGGCATTGAACTGCACAGCGGCAGAAACCGCATTGTACGCCGCATATTTGAACATTTAGGATATGATGTAAAAGGCCTTGACAGGGTGATGTATGCCAATCTTACCAAGAAAAATGTAGAGCGCAGCAAATGGCGTTTCTTAAGCGAAAAGGAAATCCGACTGTTGAAATACATGAATACTTCTAAAAATAAATAAGCTTTGAAAAAAATCGATCTGGAAATTATTTTTGAAAACGATTCATTCATTGCTATAAATAAACCGGCAGGTTTATTGTCGATACCCGACAGGGAACAAACACAGATTTCCTTAAAAGATATCCTGCTTGAGAAATATGGCTCAATATTTACAGTGCATCGCCTGGATAAAGATACCAGTGGTATCATCCTGTTTGCAAAAACCGAAGTCGCACATAAATACTTCTCCCGGCTTTTTGAAGAAAGAAAAATTGAAAAATATTACCAGGGATTAGTGCATGGAATACCTGCAGTTAAAAAAGGTACCATTGATGCCCCCATTGCCGAACATGGTGTACAAAAAGGCCTAATGGTGGTTCACCGCAGGGGAAAGACCTCTATAACAGATTACGAGGTAATTCAGGAACATAAGACTTTTTCATTGGTTCAATTTCAACTGCATACCGGCCGAACACACCAGATACGAGTACATTGCAAAAATATGGGTCACCCGCTTGCCTGTGATGAATTGTATGGTGATGGAAAACCTGTTTTACTTTCAGCCATCAAAAAAAAATACAAGATGAGCAAGCATGATGAAGAAGAGAGGCCTATGCTTAACAGGCTGGCGCTGCATTCTTACCGTTTAAAATTTACAGATGCTGATGAAAAGATTATTGACCTGGAAGCTGAACTACCCAAAGATATCAGGGCGCTGCTGCAACAATTGAAGAAAAATAATTAATTTTTTGCCGGCTTTCGGCCAACATAAAAAATTAATCCAAATTTGGTTGTGGCGTATAACGCAGATATGGTTTTATTACTTCAACTCCTTTCGGGAATTTTTTAATCGCATCTTCCGTACTAATTGACGGCACCACAATTACCTTTTCGCCTGCCACCCAGTTTACAGGTGTGGCCACACTGTAGTTGGCAGTAAGTTGTAAGGAATCCACTACCCGTAATACTTCAACAAAATTTCTGCCGGTAGATGCAGGATAAGTGATGATCAATTTCACAGCCTTATCCGGGCCAATAACCACCAATGAACGTACAGTAGCAGTAGCTGAAGCATTGGGGTGAATAAAATCGTACAATTCAGAAACCTTTCTGTCATCATCTGCAATTATTGGAAATTCAACCGTACAATGTTGTGTTTCATTAATATCGCTGATCCAGCTGAGGTGTTTATCAACGGGATCAACACTTAATGCCAATACTTTTACATTACGTTTTGCGAATTCATCTTTTAAAGCAGCAGTACGGCCCAGTTCGGTAGTACAAACAGGGGTATAGTCAGCAGGATGCGAAAATAAAATTCCCCATGAATCGCCTAAATATTCATAAAAATCAATTTCGCCTAAAGAGGTTTTGGCTTTAAAGTTGGGAGCAATATCCCCTAAGCGTAAACTCATACCGACAATTTTTTGTGAAAAATAAAATTACGATTTTATTTTTTAGAAGACGAAGCCCTGTTCAAAGCATTTTTTCCAAACCGGTCTTTCACATTATCAATAGCTTTATACAGATCGGTTTTTCGTTCAACATCATCAAATAAGTTGGTTTGAATAGCCTCATTGGTAAGCTCACTCAGCCTTACGCCAAGTAACCGGACAGGTGCACTTTTATGATATAGTTTATCAAACAACTCTTTTACCACCGGTATAATTTCATCATCGGCACAGGTAAAGGGAACAGTTGTTTGTTTTGATGTTGTTTCAAAATCATGGTACCTGATCTTTACAGCAACGCAACCTGCCACTTTACCATCCTGTCTTAATTCGTAAGCAATTTTTTCTGTCAGCCTCACCAGTTCACTTTTCAGAAAATTGATGTCCAGTTTATTTTCATCAAATGTATGTTCCGATGAAATTGATTTGGCTTCATGATAATTTGACACTTCGCCATGATGAATGCCCTGGCTTTTGTACCAGAGATCTATTCCCCATTTTCCCAATTTTTCTTCCAGTTCGTCTTTAGTTTTTTCGCTGATGTCTTTGATCGTAACTATGCCCATTGCTTTCAGTACTTCATAGGTATGTTCCCCTACTCCGGGTATTTTACTTACAGCCATGGGCGCTAAAAATTCTTTTTCTTTTCCAAAGGGTACCTGTAAATACCCATTGGGTTTAGCTTCGTCTGTTGCAATTTTTGCCATCATTTTATTAGATGCTATACCAAAAGAAATAGGCAGTTTGGTTTCATCTATTATTTGTTGCCGCAGGTCAACGGTCCATTGCAGTGGATCGAAAAATTTCTCCATTCCGGTCAGGTCAATATAAAATTCATCAACTGATGCTTTTTCAAATAACGGTGCTTTTGCCGCAATGATCTGGGTAACCCACCGGCTGTATTTGCTGTATTCATGGCGGCTCCAGTTTAAAACAATTGCCTGTGGGCAAAGTTGTAATGCTTTGCGGGAAGGCATTCCGCTTCGTACGCCAAATTTTCTGGCTTCATAACTACAGGAAGTAACTACGCCCCTGTCGCGGCCACCAACAAATACCGGTTTGCCCTTATGCTCTGGATAATTGAGCAATTCAACCGATACAAAAAAAGTATCCAGGTCTAAATGTGCAATGATGCGTTGAGGGTTGTTCAATTCTGTAATTTACAAAATTTACAGCATGTATCCAGAGATGACATCTTTTTTAAAAGATGTCATCTCTGGATACCGGATACCTTTGCGAACCTATTTATAAATATCCAGCAATCCATCCGGCAGATTAACATATACCCTTCGGTTTTTTGTATCCACTTTTTCAAGACTGTCTTCATGAATAGGAATGAGTGCTTCCTTTCCATTAAGAAGAATAGAACATAAAACCTGGTGAGGCTGTTCAATCACTTCCAGTATTTCTCCAAGATCTACCTCTTCATTAATAATATTAAATCCCAATAATGCAATTGGTGATGATTTGGCAGCATATTTTTTAAAGTCTGCTTCGGCTATCCATACTTCTTTAGGGGTAAGCTTTCTTGCTGTTTCTTTTTCATCAATACCTTCCAGCTTGATATAAACTTCGGCATTGCTTTTAATTTTTACCCAGGTAATAAAATAAGGCAGAAAGCTATCTTTTTTTTCTTCAATAAAAATTGTTTCCAGGCCCTTTAAAGATGTTTTTTTACCCAGGCTGTGCTGTAAAATCAAATCGCCTTTCAAACCATGGCTGGCTGCGAGCTTTCCTATTTTAAAATACTGATTCATTGAAGTGCAAGATACGAAATCCGGATACCGGATACAAGATGCAGGATTCATAATTCCCGATGATAAAAGATCTATCCGATATCCAGTATCCTCATCTCATATCTGGTTTCTTACAAAAAAAAAGTCCCGATAAATATATCAGGACTTTAAAGAATTAACGGAACAGAGTTTATTTATTCTTCTGTTTTGGTTTCTTCAGATGCCGGTGCTTTAACTGTAGCTTCAACAGGTTCAGCAACTGGTACTTCCTCTGTTTTAGCGGCAACTTTTTTCACAACAGGTTGATCACGTTTGTCAGTACGTGCCTTTTTGTGGGCACCGTGACGTCTGGCAACATTTGAATCATGTTCGCTGGTCCACTGGGTAAATTTCTCCATTGCACCTGCCTCATCAAATAAGCCAAGGCTTACCCCACGAAGTAAATGTTTAAGATACAACACTCCTTTAAAGGAAAGGATACGGCGTACAGTATCAGTGGGTTGAGCACCTTTTTGTAACCAGTCCAATGCTTTTTGACGATCTACCTGAATAGTAGCAGGAACCGTTAAAGGATTGTAAGTACCTAATTTCTGAATGAATTTACCGTCACGTGGGCTTCTGCCATCTGCAACAACGATGAAGTAAAAGGGTCTCTTCTTTGAGCCATGCCTCTGCAGTCTCATTTTTACAGCCATAAATAGAAATTTTTGGTTGTTATTAAATAGGGTTTAACCTTAAAAAAGGTAGGCGAAGTTAAGGACAAAAAGGTGATAATCCAAAAAACTGCTATTTATAAACCTGAAAAGTGAAATCCGGCATTATCTCCGCTTTGTTAACCTGAACATCCTGGATAAATTAAACCCAAAACGTATTTCACCTTTAAAGAATTTACCATAAGTTTCGGTAATATAAGCCCGTTCATTCATACCTGTAGCATTTGAAAAATGCAGTTGAAAAATATGCCCCCCGGTTTCAATATCAATACCCAGCGATAGCGGATTTGTATTCTGGGGAGTCAGTCCATTTAAAACATGATGATAATCTACTATAAAAGCCATTCTGCCACTGAATTTATACCTAATACCGCCACCTATAGAAACAATATCCTTTTCAATACCACTTAAAGGCATATTGCTATGCACCCAAATTGGACTTATCTGCACTGAGAAATTTTTTGTGATCTTTCGGCCGGCAAGCAATTGAACATAAAATGATGTACGATCAGAAAAATCGGGTTTATTTACAGCAAAAGATTGTTCAGTCCATGTCATTGCCCCTGTAGTCAATACCAGGGAAAGTGGCATATTTTTACTGCCCCGGCTTTGTTGTAATATCCTCCATTTTCCAAAAAGGTCAATTTCCTTTCTATAGGTGCTTCTGCCCAGGCCCACAGTAAAGTTATCGCTTATACCATAGTCAAAACCCAAACGCATAGAAGCCTGATCCAATCCAAATAATTGTTTGATACCGGCATCAACAAAGCCAAAGCGGTGGAGTATCCTGAAATCGAGATTACCCTTGTGCAACATTTCAATCGAATGTGCATTAATAACCCGGGTTGATTTAAAAGCTCCTGATATTTTTTCTGTTTTCTTCACAGAATCTAAACCCGCAGCAGTCTGTTGATTTGTTTGAGCTTGTAAGGTTATATAAGAAAAAATAAAAAAAACTGATAAAATTAATTTCATATTTATTTGAAGTTAAAAATGGCTGTTACGTTGTAAACAACATTCAGTATAGTTAAAAAATAAATAACGATAAAAAAGATGTAGCCATAAAGTAAGGACATTGCAATAATTACTGGTGAGTCCCGGCTTTGATGGTACGCTAAAAGAACTTAAAAGGTTGCTTTTAATTTTTTTCGATGTGGTGTAAATTTTAATCCGATCATTATATCAGCAGAATATAATTTTACCTTTCCTTCTCCCACACCGGCGAGAGGAATAGAAAGCCCCGGTGCTGCGATGAGCGAAAATTGTTTAGATAAATTTTTCTCCACTCCTGCAGAAATTTTTAATACAGAAAATAAATTTTGATTTCCTGAATAAGAGACATCGGCTTCATGCATACTGCCGTACCGGTCGTAATACATGTGATAATCTTCCTTTTTCATGATATAGGAAGACAAACCGGCTGTACCAAAAATATTCAGTTTTTTACCGGGTGTAAAATCATAACGGATTGTAACCGGTATTTCATATACCCTGCAATTTGCTTCAATGCTTTTTAGATCTACTATATTCCAGTATGAGCCCGGTTTTGTCTGATAATCACTTCCGGCGGCCACATATTTTTTATTGCTTACAAAAAAACCGGTTTGAACACTAATGTTTTTATTAATTTGATAGCCTATTGCCAATCCTGTTCTCAGGGTAATTTTATCAGCCGAAAATAATTTTACCCCATTAGCTTCTGCACCCGCTGAAGCAATTATATAAAACCGGTACTGTTTATCTTTTGATTTTTTATCACTGCCTGATTTTTCAATCACGCTGTCAATAATTTTTTTAATTTCTTTTTCATCAGCTTTACCAGCATCAACTTTTACAACGATTACCTCTTCCTTTTTTGTTGATTCATTTGAATTAATTATAACAAAACCGGAATCATTGGAATCAGCTGAATCTTCATTATTCTCAACAATGTCTACCGGAATTGCTGCTGTTATTGTAGCATTTATTTTTCCTTTAACCTTATCAGTCAGGATCTTTTTCGAAAAAAGGTATTCACCATTGCTTTGCAGAACTTTATCGATACTTTCTCTTACGGAATTTTTTGTTTTACAGGTCACAGGAGCATTTATACTTGTTTCAATAGTTGTATTTTCTTCCCTGCCATTTATGTTTGTGGAATTAACTACAGCTGGTTCCTTTATATTTTTGTTTACTCCTGCAGCATTGTGGTTAGCATTTTCTTTAGCCTGATCATTATTTTTCTGAATAGAAATCACCGGTTTATTATCATTATTATTAAAAGTAAAATAGCTTATTCCGGCAGCTCCGATCAATATGGGCAGCAGTAACCATATCCAGAAAACAAAAGGTCTTTTCCTGAATTTATCCAGCAAGGTTTCCATTTTCTCCCACGACTTATTATCAAAAGCCGGTTCATAGGCTTCAGCAGCATTTTTAATAATCTGTTCAATATCCTTAAATGACTTTTTGTTCATAATAATTTACATTTGCTTCCTGCAACATTTTTTTAATATTTGCCCTCGCTTTTGATAAATTGGATTTAGATGCGCCAACTGAAATTTTTAACTGCATTGCAATTTCTTCATGTTTGTATCCATCAATAACAAACAGGTTAAATACGGCCCGGTAAACCGGAGATAACCGTTGAATAATCACCAGTATTTCTTTGTAAGTCATCCGATCAATTGATGTCTCTGTTTCATCAGCTATATTAAAATGATTATCGAAAATTTCAGCAACCAAAAACCGCTGATTGTTTTTTCGCAATCGATCTATAGCCGTGTTAATCATGATCCGCTTCATCCAGCCTTTAAGTGAAGCTTCTATATCGGAGTATTGAGGGTTAAAAGAGTCCAGTGCCCGGAATATTTTTAAAAAACCATCATTTGTTATTTCTACAGCATCATCCGGGTTTGTACAATAACGCATACAAATACCCAATGAGTAGCCATAATAAAGTTGATAAAACAATTTCTGACTATCCCTGTCTGCTTTTATACAACCCTGGATAATATGTAACAGATCCTGCCTGTCTGACAAAATATTTTGTTTTTAATCTACCCGGTTAATGATTTGGTTATTCAGCATACGCATAATCATATGGCTGGGTTGCCTTTCTTAAATAAATTTCCTCTTTAAAGTTAAAAAAATTACTCCAACCTTTAAGCATGAGATTTCCGTTAAACAATATTATTATTATCTTTTACCCATGCCAGGCATCATACCCTTAGGCATTTTATTCATTGTCTTCATCATGCCTTTCATTTGTTCGAACTGCTTTAAAAAAGCATTTAACTCCGCAATATCTTTCCCGGCACCTTTTGCAATTCTAAGTTTACGGTTGGGATTAATCACATCGGGGTTTCTTCTTTCTTCCATGGTCATAGAATTTATCATGGCTTCTATTCCTTTAAAAGAATCATCATTTATATCAACATCTTTAATTTGCTTTCCAACCCCGGGTATCATACCCATCAGGTCTTTGATGTTACCCATCTTTTTTATCTGCTGCAACTGGGTTTTAAAATCTTCAAAATCAAATTGATTTTTGCGGATCTTTTTTTCCAACCGGGCAGCTTCTTTTTCATCAAACTGTTCCTGTGCTTTTTCCACAAGGCTCACAATATCACCCATGCCCAAAATACGCTGGGCCATCCGGTCTGGATAAAATACATCCAGTGTATCCATCTTTTCGCCGTTACTTGCAAACTTAATGGGTTTGTTTACGGTGTATTTAATTGACAGGGCAGCACCACCTCTTGTATCTCCATCCAGCTTGGTTAAAACGACCCCGCTAAAATCGAGTCGTTCATTAAAAGCTGCAGCTGTATTAACAGCATCCTGACCGGTCATACTATCCACAACAAATAAAATTTCCTGCGGGTTAATGGCCGATTTAATATGGGCAACTTCTGTCATCATCACTTCATCTACAGCTAAACGGCCGGCCGTATCAATGATGAGTACATTTTTATTTTTTGATCTGGCTTCTTTAATGGCATTCTGCACAATGGAAACAACATCCTTATTTTCTCTTTCACTATACACGGCAACATCTATTTGTCCGCCCAAAACTTCCAGTTGATCTATCGCCGCAGGCCTGTACACATCGGCTGCCACCAATAAGGGCGACTTGCCTTTTTTTGTTTTAAGGTAATTAGCCAACTTACCACTGAAAGTGGTTTTACCACTGCCCTGTAAACCTGCAACCAAAATTATAGCCGGATTACCGCTGATGTTAAATTCACTTTCGCTGCCACCCATCAACTCTGTGAGTTCATCCTGCACAATTTTTATCATTTGCTGGCCGGGATTAACGGCAAGTAATACTTTTTCGCCCAGTGCTTTTTCCTTAACCTTATCGGTAAATTCTTTAGCAATCTTATAGTTCACATCGGCATCAACCAATGCACGGCGGATATCTTTTACGGTATTGGCGATATTAAGTTCGCTGATACGGGCCTGACCTTTTATATTCTTAAAGGCTGATTCTAATTTTTCTGATAATGAATTGAACATGATTATGTGATTCTTTTTATTACACGAATTAAGCAGAAATCCTGCATTTTTCAATTCGTGTAATTCGCACTAATTCGTGGTTTTAAAATTCGTGTTTATTATATACTAAATGCAGTGTCTACAATTTGTTCCTGTTCTTTCAAATGAACTTTGTTGTAACCCGTTGCAGTTGCGGCACTTGGCTGGCGGCTGATAATATAGAAGTTGATATTCTTCAAATTCATCCTTAAAAAAGTTGCAGCTCCCATGTTCAAAGGCTCTTCCTGTACCCAATACCAGATGGCTTTACTGTATTTTTTATACAATGCATCTAATTGTTTTTGTGGCAGCGGATGAATCTGTTCAAGTCTTACAATAGCCACATCTGTTCTGTTTTCTTTTAGCTGCCGTTCAGCCAGATCGAAATAAATTTTTCCGCTGCAGCATAATACTTTCTTTACGGCCGATGAATCATTTATCCTGATATCATCCAATATTTCTTTAAATCCACCGCTTGTAAAATCAGCACTTGTACTGTAACTGCCCGGTAGCCGCAAATTTGCTTTAGGTGAAAAATTTACCAAAGGCTTGCGGAAAGGCCATGCCATTTGCCTGCGCAACAAATGGAAAAAATTGGCTGCTGTTGTAACATTAGATACTACAATATTAAGTTCACCGCACATTTGTAAAAACCGTTCCATCCGGGCACTGCTGTGTTCAGGCCCCTGACCTTCGTAACCATGTGGTAATAACAAAACAACGCCATTCATACGCTGCCATTTGGTTTCGGCAGTTGTTATAAACTGGTCAACAATGGTTTGGGCACCGTTACAAAAATCACCAAACTGGGCTTCCCAAATCACCAAAGCATCAGGGTTAGCCATGGCATAACCATATTCAAACCCAAGCACAGCATATTCACTCAGCAAAGAATTGTAAATGCGGAAAGGTGATTGTGTTTCGGTAAAATGATTCAGCCTGTTATACTCTTCATTTGTATTTTCATCGTATAAAGTGGAATGGCGGTGACTGAATGTACCACGCTTTACATCCTGTCCGCTCATACGTACATCTTTTCCTGCTACCAGTAAACTTCCATAAGCCATCAACTCGGCAGTTGCCCAGTCTATTTTATTTTCATCACTGAATAATTTCAGTTTATCATTGATCAGTTTTTCAACTTTCCGCAAGGGTTTAAAACCGGCAGGCCATTTCATCAGGCCTTCAAACAATAATTTAAATGCATCGTTACCAATGGCAGTAACCGGCGATACATCAAAATCTTCAGCAGTTGCTTTACGCATACTTTTCCAAACCAACTCAGGTGGCTGATAACTGTAGGGTAAAGGATTCTGCTTTACTTCATCAAGTCTTTCCTGCAGGTCGTCTAAAAACTTTTTTTCCATTTCTTTGGCAAGTGCCTGTGCATCTGGCTCTCCGTTCTGCATCAAAAACTGTGTATAAACTTCCCGTGGATTAAGATGCTTATCAATCAGGGCATATAATTGCGGCTGCGTAAACTTAGGCTCATCGCCTTCGTTATGACCATGTTTGCGGTAACAAACCATATCAATAAAAATATCGCTGTTAAATTCCTGGCGATACAGCGTAGCAATTTCACAGGCCTTTACTACTGCTTCTGCATCATCGCCATTAATATGAAATACAGGTGCATGAACCATGGCGGCAATAGATGTACAATAATCAGAACTACGGGCATCATCAAAATCGGTGGTAAACCCAATTTGATTATTGATAACAAAATGAATGGTGCCACCGGTATAATAACCTTTAAGTTCACTCATTTGCAAAACTTCGTAAACAATACCCTGGCCGGCAATAGAGGCATCGCCATGTATCAGTATGGGAAGTATTTTATCATAATCACTGTTGTATAAAATATCAGCCTTGCTTCTGGCAAAACCAATAACAAGCGGGTCAACAGCTTCCAGGTGCGATGGATTGGGACTCAGTTTTAAATGAACTTTTTTACCTTCTGCAGTTTCCACATCACTACCAAAACCCAAATGATATTTTACATCGCCGCTACCCATGGTAGTATCCGGCAGGCTGGAACCTTCAAACTCACTAAATATCTGCTGATATGTTTTACCCATAATATTTGCAAGTACATTTAACCTTCCCCGATGCGCCATACCGATCACCACTTCTTCAACATTGTTATTGGCCGCAGTATTGATAATGGCATCCAGGGCAGCGATGGCTGTTTCGCCACCTTCCAGTGAAAACCGTTTTTGGCCAATATATTTGGTATGCAAAAACTTTTCAAACATTACGCCTTCATTCAGCTTTTGTAAAATTCTTTTTTTCTGTTGAAGCGGTACAGGCTTTAATAAAGTTTGCTCAATGGCATTGCTGAGCCATGACTGTTTTTTTTCATCATTGATATATCCGATCTGTACACCAACATGGTTAGTATAGCATTTCTGCAAATGAGATAAAATATTCTGCAGCGATGTTTTTCCAACCCCTGAAAATTTTCCGGCTTCAAAGGTTGTTGAAAGATCAGCATCTGTTAATCCAAAATAAGAAAGCTCAAGATTCGCATTTCTGTCTTTTCTTTCCCGGATGGGATTTGTATTGGCAACTAAATGCCCTTTTCTTCTGTAGGCCTGAATTAAACGGTATACAGCAAATTCTTTATCCAGCTGATTTACAGAAACTGAAGCTCCTTTAACTCCATTACCATTTACACTCCCGTCAGTTTGGCTCACTGCAAAATCAAAGCCTTCAAAAAACTTACGCATGTCCACATCCACACTGCCCGGGTCTTTTACAAAATCATTGTATAATCCTTCAATAAAACCCGGATGTGAATTGGTGATGAATTGGAAATCCTTCATGGTAAAATAGAAAATTATTTTATGTACTGGCTACAGTAAATCTATTAAGCATTTGTTGCGTTGTATCCCAAAAGCTTTCTGGATAAAACATCAAAAAATGGAGTAACCCCCTCGAATCTCACTGTAGAAATTGACTGCAAATATCGGTTAATTATGACTTCTACATTGTGGAATTTGAAAGCAATTTTCCGCAAAACACTGCAACTATACCACTTAATATAACATATCCTGAAAAATAGTAAAAGCCGGGCTGTAAAATTGCTTTGGTACTTTCCATTGCATTGGCACCTAAAAAAGCAACAAAAATACTGATAGCAAACACATCAGCCATTGCCCATTTGCTGATGGCACTTACAAACCGCTGCCATTTGGGATCAGGATTTTTGCTCCCTAAAATATAAAAGATAAGACCGGATTTAATTAAAGGAACGATTATACCAAATATAAAAATCAGTGAAAATGGCCAGTAATTTTTATCCGTCCATAGTTTTTCAAGCATCCCCAAAACACTTCTTTTTTCACTGAAAAGGTTAAAATCCACTATATAATGTACAGAGATATCAATATGCAAAATATTCATAAACCAGCCAAAACCCAATAAAACAAGCGATACTATGTGTAAGAAGAGCAAAATATATCTGTTCATAAACCTGTTTTAAGTTCAAATTAAAGAAATACATGGAGCATTAAAAAATTAATCGAAACCATTTGACAATTTAAGATTGATTCCCCTATCTTTGCAGCCCAAAAATAGATTTAAATGGCAAATCATTCAGCAACTAAGAAAGACGTGCGTCAGAGTGCAAAGCGTAACGAGCGTAACCGCTATTATGGTAAAACAACCCGTAACGCCATTCGTGATTTAAAGGCAAGCGAAAAGAAAGCTGCAACAGAACAATTTCCAAAAATTGCTTCGATGATTGATAAATTAGCAAAGCGTGGTACCATCCATAAGAATAAAGCTGCCAATTTAAAAAGCAAGTTGGCTAAAAGAGTGAATTCGCTGGCAAAGTAATCATTTGCTTTATATATTTAAAAAGCCCGTCAATTACATTATTGACGGGCTTTTTATTGATAAATATCCTATGGATTTAGTACCTGTTACTTAAAACTTTCGGTTCAGTTTTTCACGAACTACTCCAATCTTCGAAATTTATTAATCAGGCACTACTTTCCCAACAGGAATGCTGTAGTTGATTTATTTATATTGAATAATATACAGATACAAGATTTTAAGAATGAAACTTTGATTGATTTGATGCGAATCAAATTGATGGTCATCATGCTTTGCATTAGCATTATTTGGAACAACCTAAAAATTAATCATGTCAAGTGCTTAACATACACGTTTCGATGTTTTCTGAATAAACTGGAAATTGGTTTATAAACAATTGATTTTAAAGCGGTACTACAATAGCAACTGTAAAACCCTTTAATTATCAACCCAAATGATTTGATTGTTTCTCTTTTATTCGCCATTGGAAATTAGGATAAGAACAGAACAAAATCCGCAAGGATGCCCAATAAACTGTAGTTGTATCCCGAAAAATCGGGACCGGTGAAAAATATTCCAATTTCATTTCTGAAAACAGGCTAAAACCCCTACCTTTGCTGCCCGTTAAGAAAAAACGGGTTAACAACATTTTTTAAACCTGTCTGCCGTCAGGCAGGCAAAAATCAATCAGGGAAATGAACAACTACGAATTGATGGTGATTTTTACCCCTGTGCTTTCTGAAGAAGAATTTAAGTCTGCTCAGAAAAAATATGCCGACCTCGTTTTAGAAGACGGAGGTGAAGTATTGCACAGTAACCCATGGGGACTAAAATCGCTGGCCTATCCCATTGACAAGAAGACCACCGGTCTTTATTGGGTAATGGAATATAAAGCGCCATCCAGCTTCAATGAAAAGTTGAAAATTCAACTTTTACGTGACGAATCTCAGATGCGTCACATGTATACTGTGCTCGATAAGTACGCCGTCGACTACAACAGCAAAAAGAGAAGTGGCGGACGATTTACTAACGAAAAAACCCCCGCTTAACTCATGGCAAAAAATGAAATAAAATATCTAACTGCCATTAAGCAGGAGAAGCGTCCGAAGAAATACTGCCGTTTTAAAAAGATGGGTATCCATTACATTGATTATAAGGATGCAGAATTTCTGAAAAAATTCATTAACGAACAGGGTAAATTATTACCACGCCGTATTACCGGAAACTCATTGAAGTTTCAGCGTAAGGTTGGTGATGCAGTAAAAAAAGCCCGTCAAATGGCCATTTTACCGTACGTTACTGATTTATTAAAATAGGCCCCCTCTTGAACTTCGTTCGTTCCTTTGCAGGAACCCCGAAGGGGGAGGATATGGAGAAGATCTTAGCGAAACAATTTTTTTAAACCACCCTAACCTTTAAGTAGAGAAAGTTCGCCGCGGCGGATTGGGTAAAAATGCAAAACAATGCAGGTAATATTAATACAGGATGTAAATAATTTAGGCGGCATTAATGAACTGATTACAGTTAAGAACGGCTATGGCCGTAATTATTTGATACCAGGTAAATTCGCTATTGAAGCCAGTCCTTCCAACATGAAGATGATGGAAGAAAAAAAGAAGCAACAGGCTAAAAAAGAAGCTAAATTATTGGCTGAATTAAACAGTGTAATAACTGTTTTAAAAGATGGTGCTTTAAAGATTGGTGCTAAAACGGGTACAAGCGGCAAGATCTTTGGTAGTGTAACTTCTGTTCAGATTGCACGTGCAATTAAAGAGCAAAAGGGTTACGAGATCGACCGTCGCCGTATCACGATCATTGATGATGTAAAAGAACTGGGAACTTTTAAAGCAAAAATAGATTTTGGCAACAGTAATGAAACTGAAGTTGAATTTGAAGTGGTTGCTGAATAAGTAATTCAAAATAATTACAAAACCGCCTTGTTTTCTTCAAGGCGGTTTCTTTTTGACCAAAAATACCAGGAGTTGTCTTTTGGCTTAAAAAAACCTGATTAGCGCAGTAATTTTCAGATTTTACCGTAAATTTCCCATATAAAGCAAGCCAGTAGCAAATAACCGCTCCCAGGTTCCTTTTCTAAAAATTGAAAAATTTAATTTAATTAATCAAAAAACCTACTATCTTTATAAGGAATTAATGGTTTTAGTTTTTCGCTATTAGCTGAAGTAGCTTTATTTAAGTCCGATTCAGTTCATTGTAACAACTAAGTCATTATGGTTTTTTATTTATTTATTTAAAAGTTTTTACAATGAACATTTATGTAGGAAATCTCAGTTGGACAATGACCGACGACGATTTAATGAATCTCTTTACTGAACACGGTAGTGTTACCAGCGCAAAAATTCTTAAAGACAAAATGAACGGCCGAAGCAAAGGTTTTGGTTTTGTTGAAATGGAAGACGATGAAGCAGCAAAAGCTGCAATCGCTGCCCTTAACGAAACTGAAGTTCAGGGTCGTAAGTTGATCGTTAACGAATCACAACCTCGCCAGGAAGGTGACTTTAAAAAGCGCAGCTTTGGTGGCGGTGGTGGCGGTGGTGGTTATAAGAAAAGTGGCGGCGGTGGCTATGGTGGCGGTGGCGGAAGAAGTGGCGGTGGTGGCTATGGCGGCGGTGGAAACCGTGGCGGTGGCGGCGGTGGCTACAACAGAGATTATTAATCTTCACGTACTATCATATTTAAAATCCTTTCCGCCCGAAAGGATTTTTTTTGTTTTTGATTTTCAAATCAAATAAATAAGAAAATATTTTATGTTAAGCAATAATGATATACTTAAAAAAATAAGGGTTGCGCTCTCACTTCGAAATGATGATATTATTGAAATATTATCACTGGTAGATTTTGAAATCTCTAAAGGAGCATTAGGCGATCTGTTCCGAAACGAAGACCACCCGGGATTTGTAGAAGCCGGCGACCAATTGTTACGTAATTTTTTAAACGGCCTGATCATTTATAAAAGAGGCAAACAAGATGATCCAAAAGTAATTGACAGGGATAAGGAAGAATGAGCAAAGCGTTTCTCGTTTCTTGTTACCCGTTGCTGGTTGCTACCCGCTCAAGACTACCGGCTCACCTCACAGCTCCTTCAAACCTTAACTTTTAAATTACTTTCTTAGGTGGCAGATCAAAAGCCACTGCTTCATGCTCAAAATGTCCGTTATGAGAACCGTCGCAAAATGGTTTGTTTTTTGAAAGCCCACAGCGGCAAATGGAAATTATTTCCCTTCCCTGCAAATTATAAACGCCGCCGTTCCGGTCAACAATTTCAAAATCGCCTTCTATTTTTAAAGAACCGTTGTTGTTTACTGTAATTTTGGTTTTTGTCATCCCGGTTTTATTTTTAAATGTTATGAACTACATTGAAAAGTAAGTTATTTTACTTTATTAATACAGTTGCAATAAAAAAATTTGAAAATATTATTCATTAAAATAAGCATGAAGCTCCCATTGAAAATTGAATGTGCAGATTGATCATTTAAAAAATATTCAATACCCAATTTTCAATATTCAACTTTCAAGTTGAGTAGTATATATAACAATAAAGCCTCTCACCCCGATAACCATCGGAAGCAGCTACTATTCTCAATATTGAACCAGGAACAGGGAATGTAGAATTTCGAAAGTGCAATTCCAATCAACATTCATTATGCCCTACCGGAAGGCAGGATACCTGTTCGTTATTCAATTTGATAAAATAAAAGCAGTCCGTCTCATGACTACATGAGACGGACTGCTTATTAAACTGAAGCTATTTATTTTAATTCAGTTTTACCAGTTTTACCTTTTGTTTATTGGCACCCTGGCTTACTTCTATAATATACATACCTGATCTAACACGTTCGCCTATTATAAAGTTATCCCCCGGCACTCCGCTTTTAATCTCCATCAGTTTACCCGCCATATCATACATCCTTATGATCACCGTTTCTTTAACAGGACTTTTTACTTTCAGGTTAAAATAGGTGACCGTTGGATTTGGCCAGGCAGTTATTGAAAGCCCTGAAACCTCCGGCTCTGTATATTTAGGATTTACTACAGGTCCTGTCAGTGGAAGCGGAGCACAAAGTGGATTTGTTGTGGCCACAATGGTAACGACTGTTGTACATGTCGATATATTTCCGTGCGAATCCTTAACGGTCCATTTGATCGTAGATACGCCCAGGTTAAATAATCCGCTGGCATCGGTACCCGTGCCGGTTCTGCTGGTTACTCCTGTAATTCTATACGTTGTACTTACAATGGCACAATTATCACTCTGGATCATTGGCGGAATAGTGTAGGTGTTATTGGCAACCTTACACAGGATTTGTGCCGCAGGACAAACAAGCGTTGGTGGCGTAACATCTTTTACCGTAACGGTGAATGTACATGTCTTTCCATTACCGGCTGCATCATAAGCATAATACGTAATGGTGCTTACCCCGGTTGTAAAGTTCATCGTTGGTACATAGTTAATACCGGTATTGGGCGATTGTCCCCAGGTAACGCCTGTCATTGACCAGGTTAATTTTACCACTTCGCAGTTATCAGTAAATACAGGTGGCGCTATAGTGACCTGGGTAGCATTGCAATCAGGGCCCGGGCCTGCATTCACGATCACATTTGCAGGACAGGTAATGATGGGTTTCTCTACATCATAAACCGTTACCCGTTGTACACAGGTCCTTGTATTACCACTCTTGTCAGTTACCGTCCAGGTTACTAAATTCACCCCTTTTTGATAAACAGCCGGGGCATCATTGGTAACCGAGGCAATACCACAATTATCAGTGACATAAGGTGTGCCTAGACTTACCGGTCCGGTCTTATAACATTTTCCCAGGTCTGTGTTTACGTCTTTGTCAAGTGGGCAAACTATATATGGTGGTATTGTTTCAATTACCAGCACGGTGAATGAACAGGTCTTTACAATGCCTCCAGTAAAGGTGGCGGTATAGGTAACCGTGGTTACACCCACATTAAAATTCTTGTACCCCACATAGTTGATACCGCTGGTAGGTGAACTCCGTACAGTAGCACCTGTAAATTTCCAGGTGAGTTTGGTAAGCACCCCGCAGAATACCGGGTCAGGTGTGGTGATTGCTTTGAAGCAGGGAATGTTAAGATCAGTAATCGTCTCGGTCATATTACCCGGGCAGACAAAATAGGTCGTCTGGTTAACGGTTACCGTTGCAGTAACCGGTGTGCCCGTACAGGTAATACCTGCATTGGTATAACTTGGCGTAATGGTAAAGGTTACGGTTACCGGGGCGGCGGTGCTATTGGTCAATGACCCACTTATATCTCCTGCGCCGCTGACTGCTATGCCGGTTACTGTAAGATTATCTCTTGTCCAGTTATATACAGTTCCAACTACGCTACCACTGTTAACAATTGTTGTTATGGCAGTACCCGTACAAATTGCTTGAGATGATGGGGTAGCAACTGCATTGGGAATTGGATTAACCGTAATAGTTTGAGTACACTCTGTAAAATTGGTATTAGCGTCTGTTGCCCGATATGTTCTTGTTATAGTATATGGAACATTTACACAGGATGGACAATTATTTACATCTCCCTGCCATGTAACCACAGTGCCTGTACAATTATCGTTTACGTTTGTTACAGAAGAAATATTTGCTGCTGGAACTCCTGTAGGTCCACATACAGTGATGGGGCCGGGACATGTTAAGGTTGGAGGCTGGTTATCTGTAACTGTTACTGTCTGGTTACAAGTTGCTGTATTACCGGCTCCATCAGTGGCAGTCCATAAAACAGTGTTGATGCCCAAAGCAAATTGAGTGGCAGCCGTAACCGGGTTTCCGTTAAATGTTGCAACTGTTGTTACACCCGAACAATTATCACTGGCTGCAAGCGCATTTTTAGTGAGGGTAATATGATCAGTATTTAATTGCTGGCCATTTACATTAGCACCCAAACCAAACTCTATGCGTAGCGGGCCCGATATGGAAATATTATTTACAACGTATGTACGGCTGTAGGTTACAAAAGCTCCCTGTACCAACGCAGGATTAGCAGATGCTACAGGCGTAAGCAATGTTGCGCCTGCATAGAGCCTGAGCACGGGCGGAACACTTGCAATACCGTTATCTGTTCTCCAACCAAAATCGGCCGTTAAGGTATAGGTTACATTTTGCTGCAGATTTTCTGAAAGCGTTTGTGTCATGACATGTTCACCAGTACCACCACCAAAAGAATTACCATTAATTAACGTAACCATATTCCTTTGATTGGCTGCATTGAAAGCGGCATTAACATTTGTAACTCCAACACCAGCTGTTGGCGAAGCCCAGCTCCATCCTGCCATATCAAATTGATTACCGGTTGAAGCATCACTGAATGTGACCGTTGGTCCGTTCATATTTATTCCTGTTATCCCTTGTGCAAATTGAAATGCTCCAAAAAGCGGTGCCGTTACAGTTGTTGAGCCTGCTTTGTAAAGGATTTCAAAATCAGGATTAACAATAGTAACCGGAAGGGATGGTGCAAGCAACACATTGGTTGCATAACACTGGCCCGGATCTGCATTGACTGATATGGGAGCAGGACAGGTTAATGTTGGATTCTCCATATCATTCACAGTTACCGTAAATGTACAGGATGAAGTACCACAATCATTGGTTGCTGTAGCAGTAACAGTAGTAGTACCTATTGGGAAAAAACTACCGGAAGCATGCGAATAAGTTATTATTGGTGAAGTGCCGGTTGCAGTGGCAGCCGGATAAGTAACATTAGCGCCACATTGGCCTGTCGTATTATTTACGGTAATGTTAGCTGGACATGTAATAACAGGCTGCGTACAAATACAGCATAATGGAGTGGATGATGTTAAAATTAGTGAGAACCCACGCACAAAACCTACATCTATTCCTGCAAGATCACTTACATTTAATATCCAGTTTCCATTGGCAGTTTGCCCATCAAATGCTGAGAAAGGACTTTCAGGAGCATAATTTCCCGAAACGCCGCCTGTACCCGGAAGTGTTAATATTGCCGGATATGCACCATCATCATCAAAGAACAAATTACAAATGTTATTTCCACCACCACCGCGGTTACCCATGAATGTTACAGTTGTACCTCCCGGTGACGTAAGTTTAAAAACAAGATCACTTAAAAAAGTATGATCTACAGCTGCGTTGGTATTACCTGCAGTTGCATCACATCCGGCTAATGGATCAAAACGGAAATTCAAATCGACAACTTTAGTTCCGGCACCACTTACCGTTATCGGAATATTTACTCCGGCAGGATTATTATCCGGTATGGCAACAGGCGTGCCGGTAAAACTGAAAGTAGCTACAGCAGTTGATGTAGCACCTGTTAAAAACGTATAAGTAATCGTTCCCAGATTGGTTGCACCATCCTGCAATTGCAATGTTGCAGTAACCAGGTCGCCGCAGGTTAAGTTTGCAGCAGTAAAAGTGAAAGGCCTGGATACGGAAGGGCCTCCGGAAACAAGTACTCCATAATTTTGAGGACCACCGGGACTTGTAACACCCCCAGTTGCCTGCAATGTTGCCACCAGGTTGGTTGTATTAAGTCCTCCTATATTTGATAAAGAAAAATCAACAGTAACTGTTTCATTTGGATCAATAGCAGCATTAGGCGGGTTACAACTTTCTGCAGTTAGCACTGCCCCTGCTGAAACCACGCTTACTGAAGGAGCAAGGCAGCAGTTAACTACTGTATTTCCACCATTGGTTACGATTACATTATTCGTAGTGCAGGTACTATAGTTAACGTTCACCGTAATAAAAACTGTATAACTGCCCGACGCAGCTAAAATCGAATACTGTCCGGCTGCATTTGTTTTTGTAAAAAACCCATCTGGCGTGGTAACAACAGCATTTGCGATTGGTAAGCCTGTTATACAATTTGTTACAGTTCCACTAATAGTTCCCCTGTTTGAAACCACACAAGCAGGATTTACTTTAAAACTACCTATGCGGGTGAGCCATCCTACTGTACTACTGGCCTGACTGGCAGCAGTATAATACTCCTGGGTGTACCAAAAAGTACATTCATCAACAGGGTCAACCGACATGGAACTGTAATCACCCCAACGGTTGGCAGTACCTAATTGAACTCCGGAGCCTGCAACCAATGTATTTTCACCTTGTCCCATAGTTCCGGGTGGGTCGCTTGTGAGTCTGCCGGTATACAAAATGGATGGATGAAGCGTGGTACTTGAGGCGCTGTATCCCAGTCCTAAATTACCTTCTCCGTCCTGGGCAATGCCCGCCATCCATATATTGCGGCCATTAATTCCATCGCCGGCGCCTGGTGCATAAATCCCCTCATCGTTTACACTCATTACACCTCCTGCACTCCTGCGTAGTTCAAACCATTTAATACCTGCCTGGTAAGTTGCTGCTGATATGGATGGTAGCCCACTAACATTAACGGTAAAGTTGCCAACAAATGACTGTGCTCCACCGGGTAATATGCGGTAAGCTAAACGATGCATCAAGCGGTCTGCAATACCATCCAAATATTGAGTTGAAACTGCAGGAGCCGGTTGTTCTATATCACCCCTACCACCAGGATTACTTGCATCAAAAGCAGCCAGGGGAAGATCAACACCCACCTGAGTTAAGGTGGAGTTGGCCGGTGTGGCAAAATCTGCATGAAATGCAAAAATACGTAGCCCATCATAAGGATCGCCATATTCAGTTGCCCTAAACTCCATAAAAAGGTTGGGGGTACCAACAGGTGGTGTGGCATAACCATCAAGGTCTGTAGGCAATTGACCCCCACAGGATGGACAGCTGGCAGCCAGGTCAAAATATATAAAGGTAGCTGTAGGGTCGCCCACTAACATTTTAGCCCTGTCGAAAGCAAATGCTCCTGCGCCGGAAAAACTAGCCCCATTTGTAAATTGGTTGTCTGCCATATAATACCCATCAGGCCATACACCAAAATGTGGATAATCATTAAATTTATTATTGGGCATTAAGAAAGCATATACATAATAGGCACCTGTAGGATCCCCCGTTTGTGAAATTGCTATCATCTGATAATATACTCCGCCTGACGATGTAGCAAAATAAAATTGGCTGATGAGCCAACGGTCGGCTAATTGATCATATAAAACAATTGGGTCGCCTCTATCAGTTGTTGAAAAAGGAGGCCCTAATGAAGCAAACAAAGTGCTCATTTTAAATTTTGGAACAACAAGGGCGCCTGTACTTTTATCATAGATACCAACAAGTAGGTTTGTTGTTTGTACATAATGGTTGGGGCCCACATCGCCATTGCAATCGGGCGGATAAACCCTGCCTCCGTATGCCGCAAAGTTGTCTGCACTGCTGTTGCCTTCAAAACTTGTAATTGCTGCCGGAATATTCGGCTCACGTACTGCCATGTTTTGTATATTGGTAACGGTTTCCCCACCTTTACCTGCCACAATTTCTTTAACCCTTTCCTCATTCTTTTTATTTATGGCTTCATCTCCTTCAACGCCTTCCATTTGTTTGTATTTTTTCCCTGGCTCTGGTTTAGCCATTCCAAAATTCCGAACAGGTTCTGATATTGCAAAAGAAACGGCTTTTGAAACAACTGGTTTCTGAGCTGTTACCTTGCCGGGAAACAAAAATGTAATCAGCAAAAGCAGTATTGCTGCATTTTTTAATTTTTTGACAATCCTATTTATCCGGATATAAATAGATAAATACTCAGGCATGATTTTTTTCATAAAAAAGCTAAGTTTTAATGGTTAAAATATCAATATAAATAAATCTATTCTCCCAGTATAACCAAAGCTATCCAATCAAATAATTACAATAAATGAACGTGATGATTGACGAAAATGCAGGCATGGGGTTACTTAAAAGAATAAAAAATACGATTCAAAACAATAAGAAGGATTTTAAAATGCCCTTGTTAAAATGTGTTTTTACCTCAATAAAATTTTTCTAAAGAATTTAAGCAGCACATTCGATATAGAGCATTAATGAAGTTTTTATAATAGAGTAGTTAACGGAAATTGATTCAAATGGAGAGAGGTAGTATTATAAGACTGCTTTCTGAAAGGTATGGAGAGATAATTTCAAGAATGACTTGAAATTCTTATGAAAGAATAAATCTAAAACTAATAATTCAAAATTCAAAATATTATTTATAAACATTCTCATTTATTTTCCATTTACTTTTAAAACCCTTTATAGCAAAGGATTACAGTCAAATAAAAAATTTATAAAAAACAAACATTTATTGTTTAAATGCTGATTGAATGTTTTATAAAATACTTGCATTCCATTTCTTATACTTTTTAATTGATTGTATCCGATTAAAAGAAAGAGTGGTGGTGCCTGTAGAAATTTTAGTTTGATTTCTTTTGCAGAACGAAAATAAAAAAATAACTATTATTATAAAACAGTTTGTTAATTACAAAGACTTAAAAAAATAAATACCCAAATTTATTTTTTAGAGGTACATCAAAAGCAATGGCATTATGTTCGAATTATTATTTATAAGAACCATCACAAAAGGGTTATTTTTTTGAAAGCCCGCAGCAGTAAATAGAAATATTTTTCCCTTCCCTGTAAATTATAAATTGTACCGTTTTTATTTGCTTTTTCAAAATCGCCTTCAATTTTTATTGAGCCGATTCTATTTACTGTAATTTCGGTAATTGTTATCCTTATTTTATTATTAATTGTTTTGAACTATTTTAAAAAGTAAGTTTTTTTACTTTATTAATTTTTTTACAATAAAAAAAGTCTGAAAATATTATACATTAAAATTTGCATAAAGCAACCATTGAAAATTGAATGTGCAGATTGATCATTTAAAAAATATTCAATACCGAATTTTCAACTTTCAAGTTAAGTAGTATTTAAACCAAAAAAAAATCTCATCCCGATAACTATCGGGACTGAGCATACCGAATATTAAATGAAATGTCGAATATTGACCGTAGTGTTACTTTAACATTCAATATTCCTTGTTCCTTGTTCATTATTTTCTCAGTTATATATAATAAAAAGCCTTCCAGAATTAACTGAAAGGCTTTAAATGAACCTGCCTGCCGGCAGGCAGGTATGGCAGCTACCTACTCTCCTCCCGCCATTGGCGGGATTGTACCATCGGCCATGAGGGCAGCTCTTAAATACTGAGCGTTGAACATTGAATATTGATCATTAAAAAATATTCAATAATCAATTCTCTATATACAATGTTCAAGTTGGACAGTACACAAAATAAAAAAGCCTTCCAAAATAAATTGAAAGGCTTTTTAAATGAACCTGCCTGCCGGCAGGCAGGTATGGCAGCTACCTACTCTCCTCCCGCCATTGGCGGGACTGTACCATCGGCAATGAGGGCAGCTCTTGAACATTGAGCGTTGAACATTGAATATTGATCAATTATAAAATATTCAATAATCAATTCTCAATATACAATGTTCAAGTTGGACAGTATACAAAATAAAAAAGCCTTTCAAATTAAATTGAAAGGCTTTTTAAATGAACTTGCCTGCCGGCAGGCAGGT
>JANOFR010000106.1:0-25826 GCA_031413755.1 Chitinophagaceae bacterium
CCGTTTTATCGATCTGTGTATTTAAATAACTGTATCCCAAAAAAGACAGCATACCAATTATTAATCCTGTTGCAGAAGTGATCATCTTTACATACATGGCATCGGCAATATCAGTAATAGAAGGATTGGATGCTGCGGCAAAATCTCTTAACAACATTACAAGGCCGATGATGGTACCCACAAAGCCAAACAACGGCGCAATACGTGCAATTACAGAAAGTACGGGCAGGTTTTTTTCCATTTTATAAATTTCCAGCTTACCCACATTATCCATGCTTCTTTCAATGGCATCAATTGGTTTACCAATACGTTGAATACCCTTGTCAATCATTTTAGCAACGGGATGCATAGTGTTTTTTGTAAGGCTTCTTGCGGCAGTAACATTGCCACTGATGATATGATCACGGATGATGTTCATAAAATTATCTTCTATCCTGCTTGCCTTGCGGATGGCGATCAGGCGTTCTATAAAGAAAAATATGACCATCGCCATAAATATCGCCAGCGGAATCATTAATATACCGCCTTTTACCAATAAGGAAAATAAAGATTCTTTTCCAGCTGCTGATGTAGCAATGCCTGTACTGTCGATCTGTAACAAAATAGTAAACATGAAATGCCGGTTTTAAATGTAATGATAGCCGCTCTATAATTATGCCAAAACTATTCAATTATGCAATGAAACGAAACAAATTTACAATAGCTGCATAACAAAATGTTAATCTTATTTAAATAATTCCGGTAAATAAAAAAACCGGGTATTAGCCGGTTCCAATATCAACCCTATGAATGTTTTTATTTTTTCGATTCCAATTGCTGCATAGCCATTATCTGCTTCATGGTTTTTTCCATACCATCACTGCCGCCATCTAAGAAGATCACATTACCCTTACCATATTCTGCAAAGTTTTTAATCGCCTCTACCCACATACTGAATAAAATAACATTGGTATCCAGGTTTGCCTGTTTCATCTCGGATGCAGCCTGGCTCATACCTTTAGCCACTTCTTCGCGGAACAAAGCCACACCCTGGCCCCGTAACTGAGCTGCCAGTCTTTCTGCTTCTGCTGCAATTTTAATGGCATTACCTTCCGCTTCTGCTGCTTTTGTTTTTGTAATTAACAGTGCCTGACCTTCATTTTCAGCCGCCGCTTTTAAGTTATTTGAAGCTACCACTTTACTCATACTCGTAATGATGGCTTCATCAAAAGTGATATCATTGATCTGAAGGTCCTGTAAATGATAACCCCATCCTTCCAGGGCCACATCAACCTGTTCTTTTACATTTTCAACAATATCCCGGCGTACATTTAAAACTTCTGCCTGTCTTTTTGTTGACACAAAAGCACGGATGCTTCCCTCTACAGTACGTATCAAAGCCTGCATCAGGTCCTTATCGCTTATAAATTTAAAGGCAACTTTCTGAATAGTTTCTTCCTGCTCATTCTGAACCGAATACAACAGCATCGATTTAAAATAAACATTTGCCTGGTCAATGGTTACCGCCTGAAACTCCAGTTCAACCGAGCGGTTCTGAATACTTACTTTTTTGAAGATCTGCTCCAGGAAAGGAATTTTAAAATTCAGGCCCGGCCGCATGATACGTCGGTATTTACCGAACATGGTAACTACCCCAATAAAACCCTGGTTAATGGTTACAAAACAACCCAACAGGGCTAGGGCCAATAATATGACCCACCAATAATCTTTTAAATATTCCATAATTGTAAATTAAGGAATGAAGGTATTATATTTTTAAGTAGCCTGCATAAATTCTTTGGGGTCACCCGCCCGGGTGAAGAAAATTAAAAAATTATTCTGCCAAATGACATACAGAATATTTGGATGTATCCAGGATTGTTTAATGGTATTCTTCAGATGACTTACTTTTAAGTAATTTCAGGTTACACCGGATATCGAATTATGGAAGTGATTGGCATGTTGTATATCACAGGGATACGACAATTTGTAACCATTCGATCTTATACATTCGCGAACTTCGGCAGGCACAGCCAAATTGCTGTGCTGTTTTACTTTTTAAAAAAATTAATTATGAACCGCAAAGACTTTTTAAGATCCGGCACTTTAGCAGGAGCTGCAACGTTACTTTCTTCAACCAATGCTTTTGCCCAAAATCTTACCGACAACCCGATAGATAAACTGGTTGATGCCAACGGTAACTATATTCAACAGGCTTTGCCGTATAGTGAAAGTTTTCTGGAGCCCTATATGGATGCTGAAACCATGCACCTGCATTATACCTTTCATCATGGCGGTGCAGTAAAAGGAGCAAATAAAGATATGCAGATGATCAAAAAGGCATTGGATGAAAACCCGCCTGCCGGACAGGCCGGTAACCTTGAAACCGTTGACTTCTGGACAAAGAAATTATCTTATCATTTTTCTTCGCATGTTTTACATTCTATCTTCTGGACAAATCTTACCAATAAACAAACAGCTCCAACAGGAGACCTTCTAAAACGGATTGAAAAAAACTTTGGAAGTTTCGGCAAATTAAAAGCATTAATTGCAGAGACATCAAAAAATGTAGATGGCAATGGTTGGGGTATTGTTGCTTATCAGCCTTACAGTGACAGTTTAACGGTATTACAATGTGAAAACCATGAGAAGCTGACCCAATGGGGAGCCATTCCGATTTTGGTTATTGATGTTTGGGAACATGCTTATTATTTAAAGTACAAAAACAAACGAACAGATTTCGTTGATGCCTTATTTAACATTATTAACTGGGACAACGCAGCCCTGCGTTTAGACACAGCGATTAAACTTACTAAATGATCAGAGCATATTGTATCCAATTAATTTTTCTGGCCCATAAGAAACCGTTATTAAAAATAAATACTACTTATTATGGCTGTACTAACCGGCATACTATTGTTTCTAATTTTTTTATTTCTTTCAGGCCTGCACTTTTATTGGGGACTTGGAGGAAAATGGGGAGTCAATGCATCTATTCCCACCAAAGAGAATAATGAAAATGTGTTGAACCCAAAACTATTTGATTGTTTTGCAGTAGCTTTTGGGCTTTTAGGTTTTGGAATCTTTGTTTTAATAAAATCAGGGTTCATCTTATATAAGATGCCTGTCTGGTTAACCCATTACGGACTTTGGGCAATTTCATTTCTTTTTATACTAAGAGCCATTGGGGAATTTAAGTATGTTGGGTTTTTTAAGAAAATAAGAACCACCCTTTTTGCACAAATGGATACAAAATATTACTCGCCATTATGTTTGTTTATTGGTTTTCTGGGAATATTGTTAGAACTGATAAAATAAAAATTAAAGCATTACTGATCTTTTTATGACCATCAACTCCTTTCCTCCCAAATCATCGCCAGATGCACAATGGTTTCGGCAGCTTTAGCCATATCTTTTGTGCCAATCCATTCCAGTTTGCTGTGTATGTTTTGCATTCCGGTAAAAATATTGGGGCAGGGCATACCTATATAACTAAAGCGGCTGCCATCGGTACCTCCGCGGATACTTTCTTTTTTAACTTTTAACCCGGCCCTTTGTATCGCTTCCTCTGCATAGGCTGTAACCTGCGGACAGGTATCCAAAACCTCTTTCATATTCCGGTATTGTTCCTGCGCTCTATATTCCAGTGCAGCACCCGGAAATTTAGCAACTGTTTCTTCGGCAATTTTTTTAAGGCGTGCATGATGTTGTTTTAAACCGGTCAATGTAAAATCTCTGACTATAAATTGCAGGGTTGCTTTTTCTGCAATACCATTTACCGAAGTCGGGTGAATAAAGCCTTGCTTATTTTCTGTTGTTTCGGGGCTCCATTCATGTTGTGGTAAAGCATCTAATACCGCAGCAGCCACTTTCAATGCATTTACCAGTTTATCTTTTGCATAACCCGGGTGTGTAATTACCCCATTGATTGTAATTATTGCAGCATCAGCACTAAATGTTTCATCCTCCAGGCTCCCGGCTTCACCACCATCCAATGTATAGCCAAACTGTGCCCCCAGTTTTTGCATATCCACTTTAGCGGTTCCCTGACCAACTTCTTCGTCGGGTGTAAATAAAATTTTTATATCGCCATGCTTAACAGCAGGATTTTGTATAAAAAATAATGAAGCTTCCATAATGGCTGCCACACCACTTTTATCATCGGCACCCAACAGGGTTTTACCACTGGCAGTTATTACACCACTGTTGATATGGTTTTTTAAATAAGGCGAATCACTTATCCGCAATACCTGTGTGTTATCATCTGGTAAAACTATATCGGCGCCATCATAGTAACGGTGATGAATGGGCTTTACGTTTGTACCACTGCAATCGGGAGCAGTATCTACATGTGCACAAAAACAAATAACAGGTATATTTTTTTTGTCGCTGTTTGACGGAATGGTTGCATACACATAACCAAATTCATCAGTGGATGCATTGGTAATACCCATCCCGAAAAGCTCTTTCAGCAAGAGTTTACTTAAATCTTTTTGCTTTTCTGTTGTAGGATGAGCAGTACTTACAGGGTCGCTTTGCGTATCTATCTGCACATAACGCATGAAACGGTCGGCAATATTATCGGGGCTTATTTGAATCATATTTAATAGGTAATAAGTAATAAGTTTTAAGTTACAGGCTTTAGTAAAATTAGAGAATAGTTTATTAAAAAGCAGTTTACAATTGCAAACTGCATTTAACTTATCACTTACAACTTTTTACTTACACCCCAATTTCTAAAAGCTCAATATCAAATATCAGCTCCTGTCCTGCTAAAAAATGATTGGCATCTAATATGATCACTTCTTCTTTTACTTCAACCACAATTACCGGAACGGGTTGCCCATCCTGGTTACTTAAAGTTAAAGGCATTCCGGGTTCCAATACCATATCTTCCGGTACATTAGCCTTTGGGAACTCAATGATCGCTTCCTCACTTCTTGGGCCATACCCATCTTCGGGAGCAATATTGATCGTTTTCTTTTCACCCAAATTCATACCGGGCATAGCTGCATCAAATCCTTTGATCATTTGTCCTGCACCAACCGTAAACTCCAATGGCTCTTTGCCAACTGAAGAATCAAACTGCTCACCATTAATTAATTTACCGGTATAATGTACTTTTACTACATCACCTTCTTTAACCTGTTGCATAAAATTTTGTTTTGCCCCAACCCCCCCGGCCGACCCATTTATTGGGGCAATCCTGGTGGGGCTTAGGTAAGATTATAAATAGGGCGCAAATTAATATATAAACGGCAGTTGCCATTAAAAAAAATAGAGCAACTTTACCTTATGAAAAAGATAATATTCGCTTTTATAATTTTATTTTCTAATGGTTTGGTTGTCAGTAGCCAAACCACAAGTAAGCCAGCAGAAAACACTTCAATTATTACCGGTGCCGAACGAATGAATGTTTACCTGCCGATGCTTAAGGGCAGGGCCATAGCCATTTTTGCAAATCAAACAAGTATGGTAAAAAACACGCACCTGGTTGATACCTTACTCAGCAGCGGTATTAATGTTGTAAAAATATTTGGGCCCGAGCATGGATTCAGGGGAACAGCAGATGCCGGTGAAAAGGTGAATGATACCAAAGATAAAAAAACAGGAATACCGGTCATCAGTTTATATGGTACACATAAAAAACCTACTGCCGATGATCTAAAAGATGTTGATGTGTTGATTTTTGATATACAGGATGTGGGCGTCAGGTTTTACACGTTCATTTCTTCCTTACAATATTACCTGGAAGCTGCACTGGAAAATCATAAACCCCTATTGATATTAGACAGGCCAAACCCTAATGGATTTTATGTTGATGGCCCTGTGCTGGATACAAATTTTAAAAGTTTTATAGGTATGCAACCCATACCCATTGTTTATGGAATGACGATCGGAGAATATGCCTTACTGCTCACCGGCGAAAATTTGTTATCCACAAAAGCCAATGCCATTAATGCTTACAATGTTGGTACCAACCCAACTGCTGATACCCCTTTTCATATTCAGGTGATCAAGTGCAAAAACTACAACCACAACAGTAAATATATTTTACCGGTTAACCCATCACCTAATTTAAAAGAGATGCAGGGAATTTACCTGTATCCTTCCACCTGTTTTTTTGAAGGTACGGTACTGAGCGAAGGAAGAGGTACCGATAAACCGTTTCAGTATTTTGGCCATCCATCATTACCAAACACATTATACAGTTTTATACCCGGGCCGAATGAAGGTGCTAAAAACAGTAAATGCTTTTATCAAAAATGTTATGGGTGGAACCTGAGTGGCAGTAGTGAAGAAATACTGGAAAAACTGGACGGTAAAATCCAATTGCAGTATCTGCTGGAAGCTTATAAATTATTTCCGGGTAAGGATACGTTCTTTTTAAAAAATAATTTTTTTAATAAGCTGGCTGGTAATGATATATTGATGCAACAGATTAAAGATAACAAAACAGAAGTAGAGATCAGGAAAACCTGGAAACCTGAACTGAATGCTTTCAAGGCAATAAGAAAAAAATATTTATTGTACAAGGATTTTGAATAACATTTAATGACAACAACTGCTGCAAATAAATTTACAGAATTAAGGATTGTTTTTATGGGCACACCCGAGTTTGCCGTTGCATCACTTGATGCTTTGGTAAAAGCGGGCTACAATATCGTGGGTGTAATAACCGCACCTGATAAAGCAGCAGGCCGTGGTTTGAAGTTACAACAAAGTGCGGTTAAAAAATATGCGGTCGAAAAAGGGCTTTATATTTTACAACCTGAAAAATTAAAGAACCCCGAATTTTTATCAGTACTCAAATCCCTGAATGCCGATCTTCAGGTGGTGGTTGCCTTCCGCATGCTTCCCGAAGTGGTTTGGAATATGCCTCCTATGGGTTCTGTAAATCTTCATGGCAGTCTTTTACCTCAATACCGGGGTGCTGCACCCATTAACTGGGCCGTCATCAATGGCGAAAAAGAAACCGGGGTTACTACTTTTAAACTAAAACAGGAGATTGATACCGGAGATATTTTATTACAGGAAAGTTTTCCCATTGGCGAAAATGAAAATGCAGCTGATGTGCATGATAAGATGAAAGAGATAGGCGCACAACTTTTAGTTAAAACAATTAAAGGATTAGCTGATGGCAGTTTAAAGGAAACACCTCAATTTTCAACGTTAACCCTTAAACCTTCAACTTTAAAGCATGCACCCAGGATATTTACCGAAACCTCTATCATTGACTGGAACAAACCAGTGGATGAGGTCTTTAATTTAATTCGTGGCATGGCGCCATACCCCGCTGCATTCACTTTTTTACATGATAAAAAGTTAAAGATCTTTAAAGCTGAAAAAGTTTTTAAAGCAGGAGCCGAAACCTCCGGCAGTTTTGAAACTGACAATAAATCATTTTTACAATTTGCCTGCAGCAATGGATACATTTCAATTCTGGAACTTCAGCTTGAAGGGAAAAAGAAAATGGGAATAGCTGAATTTTTAAGAGGATTCAGATTCACTTAAATTTTATTTTGAATAGCTGAGTGTACAGTTAAAATTAGTTACGGATACTCCCAGAACACCTGCGGCCGCATTACTGATAATGATCTGCAAATTGTTATTCTGCTTTATATCAGGTATGGCATCCAGCACTTTTGCGTATATAAATTTCCCGTTTTCAATGAGGGTGACTTTAATGATCGTTCCCGGTGGGGCACTGCTATACAGGCAATAATATTTACCATCTTTCCACCCGCTGGTACTTTTAAATACTCCTGCAACTGCTTCCACTTCAATGGCATCCGTATTTGTATTTTGTGATTGAAATAAAGTTTTAAATGTTCCTCCCTTAAGATCTTTTTCCGGATTGCCGGTCATTTTCGGTTCAACAGTTTCTTTTTTATCCTCCTTTACCGTATTTGCCGCTTCTTTTTTTGGTTTTACAACTTCAGTTTTTTTAGTATCCGGATTTTTTGCCGTTGGAAATATCTCAGGATTAATAGAAGGAGGGCCCGCTTCTTCAGCAGTTATTTTCTTATTGGAATTATCTTTTTTAGCCGGGTTCTTATCATCAGTTTTAGCAGCAGCAACAACATTTGAACCTGCAATTGTGCCTACCCCGTTTTTAGCCAAATAAGAATCAGCCTTTTTTACTTTAAGATAACCGACTATTAATCTGGTCCCCTTTTTTACCGCATCGCCCTTTATATTGTTCCATTGCTTTAAGGTTTCCAGTGGCAGGTCAATATGATGTAACACTACCTGGTTTAAACCTTCCTTATTTTTTACGATATGGTGTACCGGAACAAATACTTCATCGGCACCGGCAGTACCACCCTGGAAAAAATTAATGTTGGTTAAAGGTACTTTTATAACCTGACCAATACTTAAACCGCTTTCCAGCTGCAGGTTATTAAATGGTGCAATTTCTTTCGGACTGATATTATAAATCCTACCAATGCTGTAATAATTTTCTTTTGCTGCCACTTTGTGTGTAACATACAGGCCTGGTGAAACCCCTTCTGCAAGCAAAGTTTTTTCCTGAGCTGCTGAATAAAATGGCGACAGGAGAAGGAGGATCAGTAATCTTTTCATATTGGATAAATTTTCATAACAAAGAAACGCAAATTTGTTGGTTAAGATTGTGCTCATTTGTTAAGAATCCGCCATGATGCAGGATAATAATTATTTATACGGTTGGAAATAACTTTGATCCAGCCAATAGGCAACTGTTGATACGTAAGCAATACCCAGCCTTTTAAATCCGATTCAATTTTAATTTCTACTTTACGCAGGTATTGCAAAGCGGATTCTCTATCCACCGCCAGTTTGTTTAAACCAGGATTGATAATATTACTCACCGCCAAATCATGTTCAGGTATTAATACGTTACGTATAATTGCGCCCAGTTTTACACCTGCTTTTTTTATATAAAGTGAAGATTGAATTGCTGACAGGTCATTTTCAAGATGAACAGGCATGGCTATCACTTTTTCATTTTGCCTGATAAAGAAAAAGGCATCTGAATCAATCAAATTAGATTTTAGTATTTCAATTTCTGTGGCAGAAAATATTTCTGACTTCTTTTTACCTTTTAACTTTTGACCTGCCTGTGTGGCAGACAGGCTTTTGACTTCTCGTATTTTCTTATTATCTGACGTACGCTTACAAAAAGCTGCAATAAAAAAGCCCTCCCCTTTTACTTTATCAGGATAAAAACGATAACCAAATGCATTTGATTTTTCAGAAACCGTTTCAACAATTCCAAAACGTTCATCAAGTTTAAACTTTAAACTTTTAACCTTAAACATTTCAACAAGCCAATCCGCAATAGCTTCATCTTCTTCGGGTGAATAAGAACAGGTAGAATAAATTAAAACACCTCCATCCTTTAATGAGGGCATGATATCTGCCAATATTCTTTGCTGCCGCTGTGCACAAAGCGCTACATTGTTTTCACTCCATTCGGTTATGGCATTGGGATCTTTACGAAACAAACCACTGCCGCTGCAGGGTGCATCTACAACTATGACATCAAAATAATGTTGTAACCGCTGAAAATCTTTTGGATCGTTATTGGTAACCATTACATTGGCCGCACCCCATTTGATCATATTTTCAGATAAGATGTTTACCCTGGTTTTTATTACTTCATTACTTACCAATAAACTTTCTTTTGAAATGATGGATTGAATTAAAGTAGATTTTCCTCCCGGTGCAGCGCAGAGGTCTAATACTTTTAATGGTTTATTTAAATCAACAGTTTGTTTTAATGCTTCTTCCAAAAACATGCTGCTTGCTTCCTGCACATAATATGCACCTGCATGAAAGAGCGGGTCTAAAGTAAAGGATGGTCGTTCGGGAAGATAAAAACCGTTTGAACTCCATGGAACGGCCCCCTCCAATGAACTTCGTTCGTTCTCTTGCAGAGAACCCCCGAAGGGGGAGGCTTTTGAAGAGTATGCTAATTTATTGGAGTTAAATCTTATAGCAGTGATTTGCCCACCCGACTGATGTACTGCTTTAAAAGCTTCTTCATCAAAGCCTTTTAAGTTTTGTAAAGATTGTATTAATGCTGCCGGCAGGCTGTTCAACTATGTTTATTTTAAAATGTGATTGAAGTTAACTGATAATTTTTATTTTCGCTTACACTTATTCAACCAACACACTATGTCTTTATTATTAAACCGTACTTCTTTTGGAAACCCGGCAAATACCGGTAATGTACTAAGCCGGGATGAAGCTTACCGGTTATTTAACGACTGGGTAAAGAATGAACGGCTTCAACTCCACATGCGGCAGGTAGCTAATTTAATGAAATGCTGGGCTGCAGAAAAAGAAGGATTACATGAAGCCGATCAATGGCGCTGGGAAATGGCGGGCTTATTACATGATGCCGATTGGGACCAATGGCCTGCGTTACACTGTAAAAAGATCATTGATGAACTGGAAGCCCGTAATATTGACCCAGAGATCATCAGGGCCATTGCCAGTCATGGGCCCAATCATTTTGGAGTGCAGCCCGAAACCAGGATGGATAAAATGCTGTATGCTTTTGATGAATTGAGTGGCTTAACACATGCCTACAGTTTAATGAGGCCCGAAGGTTACACCGGTATGGAACTGAAAGGCATTAAAAAACGATTTAAAGAAAAAGCCTTTGCGGCCAATGTAAACCGTGATGAAATTATGGATGCCATGCAGCGGGCAGGGGTAGAACTGGAAACCATTATGCAGTTTATTATTGAAAAGCAGGGAGGGGTGAAATAATATTCATTGGGATTCCTGGGAATTGCTTCAGGTGGCGGCAATACTACAGTTTACCAGTAACGGAAAGCTTTGTTCCAGAGGAACATTTTGTGGGTAGCCCGAATTTGATTGAGTTGTATTTTCGTTCCGTAGGAACGATTTATGTTTTAAAGCATAATGCGTTCCTACGGAACGCTGAGCCTGTGTCTTTTATTTTTATTTACCTATAAAATGTTCCGTTGGAATATAAAGCAAAAGAATAATGGAATTTATCGGGAGGATTCTGTGCGTTGTTTTTGCTGAAAGATTTTCGAGTTGAGAAAAAGTAAATATTTAGTTTGTAAGGTTTATACATGCTTGTTGAAAACCAGGCGGCGGCAAAGGAACAGCTTAGCTGCAGCGTCAGAGCTGAGTTCTCAATTGGTTCGGGTGGGTCACCGACCAAGGAGTAAATAATTTGAATTCGATTAACTATAAATCATTTGACTACAATAAATTTCAGTTGGTTATTCTACGCTTAGATAAAAGTTCAATATTGTTATTCCGTAAAAGTAAGTGACCTGCCTACCGGCAGGAAGGCATAAAGATGGTGCCATGAAAAGATAAAGCTGGTATTAAAAATATTCCCGTCCAACCAGGTCATACGGGCGGGCAATGCTCAATATTCAATATTCAATGTTCAATGTTCAATAAGGTGGTTTAAACGATTTTCACCTCCGCACAAATATCCTGCAATACTTTTTTTGCATCGCCAAACAACATACTTGTCTTTGGGCGGAAGAAAAGATCATTTTCGATTCCGGCGTAACCGGGTTTCATGCTGCGTTTGTTTACAATTACCGTCTTAGCCTGCTCCACTTCCAGAATGGGCATGCCGTAAATGGGAGAGTCAGGATCATTTTTTGCAGCAGGATTCACCACATCATTGGCGCCTAATATCAAAACCACATCACAGGATTTAAATTCATCATTGGCCTGTTCCATTTCCAGTAAATTTTCGTAACTCACATCTGCTTCGGCCAGCAATACATTCATATGGCCGGGCATTCGGCCGGCCACCGGGTGAATGGCATATTTTACTTCAACCCCTTTGTCTAAAAGTATTTTTTCCAGCTCATGACAGGTATGCTGCGCCTGCGCCACTGCCAGGCCATAGCCCGGAACGATCAGTACTTTTTTGGAGTAAGCCATTATCATGGCAGCATCTGCTAAACTTATTTCTTTATAACTGCCCTGTGTTTTATTGGTGGCTACCCCATTTTTTTTGGAACCGCCAAAAGAACCGATCAATACATTGGTAAGCGAACGGTTCATGGCTTTGCACATGAGCATGGTGAGTAATGTACCTGCAGCGCCTACCAAAATACCGCCGGTAAGCATGGCTTTATTATCATACAAAAATCCACCACAGGCAGCTGCCACGCCTGTAAAAGAGTTTAGCAATGAAATTACCACGGGCATATCGGCACCGCCGATCGGCATTACAAATAATACGCCGTAAATAAAAGCAAACAAACCGATCAGTATAAAAGGAATGTAAATATTACCGATCGTTGACCGGTAAGCCAAAACAGTTAATACTATGGTTGCCAGCAGTACGATCATATTAACAATATGCTGCCCTTTAAAAGAAAAATCTTTTACCCGTCCGTTTAATTTGCCCCAGGCAATGATACTGCCTGTATAAGAAATGGTGCCAATAATGGCACCTGCGGCAATAGTAATATAAGTACCCACAGAAATAATATCTGCAAAAGGTTTATCGGTAGAGCCCTGCTGTGTTTTGTAAATATGATAAAATTCGGCAGCAGAGATCAATGCCGCACAGGCACCACCCATTCCGTTGAACATACTCACCATTTCGGGCATGGCGGTCATCTTAACTTTTTTGGCGGCAAGGGTTCCAATAATTCCACCTACCAATAATCCGCCAAATATCCAGGGGTAGTTGCTAAGGTGTTCTCCCGTTTCGCTGTTGGTATATAAAAAGATGGTACCTAAAATGGCAATGCCCATGCCGAATGCAGCCAGTAAATTTCCTTTTCGTGCGCTGGCAGGATTGGATAACATCTTAAGACCGAGGATGAAAGTTACCGAAGCAATAAGATAGCAGAGTGTGAGTAAGTTAAATTCCATAATGCCCCAAACCCCAAAAGGGGCTTTTGTAGTTTTTAAATTTTATAGATAATATTTTTTCTGATAACATACTGGTATTTTAATTAAAAACATCCATGTGTTTTTAGAGTTTTGCCCTTAAGCCCCTTTAGGGGTTTGGGGTGTCTTTTTCTTCTTAAACATTTCCAGCATCCTGTCGGTTACCACAAATCCACCAACTACATTTAATGTACCCAGTATCACTGCAAGAAAACCAAGTATTAATGCCAGGTAATTATCTGTTTCTGCTTTTCCCATAACGATGATGGCGCCAATTACCACCACACCATGTATTGCATTGGCTCCACTCATTAAAGGTGTGTGCAGTACGCTTGGTACCCTGCCAATAACTTCAATACCTACAAATATCATCAGTATTACAATATAGATGATCTGTTGATTGGATGAAATAAAGTTTAATATATTTTCCATTACTTAGCTCCTCCTTACCTCCCCCAAGGGGAGGGATTTTGGTGAATAATTATTTAAATATCTTTTCTGATCTTATACAGTAAACTCTTTTAATGTTGCAAATCACTTCAATTTTTTTGAACTCCATAAGTCCCCTTTGGGGGACCTGCCTAACGGCAGGCAGGTTTAGGTCGCCACCCTTTCATTCGTAATCTCCCCTCCATGCACTACACAGGTTCCCTTCACCAGGTCATCTTCAAAATTCAAATTAAATTTGCCTTCCTTATCAATCATTAATTGTAAAAAGTTTAAAATATTTTTTCCATACAACTTGCTTGCATCACTGGGCATGGTTGCCGCCAAATTTGAATTACCAACAATACTTACCCCATTATAGATCAGTGTCTCCTCATTTTTTGTCAATTCAGTATTACCACCGGTTGCAGCTGCAAGGTCAATAATAACAGAACCGTTTTTCATGGCAGCAATCATTTCTTTGGTAATTAATACAGGTGCTTTTTTACCAGGTATCTGTGCTGTTGTAATAATGATATCAGCTTTGGCAACACTTTCTGCAATTTTTGCTTTTTGCCGCTGTTTAAAATCTTCACTTTGTTCTACCGCATAACCACCGGCCTTGCTGGCATCGGCCGCACCTTCTACTTCTATAAATTTTGCACCCAGGCTCATCACTTCTTCTTTAACTGCAGGCCGGGTGTCAAAAACCTCAACTACTGCACCCAATCTACGGCCTGTTGCAATGGCCTGTAATCCGGCAACACCGGCACCCAATATCAACAGCCTGGCAGGCGGAATACTTCCGGCTGATGTCATAAACATGGGGAAATATTTTGGAAATAAATTGGCTGCATACAACACCGCTTTATACCCTGCTATATTGGCCTGGCTGCTTAAAATATCCATACTTTGTGCCCTGGTGGTGCGTGGCAGCATATCCATACTGAAAACAGTTAACCCTTTTTCAGCAAGCTCTTTCATCAGGCCTGCATTAAATAAGGGTTGATAAACACCAAGAACAATTTTAGCCCCGGTGGCTATCGGGATTAAAAGGTCGATTTCAGATTTACCGGGAGTATTGATTGACAAAACTATATCACAAGTTTTCAGAATTTCTTCCCTGGATTTTATTGCTGCTCCGGCATTTGTATACTTTTCATCATTGGCAAAAGCGGTAACACCGGCGTTGGTTTCAACACAAACTTCTACATTCCATTTTTTAAGGATTGTAATATGTTCCGGTAATAAAGAGACTCTGGTTTCGGGAGATGGTTCTTTTAAAACGCCAATAATCATAGTTAATTAATTGGAACAAATGTATGAAAAATTGCCCCTAACCCCTCAAGTGGAACCGGAGTTTTTAAATTTTCACATCATTTATCTTAATTGAACCATTAAAAACGGATGGAAAAATGTTGTTTATGATTAATATCAGTATTAAAAAAAACAATACCGATAAAAAAAAGGTCAATGGTTAAAGTTACAGAAGGGTGCTGTTTAATTATTGCCCAGGCTTTTTCCATCCCTATACTCCAGTGTATATCATCGAAGATTAAAATGGTAGAGGCATTGGAATGATTGAGCAGTTGTTTAAAGTAATCCAGAGTTGGTTCTTTGCGGTGATTCCCATCGATGAAGGCAAGATCAACCAATTTAAGTTTTTCGAGTAATACAGGTATACGACTATTAAAATTTCCGTTTATAAGTTCAATATTTGAAAGACCCATCCGCTTAAAAGTTTCCCCGGCTATTTCGGCTATTGCTGCTGAACCTTCGATCGTATAAACTTGTGCATGGGTATTTGCTGCCGCCAGGTATGAAGTGGTAATTCCGAATGAAGTTCCCAGTTCCAGTATGGTAGGGGGCTGATAATAATTTACCATCCTGTATAATAGCCGGGCGTATTTTGCCGGCTTTACCGATGATCTTGTTATTGCTGCCACTGCCCTTTTCTTAGTTTTGATAACAGCCGAGCCGGCGCCAAAATCTTCTACTTCTATTTCCGTTGATTGTTTTAAAAGTTTCTGCCTGGCGGTTTCAATAACAGTATACCAATCGTATTTTTTTTTATCCCGCAATACGTTTTTAATAAAATCAAATACAAAGGGCGAATGTATGCCGTGGCCTTTTCCGCTTGAGGCGGCAAGCTGGTATTTAAAATACTTTTTTGCTAATTGAAAACGGTTGAACAATTAAGAATTAAGGTTTAAGAACCTGCCCTCCGGCAGGCGGGTTAAGCATTATTTTTTATCCAGGTTTGAAACGAATAAGCAAACGCATGTTTTTCATCAGCAGTAAACTCCTGGCAGGAAACTAACTTCCATTTACTTTTATCCATTGCAGGAAAAAAAGTATCGCCCTCAAAATGTGTATGCACCTTTGTTAAATAAATTTTTTCTGCCTTTTCATAAGCCTGTTGATAAATTTCGCCACCGCCAATAATAAAAAATTCTTTACAATTTGTTTCGGCTGCTTTTTTTAAAGCATCGTTCAAATCGGCAGCAACAATAACGCCATCTGTTTTCCAATCAGTTTGTCTGGTTATAACAATATTAATTCTTCCGGGCAGCGGTTTATTTACCGACTCAAATGTTTTACGCCCCATGATCACGGGCATGCCCCAGGTGGTGTTTTTGAAAAATTTTAAATCGTTGGGCAAATGCCAGAGCAGCTGGTTGTTTTTACCAATTACATTATTTTCTGAAGCAGCAACGATAAGAGAGATCATAAAAGTAAAAAGTAAAAAGTAAAAATAAGAAAGTAAAAAGTAAAAATAAGAAACTTGTCCGCTTTCTCCACTTTTGAACCTGCCTGCCGGCAGGCAGGTTTTGACCTTTGACTTTTAATTCTTAAGTATCTTAAACTCAACACGCCTGTTCAATTGACGACCTTCGGGATTATCGGAGCCATCGGCATTGCTATTATCAGCAACAGGTTTACTTTCGCCATAACCCTGAGATATTATCCTGGTTGCTGCAATTCCTTTTGATACAATATATTCTCTCACAGATTTAGCCCTGTTATCGCTCAATAACAAATTATAATCATCAGCACCCTTGCTATCGGTATGAGCGCTCATTTCTATCTCAATGTTGGGGTAATCGTTCAGGAAACCAACCACCCTGTCCAACTCCACAAACGATTCGGGCCTCAGGTTATATTTATCAAAATCGAAAAATACATTGTTAAGCCTGAACACCTGCCCGATCTCGATGGGTACTAAATACAAATCCCTGTGAATTTCCTTATACCCCGCTTTTATCAGTGAATCTAAATTCAGGTTTTCGGAGATCGCAAAAAATTTATCGGCTGATGCCCTGATGCTGTAATTCTTATCATAAGGCAATACAATTTTAAAAGAACCATCAACGGGGCTTGAAACAGCATTACCCACTTCGGTTCCATCAGGTAATGTTTGATATACGAGTGATGCATTTAATGGTTCCCTGGTTTTTGCATTATAAACATTGCCACTTACCAAAACAACCGGGTTGGGTTTTTCTTTTTCCAGCAATTTAACCCGAACAATATCACTGCCGCCAAAAGCTCCATCGCTTGATGTTAAATAGGCATATTCACCACCGGCATCTAAAGTAAAAAAAGCTTCAGAGCCTGCAGTATTAATGGGCTCGCCTAAATTAACCGGGTCGCTCCATTTGGTCCAGCTGTCATCAAGCCTTTTACTTATCCAGATATCCATTTCTCCAATTCCGCCGGGCCTGTCGCTGGCGAAATAAAGTGTAACACCATCTGATGCTATGAATGGACTCATCTCATTATAATCGGGTAGGTTTATTTTTTTTCCTAAACTTTTAGGTGCAGTCCAGATATCATTGCCTTCTGCAAAAGAAACATAAAGATCATTATCAAAACTTCCTTTTTTATCTGTCATATAAAACAATAATGTTTTTCCGCCATGTCCCATGGAAGCGCCTATTTGCGGTGTGGTACTGAACTTAGTGAAATTCCTGATCTTCAGCATTTCTGCATTCGTCCAGCTGTTATCTCTCCGTTTATGGATCATACTTACACCCATCCCATAATATTGACCGTCAATAAATGAACCTTTCAACAATATTGTATTCAGATCAGGTGATATCCAATAAACCGCATTGTATTGCGACGCATTTACTTTTGCGCTTAAATGTTTTGCCGGCGACCATTTACCCAGGCTGTCCCTTTTTGAATACCATATATCCTGTGAATTGGGGACCGTAGCATAGTGAATATTGGCAGGATCATTTTGACGGATAAAAAATAACAGGTTACCATCTGCAGATATGGTTGGCCGCATCTCAGGATTATCTGTGTTAACAACTTCACCTAAATTTTCTACTTTAATAATGGTGGTTTCTTTAATTACGTTCTCCTTTTGCTCTTTTAAAGTAGTATCTGGAAGTGATTGTACCGGCTGAGCAACGACATTGGAAATGCAAAAAATAAATAAACAAAAAGTAACTATTGTCTTCATAAGATATTTTTACCTTATGTAACAACGAAAAATCAGGAAAAATAATGTGCGGAAAAGAAAATAATCCCGGTTACAGCAACTTAATTTAACTGTGTATAATATTAAAAATAAAATGGCTTTATATATAATGCCCTTTAAATCTTTTTACCGGCAGGCTGGGAGTATTAATCAGCACTGCTATACTGCCACAGGTGCTTTTATTGCCGGATGGCTCTGATAATGCAACAACTCAAAATCTTCAAATTTAAAATCAAAAATATCTTTTACTTCCGCATTGATCTTCATTACTGGTAAGGGATACGGTGTTCTGGTTAATTGCAGGTTGGCCTGCTCAAAATGATTATTATATAAATGAACATCGCCAAATGAATGAATAAATTCTCCAGGCTCCAGTTCACAAACCTGTGCGATCATCAACGTTAATAAAGCATAAGATGCAATATTGAATGGCACACCCAGAAAAACATCAGCCGAACGCTGGTATAATTGACAGGAGAGGCTGCCTTTAGCTCCCCTCTCCTTTTGAAGAGGGGTTGGGGGTGAGGTGTAAAACTGAAATAAACAATGGCAGGGCATCAGTTTCATCTTTGGCAGATCGGCCACGTTCCAGGCACTGATGATCATGCGCCTGCTATCGGGATTATTTTTTATTTGATCAATAAGGTCTTTAACCTGGTCCACTTCCACCCCATCAGTACCGGCCCAGCTACGCCATTGTTTACCATACACCGGACCAAGATCGCCATGCTCATCGGCCCATTCATCCCAGATTTTTACATTATGCTCTTTTAAATATTTGATATTGGTATCGCCCTGTAAAAACCAGAGGAGCTCATAAATAATACTTTTAAGATGACATTTTTTTGTGGTAACCAATGGAAAACCATCTGCTAAATTGAACCGCATCTGGTAACCAAACACACTTCTTGTACCTGTTCCGGTACGGTCACTTTTATCAGTTCCGGTATCAATAATATGTTTAACTAAATCAAGATATTGCTGCATGGCTGCAAATTAAGTGAAAAGTGAAAAGTGAAAAGTGAAAAGTTATTAAGAATGCCTGTAATTAACCTTGAGAAAGAAATTCCTGAAAGCATAAATCCCAAACTTCAAACCCCAAACCTATTTTATATCTTTGCAGGCCAAATAATAGAGGTATAGACATGAGCAAAAAAGGAAAAGTTTTAATGGCCATGAGCGGCGGTATCGACAGTACCGTAGCCGCTTTAATGCTTCATAAAGCCGGTTATGAAGTAGTGGGCATTACTATGAAAACCTGGGATTATACAGCCAGTGTGGGTACCACCGGAAAAAAAGAAACGGGTTGCTGTAACCTGGATAGTTTTAATGATGCACGCCAGGCTGCTGTACAGCATGGATTTCCCCATTTTATTTTAGACATCCGGGAAGAGTTTGGAGATTTTGTGATCGACAATTTTGTTGAGGAATATATTGCCGGCCGTACCCCTAACCCTTGTGTAATGTGCAACACCCATATTAAATGGCGTGCACTTATGAAAAGAGCAAATGCACTGAACTGCGACTTTATAGCAACCGGTCATTATGCCCAGGTGCATCAACATACCAATGGCAGGTATTTTATCCGAAAAGGAATTGACGATACCAAAGACCAAAGCTATGCCCTGTGGGGGTTACAGCAGGATCTACTTAGCCGCACCTTATTACCACTGGGAACCTATCATAAAAAAGATATCCGCCAGATGGCACATGATTTTGGCTATCCCGAACTTGCAAAAAAGAATGAGAGCTATGAAATTTGTTTTGTACCTGATAATGATTACCGGGGCTTTTTAAAAAGAAAGGTTGAAGGACTGGAAGAAAAAGTAAATGGAGGAAACTTCATTGACAAAACCGGTAAAATTCTTGGACAACACAAGGGTTATCCATTTTATACTGTAGGACAAAGAAAGGGTCTTGATATTGCCTTTGGCAGACCTGTTTTTGTTACCGAGATTTTACCCGAAACCAATACAGTGGTGCTAGGTGAAGAAAATGACCTGAACAGGAATGAAATGAAAGTGACCGGGTTAAACTGGATAAAATATGAAGGCATAACTGATGGTATGGAAGCGGTTACCAGGATCAGGTATAAAGATAAAGGAGCACTAAGTAATCTATACACATACGAAAATGGTATAAATGTTCGTTTTTATGAAGATGTAAAAGCTGTTGCCCCAGGTCAAAGTGCAGTTTTTTATGAAGGGGATGATGTTATTGGCGGAGGGATCATCCAACGGGCTGAGCAGCCTTTCGCGGTTTAATTGTATCTATATTTGTAACATATATTAACTTATGAGAAAGGTATTCCTTTTAATGGCAGTTATTTCAACAGTAATTTTTAATGCCTGCACAAAAGACCCGGAGGTTTTTAATACTGAATCAATAAGTGATTATTCCCCTTTACTGGCAGGAAAATATATTACGTATAATTTAGACTCAACCGTGTTTATCAACTTTGGAACAAAAGATACAGTGATCAGTTACCAGGTTAAGCATGAGGTAGACGCTTTAATAACCGACAATTTAGGAAGGCCTGCTTACCGCATAATCCGTTATATACGAAAAACTGCCGCCAATGCCTGGATAGCAGATAATACTTTCATGGCTGTGCCAACAGAACTCTCCTTAGAGTTTATTGAAAATAATAATCGCTATATAAAACTGAAATTACCAATCCGGGATGGGTATACCTGGAAAGGGAATAGTTATATTGATACCTATTCATTAAATTCTGAACTTAAATATTTAGACGACTGGGATTATACTTATGACAGTTTGCATTTACCTGCAACTATTGGTGCACTTACCATTGACAGTACTTTAAAAGTTGATCAGCGGGATGAGATTATTGGAAACCCATCAGATCCTAATTCTTATAGTGAAATAAATTATGGAGCTGAAAAATATGCCAAAGGCATTGGACTTATATATCGAAATTTTTTACACATCGAATACCAACCTCCTACACCTGGACGTGGTGGATACAGGCAGGGATATGGTGTCAGGATGACAATGATTGCGCATAACTAAAAAGGAGATACTGGATACCAGATCCAGGATACAGGATATTTGTCCATTACTTATTGCACATTACCTGTTTCCTTTGCTTATTTCTTCCTGCAAAAAACAACAAAATCCGTTTGTGGAATTTTTTCAACGCCCAATTGCCGTAACATGGTTACCAATTGCCCACGATGATATGTATTGTGATTAAAGAGATGTAAAAGCATTTCATACACCGGCTGTTTAAATTGCTCTTTCTTTGTATTCTGATAACCAAATACATGTTGCAGCTGAACTTCAGTAGCATGGTCAACCCATTCAGCCAGTAGCAATGATTGCTGATTGACAGCTTTTATAAGTTCCTTAAAATCGCCGGTAAAAGCAGCACTGGGCAATTCTATCCTTTCAACCAATCTTAAGCGCTGCCACCAGGCACATTCTGCATCCCACATATGTATTATGGTTTTTCTAAGCGAAGGGAAACTGCTTACCATTTCCCGGCTGATCTGTTCTTCAGATAAGTTATTAATACAGTCAAACATTTTTTGATTGGCCCAAATGGTATAAGCGGCACATTGTTGCAGGAGTTGCTTCATGGTTTTTCTTACATTTACAATCGAATTTAATTATTCCGGTTGCATCTTTCATTAATAATTATCAACAATGCCCGATAAAAAATTTTCATTCAGTGGTTTCAGTTCTGCAGCCATTCATGCCGGTCATGAACCTGACCCCAATTATGCTCATCTTACGCCTATTTATGCAAGCAGTACTTATATTTTTGATGAAGCGGAGCAGGGTATGCGGAGATTCAGTGGTGAAGAAAAAGGATATATATACAGCCGCTGGGGCAACCCAACCATCAGTGAAGCAGAAGAAAAAATTGCAGCACTTGAAAGTTTCGGTATCAAGGATGAAACCGGCATGCCCTTTCAATTAAAAGCAATTCTTCACTCCAGTGGCATGGCGGCCATAAGTACGCTGATGATAGGAACATTGAAATCAGGTGATAAAATTTTATCGCATTACTCACTTTATGGCGGCACACAGGAATTACTTGAAAGGGTTTTACCAACTTTGGGTATCGAAGTAATCATTACCGATCTCAGGGATTTAAACAAAGCTGAAGCTGCCTTAAATGCCGACAGTAAAATAAAAATGCTGTACCTCGAAACCCCCGCCAATCCAACCATACAGTGTGTTGATATTGATGAATTAACCAAATTGGCAAAGGCTAAAAATTTAATTGTAGCGGTTGATAATACTTTTGCCACACCTTATCTGCAACAACCATTTCAATATGGGGTTGATTACGTTTTACACAGTACCACCAAATTTTTAAATGGCCATGGTACTGCCATTGGTGGCGTTTTAATTGGTAAAGAGGGGGAGCATATGAATGGACATATAACTAAAGTGCATCGCCTGCTGGGTGGCAACAGCAACGCATTTGATGCTTTTTTATTAACACAGGGAATGAAAACACTGGAAGTACGGATGCAACGCCATTGCCACAATGCGATGGAAGTGGCAGGATTTTTAGAAAATCATCCTGCGGTAAGCAAAGTAAATTATTTAGGACTTTCCACTCATCCCGATTATCATATCGCATCAAAACAAATGCAACATGCGGGGGCAATGTTAAGTTTTGAAATGAAAGACGCCCGCCCGGATGGCACTTTCGGACGGGGACTTGAAGCGGCAAAAAAATTTATTGATAAACTGCAAATGTGCATACGTGCTGTTTCATTAGGCACCTGCGATACCCTGATTAGCCATCCGGCAAGTATGACACATTATAGTGTACCTAAAGAAAAAAGAGAACAGTATGGAATTACCGATGGCCTGATACGCATGAGTGTAGGCATTGAAAATGTACAGGATATTATTATGGACCTGGAAAATAGCCTAAGCCCCTCCTAAATCCTCTCCCGAAGGGAGGACTTTAAAAAGAATAATTATTTAAAGAGCTTTTTATTATGCAAGAGAATAATTCTACAAACTCAGAAAAGAATTTTAACGCATCGGGGTCTTCAAAAGCCCCCTCCTTCGGAGGGGGTTTGGGGGAGGTCGTTATCAAAAGAGCAGTTAAAGAAGATTGCAAAAAAATGATGGAATTGATTGAGGAATTAGCGGTGTATGAAAAAGAACCCGAAGCAGTAACTGTAAGTTTTGATCATTTTGTAGAAAGTGGTTTTGGCAAAAGTCCTGTGTGGTATGCATTTGTTGCAGAGGCCCCCTCCGCTCTGGTCTCCGCTTCACCCTTTCCCCTTGGAGAGGGAAGAGGTGAGGTCGTTGGATTTGCCTTATATTACATCCGCTACAGCACCTGGAAGGGCCAACGGCTTTATTTAGAAGACCTTTTAGTTACAGAAAAAATGAGGGGCAAGGGAATTGGCAAATTGTTATTTGATACACTTATTGAAGAATGTAAAGCTAAAAAATACAGTGGTATGGCCTGGCAGGTATTAGACTGGAATGAACCGGCTATCAATTTTTATAAAAAATATCCTGGAGTTAGTTTTGATGGAGGCTGGTTGAATTGTATGATCAATTTTTAATCACAGGCCTTACCTTTGCAGCCTCAAATACTGAATATTTATGGCAGAAAAAATAACCATGGGTGCAGATGGAAAACTCCAGGTTCCCAACAACCCCATCATCCCGTTTATTGAAGGCGACGGCATTGGTCCCGAAATATGGAGTGTGGCCCAAAAGGTATTTGATACCGCTATAGCGAAAGCCTATGGCGGCACCCGTAAGATTGAGTGGAAGGAAATGCTGGCCGGCGAAAAAGCCTTTAATCAAACCGGCGAATGGCTACCTGCCAATACTTTGAAGACTGCCAGGGACTATCTGGTTTCTATTAAAGGTCCCTTAACCACACCTATTGGCGGTGGCATCCGTTCCCTGAATGTAGCTATGCGGCAGGACCTTGACCTGTTTGCCTGTGTAAGGCCTGTTAAATGGTTCAGGGGTGTTCCCTCACCAGTGGTTCATCCCGAAAACGTGGACATGATCATCTTTAGAGAAAATACCGAAGATATTTATGCAGGCATTGAATGGAAAGCCGGTTCACCCGAAGCCCAAAAGTTTGAGAAATTTTTAATAGAAGAAATGGGTGTTAAAAATATCCGTTTCCCCGGCGATTCCAGCTACGGTGTAAAACCTGTGTCTTCAGCAGGTAGTAAACGACTCGTGCGGGCAGCCATTAAACATGCGCTGGCACATGATCTTCCATCCGTAACATTGGTACACAAGGGAAACATCATGAAATTTACCGAAGGTGGTTTTAAAACCTGGGGCTATGAAGTGGCACGGCAGGAGTTTGGCGTCAAAACCTTTACCTGGGATGAATGGGACCAATTGAAAAAAGAACATGGCGAAGCACATGCCAACGAAGTGCAACGCAAAGCCCTGCACGAAGGTAAGCTGCTGGTGAAAGATGTAATTGCTGATAATTTTTTGCAACAGATACTCATCGCTCCAAAAGACTATTCGGTAGTAGCCACCCTTAACCTGAACGGAGATTATATTTCGGATGCATTGGCAGCAGAAGTTGGCGGCATAGGCATTGCGCCCGGTGCCAATATCAATTACAATACCGGCTATGCTGTTTTTGAAGCCACCCATGGCACGGCACCTAAATTTGCCGGAACCAACAGCATGAACCCTTCTTCCGTTATTTTAAGCGGCTGCATGATGCTGGAATACATGGGCTGGAAAGAAGCTGCTGACCTGATCGAATCTGCATTGCAGGCTACTATTATGCGAAAAGATGTAACCATTGATTTTTATAACCTGATGAATGGGGCCACCCTTTTAAAAACAACTGAATTTGGAGATGCGCTCATTGACAACATGGGTTCGGTAATAATAGATTTTCAGTTGAAGAAATCAACCGGTTTGTAAGAAAATGAAGGATACAGGATGAAGGATACAGGATGCAGGATACAGGATGAAGTATGCAGGATACGGCGTTAAAAAAACAGGATTTTTGGTGTTTAAAACATTAACGATTAGTTTATTTTTGATTTAAAGTTTATTAGTTTGTAGTTATAACTATAAATTATGAGCTACAAAAATCTTGAAGTCTGGAAGTTAGCCAGGGAAATAGTTATTGAAATACATTTTATGTCATTGACCCTTCCTAAGTTTGAACAATTTGAAGAAGCCCAACAAATACGACGTTCTATAAAATCAGTAAAAAGCAATATTGTAGAAGGTTACGGCCGGCGAAAGTACAAACAGGATTTTATACGTTTTCTTGTCATTGCGGTTGCATCGCTGGATGAAACCATTGATCATCTTGAAACACTTGTAGAAACGGAGTCATTAAAAGATAAAGATTTATTTGAAACTATAAACATCAAACTCATATTACTCAGTAAAAAACTTATCAATTTTTTAAAAGCAGTTGAAGAAAAACACAACGTATTAAATACATAGAGTATTCGGGATATAGTATGCGACATCTTGCATCTTAGATCATGAATCTCTTATCTCGCATCCTGCATCCCTAATCCTGTTTCTTGTATCTGCTGATTAATGTACATTTGCAGAAAAGTTAAAAATCTTGTTGAATTATGAGCAAAATAAAAGTAGCAAACCCCGTAGTTGAATTAGACGGCGACGAAATGACCCGTATCATCTGGAAATTTATTAAAGACAAATTAATTCTTCCTTATTTAGATGTTCCCATTCAATATTATGACCTGGGCATGGAATACCGTGATGAAACCAACGACCAGGTTACCATTGATGCAGCCAATGCCATCAAAGCCTGTGGTGTGGGTATTAAATGTGCTACCATAACACCGGATGAAGACCGTGTAAAAGAATTTAAGCTGAAACAAATGTGGAAGAGCCCGAACGGAACCATCCGTAATATTTTAGATGGCACTGTTTTTCGTGAGCCAATTGTAATGCAAAATGTACCTCGTTTGGTTACCAATTGGACGGCGCCAATCATTGTTGGCCGCCATGCTTTTGGCGACCAGTACCGTGCTACAGATACGGTAATAAAAGG
>JANOFR010000107.1:0-45500 GCA_031413755.1 Chitinophagaceae bacterium
GTTTTAATGTATAATCAGGTTAATAAACTTTCGATTTAATTGAACAATGGATTGATGATTGAGATTTTGGTAGAATAAGATTTAAAATAATAAGTATTAAAAAATATTGAATCAAAACTTCCAATAATACTTAACATAAAAACTATAAATTGAAAATTTGAGGTAATTATATAAATTCCGGTGGGGGGTAATTATAGTGTAAATCTACCATGAATTTGTGAAATCACAAAAGAATAACGCCTATTTTTTATATATCCAGTTTAAATTATACATTATAAAGACTTTAACCATTCAGAAAAAAATAAAAAAACCCTTTTAGTAGCTTTTTTGAAGTTAGGAATCCTTAATAACTTATAAGAACTTCCCTGTGTAACTTTCCTTACATTTTTTTAAATCAAGCGGCTTACCGGCAAATACAAGATTACCCCCTGCTTCACCTGCTTCCGGGCCGAGGTCAATTACCCAATCGGCAGATTTTATAACATCGGTATTGTGTTCGATAACCAGTATTGAGTGTCCCTGTTCAATTAAGGCATTAAAGGAAGCGAGTAATTTTTTGATATCGTGAAAATGAAGTCCCGTAGTGGGCTCATCAAAAATAAATAAGATACTTCCCTGTGATTTGCCACCGTCCGCCCGGGTCATCCGGGGAGGTTTGCCTAAAAACGAAGCCAGTTTTACCCTTTGTGCTTCACCACCGGACAATGTATCAGATGACTGCCCCAGTTTTACATAACCCAATCCCACATCGCATAATGGCTGTATTCTTTTTGCAATGTCAGCCCCATCCCCCAACTTCATACCTTCCCTTCGGTCATCCCGGGAACCCCCAAAGGAAGAAGAGAAAAATTCTATCGCTTCATCAACACTCATTTCCAGTACATCATAAATACTTTTGTCTTTGTATTTTACTTCCAGCACTTCTTCTTTAAACCGTTTGCCGCCACATACATCGCAGGTTAAATGAACATCAGCTAAAAACTGCATTTCAATGGTTTGTTCTCCTTCACCTTTGCATGCATCGCACCTGCCGCCATCCACATTAAATGAATAATGTTTGGGCATAAATCCCCGCATTTTACTTAACGGCTGTTTGCTGAACAGGTCCCTTATTTCATCGTAGGCTTTTATATAGGTTACAGGGTTGCTCCGCGAAGATTTTCCAATCGGATTTTGATCAACCATTTCAATTTGTGCAATAAAATCCACGGCTCCGCCGATGGATTTATGCAACCCTGCTTTTTCTATAAATTCGCCTTTCAATTTCTGCAGGGCAGGATAAAGTATTTGTTTTACCAATGTTGTTTTGCCACTACCGCTAACACCGGTGACCACACAAAAGACCTGTAATGGAAATTCCACCGACAGGTTTTTTAAATTATGCTGCCTGGCTCCTTCCAGTTTAACAGAGCGGTTCCATGTACGAACCTGTTTGGGTGGCTCAATTTTTAATATGCCTGATAAATATTTACCAGTTAAACTTTCGGTATTATTAATTATTTCATCATAATCGCCCTCAGCAACCACTTCGCCACCCAAATGGCTTGCCAATGGTCCCATATCAATAATATGATCTGCTTCCCGCATCATCATTTCATCATGCTCCACTACTACAACAGTATTTCCAAGGTCCCTCAATTCTTTTAAAACTTTTATTAAACGTTCTGTATCACGGCTGTGCAAGCCAATAGATGGTTCATCTAAAATGTATAATGAATTAGTCAAATTACTTCCCAGGCTTCGGGTTAACTGAATACGCTGGCTTTCGCCACCGCTTAAAGAATTAGCCAGCCGGTTTAAGGTTAAATAACCAAGCCCTACATCCAACAGGGTTTTGATACGGTTACGAATTTCGGTTAATATTCTTTTTGCCACCTGCTGATCGTATTCACTTAGTTTTAATTTTTCAAACCAGGTGTATAGATCCTTTACCGGAAATTGACATAACTGTCCGATATGTTTGCCCCCTACTTTAACATACAATGCTTCATCACGCAGGCGGTAACCCTTGCAGGATGTACATAAAGTACGGCCACGATACCGGCTTAATAAAACACGGTATTGTACTTTATATAAATTCTGTTGCACCTCTTTAAAAAAATCATTGATCCCCTGGGCGTATTCATTACCTTCCCATAATGCAGCCGATTGTTGCTCCGTTAAATCAATAATAGGTTTATGAATGGGGAAATCAAATTTTCTGGCAGCTTTGATAAATTGTTCTTTCCATAAACCAAGCTTCTCTCCTTTCCAGGGGGCAATGGCTCCTTCGAACACACTTAAACTTTTATCGGGAATGATCAGGTCCGGGTCAATACCCAGTATCTGTGAAAATCCTTCGCAGGTTGCACAAGCACCAAAGGGATTATTAAATGAAAACAAATTGGGTACCGGTTCTTCAAACAAAATTCCATCCGCTTCAAATTTATTGGAGAAATGATGCAGTTTATCATTATTTACTTCTATATACATTTCGCCTTCCCCTTCGTAAAAAGCAGTATTTACAGAATCTGCAATCCTGTGTTTATCGTCTTCATCAAATTGTTTCACGACCAATCTGTCTACTAAAAGATAAATCGCATCCCTTTTATTGATGTTGAATTTTTTATCCGATTCCAGCAGGTCTTCTATCCTTACTATTTCTTTATGCAAATACAGCCTTGAAAAACCTTTTTGCAATAAAATATTCAGCTCTTCTTTTATATTACGTTTTGCATGTTGTTTAAAAGTAACCAATAACAATACCTTATCGCCTTCCGGCAAATTTTCAATAGCCTTTATCACATCTTCAACATCATCCTTTTTAACTTCCCTGCCACTCACCGGTGAAATTGTTTTACCTGCTCTGGCAAATAACAGCCGCAGGTAATCATATATTTCAGTCATACTGCCCACAGTACTTCTGGGTGTACGGGTAATTACTTTCTGTTCAATGGCAATTGCCGGACATAACCCTTTTATATAATCTACATCCGGTTTATTCATTCGCTGCATAAACTGACGGGCATAGGCACTAAGGCTTTCGGCATAACGACGCTGGCCTTCGGCAAATAAGGTATCAATGGTCAGCGATGATTTGCCCGAACCAGAAACACCGGTTACAACTATTAATTTATTGCGGGGAATTGTAACATCTACATTTTTCAGGTTATGAACCCTTGCCCCTTTTATATAAATACCTGTTTTATTGGATATAATTACTTCCTTATGTTTTGTTTTTACAGTTACCATACCCAAAAATACTTACATTAATTATGTTACACTGAATATGTGAAATTATTCTTAAAGCTCATAGTTAGTGAATAAGGTGTAAAAACAAATTGTAGTTTTATCTGTATGGTATAAGTGTATTAACGGTATCGTAGTTTTACTAAGTAAAAAAACTTTTGAGATTAAGCACTAGTACTCATACTATTTTAAAAACATCTTATATTTTTACAGTCCAATATCCAAAAAAATGAAAAGCCAAAAAGCCTATCTGGTAGACTTCTACGCATTTTCACCCTTTTTGGACCTGTTACTAAAATCCTAACAATCTAAAACTGTAGAAGTTTATGAAATGCCTTAACAACTTAACCGACCAACAACTTATCCATTTATATATGGATGGGGATGCCAATGCCCTTGCAACCATTGTTTTGCGTTACAAGGACAAGATTTTCACCTCTATTTATTTACTGGTAAAAGACAAGTACCTGGCTGAAGATATTTTCCAGGATGTCTTTATCCGTATAATTGACACTTTAAAAGGTGGCCGATACACAGATGAAGGAAAATTTTTACCCTGGGCCATGCGTATTGCTCACAATATGTGTGTAGATCATTTTAGAAAAGTAAAGCGTACTCCGGCTATTAAAACCAGCGACGACCGTGATATTTTTGAAGTACTTAATTTTTCTGAACCCGGTGCTGATCAAAAAATGATGAGTACCCAAAGCCATGATAGGGTAAGAAAGATGGTTGATATGCTGCCAGAAGACCAACGGGAAGTAATTATTTTGCGCCACTATGCCGATCTGAGTTTTAAAGAAATAGCAGAATTAACCAGTTGCAGCATTAATACTGCTTTAGGCCGTATGCGTTATGGTTTAATAAACCTGCGTAAAATGATGACTGAAAAACAAATAGCATTATAACCTAATACCAACCTTCTTCAAAAGGGGAAGGAGAGATCTGTAACTCCCAAACACAAATTAAAAACCTCCGGAATTAACGGAGGTTTTTTTATTCCTGATACTTTTAGAGTTTATTTATTTTTCTTTTCAAAAGCTTCAAGCCCGCACAACAACCAGTCTTTATATTCTTTAATGTTAGGTGTATAACCAACCGGGTTGTTCAATAAAATTTCACCTGAATTTAAAATGGCATAAAGCGGTTGTGCATTATTCTTAAAATTCTCTGTTTCAAATGTTGCCCATTTGTTTCCAATGGTTATGATTTCCTTTTCAATACCTTCTTTGGTGCTGTATGTAAATTGTTTTGCCGCAGGTAGTTTTTTCTTATCATCAACGTACAACGATATTACTACATATTTTTCTTTCATGATCTTAAATACTTCTTCATCACTCCATACGTTTTCTTCCATACGCCGGCAGTTAACGCATGCATAGCCTGTAAAATCCAAAAGAACCGGTTTGCCTTCTGCTTTTGCTTTTGCCAACCCTTCTTCATAATCATGAGAACAATTCAATCCTAAAATACATTCACTGTCGGTTTGATAAATGCTGTAATATAAGGGTGGCGGAAAACCACTGATCAAAGTAAGGTTTGCCCATTTTGTATTGGTTACACCCGGAATTAAATAAATGGTAAAAGCGCCGAATATAATGGCCAGCACAATTCTTGCCTTACTGAGATTTTTTACCGGACTGTCATGGGGGAATTTTAATTTACCCAGCAGGTATAAGGTAATTCCTACGCCAACTAAAATCCATATGCTGATAAATACTTCTCTTTTTAATATTCCCCAATGTTGTACCAGGTCGGCATTGGATAAAAACTTAATGGCAAGCGCTACTTCAATAAAACCCAAAACAACTTTTACCGAATTTAACCAACCGCCGGATTTTGGAAGTGAATTTAACCAGTTTGGAAATAAGGCAAACAAAGCAAAAGGCAAAGCCAGGGCCAGCCCAAAACCTCCCATACCAATGGTTAGCTGAACCGCCCCACCCGTTAATGAACCCACTAATAATGATCCTAAAATAGGGCCTGTACAGGAGAAAGAAACAATGGCCAATGTAAGCGCCATGAAAAATATACCTATAATATTTCCGGTACCTGCTTTAGAATCTGCTTTTCCTGAAAAGCTGCTGGGCAATGTTATTTCGTATAAACCAAAAAAGGATAAAGCAAAAATGATAAATATGGCAAAAAAGGCAACGTTTAGCCAGGGATTTGTAGATACAGAATTTAATATTTCAGGGCTGGCACTGTCAATAAAATAAAAGGGTACACTAAGAAGAATATAAATTAGAAAAATAAAAAAACCATAAAGTGAAGCATTGAAAATACCTTTCTTTTTTGTTACTGCTTTTTTTGTAAAGAATGAAACCGTTAAAGGAATCATTGGAAAAACACAAGGGGTAATTAAAGCCACCAAACCACCCAGAAAACCCAGGAGGAAAATGGTTACTAAACCGCCAGACCCTGATTCTTCAGCTGTAATACCCGTGCCACCACAGGTATTCACAGGATTTTTTAAATCAATTGATGGTATTAATATCCTGTTGGAAGATGACATATCAATGCCACCTTCCATTTCAATTTCAATTCTTTTTTCTTCCGGAAAAAAGGAATCGTTACCTGCTGTGTTATAAAGTAATACAGCTTTCAGTTTAGAAGGTACTGCACCGGGTAAATTAATTTGCTGAACTACAACAATGTTTTGGACTGCAACCTCAACCTGAGCCTCGAAAATTTTATCGGCAATTGTTTTAAAATTACCTGTTAATTGCTGCACGCCATTGTTTTGTATGGCCGAATCTGAAAAAGTTATTTTTAACCCTTCAAGACCGGCAGAAGTATTTGGTTTAGCATATATATGCCAACCGGTTTTAATAGTCCCCTTAAGTTGTATTTCATACTGGCCTTCCTTGATTTTTTTTCCGGTTGCCTCCCAGGCAACAGCCGCTGAATCCTGTGCTATGCCTGAATATTGAAAAAGAAACAGAACCAAGATGAGTATTGAAACTATCTTTTTTGAAAGCATAATGTTTTATTTAAAAAAAATCCCGACAGGTTATTTCGGGAAATATTATAAAGAAGTCTTATTTTCTGCCAATATTTATGGTAAACGGAACATCCCGCGGAGGCAAACATTGCCTGTCGTTACATACCATAAAATTTATTGTTCCTTTTACAACCGTAGCCACAGAAGACTTTACTTTCACTTTTTGAACGAAGTCGACTTTTTTAGCATAAAATTTTAAAACAGAATTAAAATTCTTATCATAAGACTTCTCCATTTTTCCTATCTCTTTCACTTTACCATCAAAGGTTAGCAAAGGATTTGCTGAAAAAATTATAGTCGTTGGTTCCGGGCCTTCTCCTGCATCCTGTGCATATAAATGCCAGTTACCTTCAATGGTTGCGGTCAAATGCAACTCATAGGTCTTATCGGCAATTTTTTTCGCGGTGTAGGACCAGGTTACCGGATTATTTATCTGGGCATTGCCTGAAAAAGCAGGTATCATTAAAAATAAAACCGGTATAAGTTTTTTCATGTATAATTTTTTCATATTCAAAATTACGGATTTATAGTTAGGCCACATGTTAGTTAAAAGACCTTTTTAACCCTAATTACTGTTAATTTATTCCAAACAGGTGGTTGAATACATTTTTGCCATCATGGTTGCCTAATGCTTTACTACAGGCTCTTTCGGGGTGTGGCATCATACCAAATACATTTCTTTCTTTATTACAAATACCAGCTATATTATGAATAGCGCCATTTGGATTGGCTGCTGAATTTATATTTCCTTTTTCATCACAATAACGGTAAATGATCTGGCGGTTCATTTCCAGTTCCTCCAGGGTTGAAGCATTTGCAAAATATCTTCCCTCCCCATGTGCCACCGGAATTTTTAAAGCAATACCTCCCTGAGCGGAAGCTTCTTTCATGAAAATATTTTTACAAACAAATTGCTGCTGACTGTTGCGTAATAAAACACCGGGCAGTAGTCCACTCTCACATAAGATCTGAAAACCATTGCAAACACCTAAAACTTTACCCCCTTTATTTGCAAATTCTATTACACTTTGCATCATAGGACTAAATCTTGCAATAGCCCCACAACGCAGGTAATCACCATAACTAAAACCGCCGGGTAATACAATACAATCGTTGAGGCTAAACGTACTGATATCTTTGTCTTTATGCCAAAGCTGAATTACTTCCTGCTGCAAATTATGCTGCAGGGCTTCAATCATGTCGCTGTCGCAATTACTGCCGGGGAAAACTACTACGCCAAATTTCATATATAAATGCTGATTAATGCTTTGATGCCTGTTACTAAAAACCAATAAAATACAAATGTACAATTACGATTTCAATTATCAGACGAAGTAGCTTATAACAATTACAAAAGTGACCAATAACCAGTGTAAGAGGGTAGGAAACCAGTTTTTAGAAGGATATAAAAAAGCTGCTCCTAAAAATGCTGACAATGGTACAGCACATAATATCCAGTATTCAAAAGTATGTGTTTCATTAATAAAGGGTACAAATATGGCCACCATTAAGTATAAAAAAACCAGGTTCCAGCTTTTACGGGCCTGAATCAGCTGGCGTCTGAAATTTTGCTGAATAAAAAATATACCTACAACAGAAGTGAATAAAATAATAATGATAGCTGCATATGCCCATTGTGTTTGGTTAAAAACCGGGGTCGTTATGGCAAAACCCGGAAATTGATAGCCTTTCCATTTATCTGTTATAAAAACGATGGCGAACAAAAAATAATAGGGTGTAATGATCCCGAATAAAGTGATCAGCCATTCGGCTGGTTTGAAAGGCCTGGTAATTGCCAATCCGAAAATGATCAGCGCTGCAAAGGCCAAAGATGGAAAATAAAAGAATGTGGAAACCCCGATTGTTATACCAATATTGAATAATGAAGATTTTGGATTTTGATCATTATACAGGCCACTCATTTTTGCCCAAACCCAGATAAGCAGGCTATTAATAACAAGTGGGGCCGATAATATATTCCACTCCATAAACAGGGAGGTGATGAGCAGATAACTCATACCGGTAAGATAATTGGGACGTTGCATAATACGCTGATCATTCGCCAGTTTATTGAAAGATACAGCCTGGGAATATAAAAGAACAAATGCAACTGCCGGATAAACAAGCGGGAAACCGATGCCTATTGATTGCAGCAGTTTTAATAATTCCCTGTATAAAAAACCATCGGTTTGCCGGGGTTGTGGCGTCGTTGGGTGTAAAAATACCGGCAGTTTTAAAATTAAGCCATATAGTAAAAGCAAAAAATTATTATACGGATTATTGGCTTTAAAAATACCTGTCACTGAAAAATAATTGGTAGTTAGTAATATATTGCTTTCGCAAAAATGAGCAATTATTGTTAACTGGTGAAAACTGTTTGTATTTTCAGTTAATTAAAAATCAATTTTAGCAAAACAAATAAATCCCCTGTACGTACAGGGAACAATAATTTGGCTAGCCCCAACCTGTTTACTCAGCCTAGGCATAAATGCATATCCTTTTTCCCTGCTTTTAAGTGTAGGGTTTCTTTTTATGGTTCCATCGGGCAAAAGGCTTTGATCAGAAATAATTTGATTTTTTTTATCGCCATTAAATAAATAATGTATTTCACCCCCCGAATTCATAGTTGAAAAAGACAGAAAATTATCATCATCATCATCAAACTGATCTTTCTGAATCACTTTGCTCCACTCATTTTTACCCTCTTTACTGATACTGAATACAACAATGTTTTCGGCATAATACCTTACGCTCTGATTGAAATAACTGTTCCGGGGTCTGTAATATCCATAATACGGATTATAATAATAAGAGTTGGAATACAAAGAATTAGGGTTATTCAGATAATCCCAGCGGTTGTAGGTATCATTGTAGCCCCTTGTTTGGGAGCTGAAATCTTCTGCAGTAAGAATAAAACCTCCGTCTCTTTTAACAACAACCTGCCTGATTAAAAAATTATTAAACGCAAAACGTAACTGGCCGTCTTTTTTTGCTTCGTAACGCAAAGTATCATATAATTCAGCAAATTCAGCTGCATATTTTCCTGCACGCCCATTATCCCAAATATAAGTAAACAGCCCCTCAATATTTCCCCTGTATTTATTATAAAAGAATGTATTCAGGATATAGCGGTTATTTAAATTATCAATTTTAAGATTCAATTCGTCGATATATTTTTTTTCCAATTCTATTTTGTGATAAACAAATTCATCCGCTAATGGTGCTTTTATTACAAGACTCAATTCGTTACTGTTTTCCCGGTTGTCTGTTTGTTTATCATACGTAAAAACAAAACTTCCATCGTTTGCAACAGAAAAGTTATCATAGTTCTCTTTTCTGTCATTATACTCTTTCAGTTCCCGGCTCTTTTTTATCAGGCGCAGTTGGTCATCAAATAACAATGTTACCATACTCATTTTTTGATACCTGGCTTGAATTTTAAAAAGCATTATCTTTTGCCTGTCGTCACTGCTGATTGCTGTATATATTTTATTATCTGCTAGAGTCGAGATCCGGGAAGTATCAAGTGTAACAGGTTCTCCTATTTTTTTCCCATTATCATCCATTTTTAAAGCCATGCAATAAAGAATATTTTTTTTCTGATATTGATAGATCATGTAAAAAAAATCAGGATAGATAACAAAATCAAAATTGAACGTCTTTTCGGGAATAAAATCAATTTTAATTGTCTCCAGGTTTTTCATGGTATTATCATAAACTGAAATCTTATGTTTCCACCTCACATTTTTATACACTAATATCTTATTATTCATTTTCCCTATGATCTCAAAATTAATGTCACGGTCATCTTCCCGGTCAAAATCAGAATAGTGTATAGTTTGGGCCATAATGGCGGCCGGAACCAGAATAAATAATAGAAAAAGAAAATAAGATATACGATTCATGCAGATAAATCTTTGATATTAAAATTACGACTTAAAATTAAATGACTGTACATTACATTAAACAAGATGTAGAGATATTTGTTATTACATAACAGATTTAACTTTTTTACAGGATGCAAACAGTTTTAATAACAGGAGGAACAGGTTTAGTGGGCAGATCACTAACGAAAGCCCTGTTGCAAAAAGGGTATAAAGTAATTATTTTAACCAGAAATATCAGCATAAAACACACGCCTGAAAATATAAGCTATGCCCGGTGGGATATAAAAAAACAGGAAATTGACATTACTGCAATACAACAGGCAGATATCATTATTCATTTAGCTGGTGCCGGTGTAGTGGATAAAAAATGGACTGATGCCTATAAAAAAGAAATAGTTGACAGCCGTATCCAAAGCAGCCATCTAATTCTTGAAGCTTTAATAAATAATGAAAACAAAGTAAAGGTTATTGTTAGTGCCAGTGCAATGGGCTGGTATGGTGCAGATACGGAAACCGGAAAACCATTTACAGAAACAGCATCATCCGATCATGGTTTTTTAGGCAAAACCTGTAAACTTTGGGAGGAAAGCATTGAACCCGTTGTTAAACTGGATAAAAGACTTGTAAAACTCCGGATTGGTATTGTGCTCAGTAATGAAGGTGGGGCATTACCGGAATTTAAAAAATCCATCCGGTTTGGACTGGCTGCAATTTTAGGAAATGGAAAACAAATGGTAAGCTGGATACATATTGAAGACCTATGCCGTTTATTTATTTATGCAATTGAAAATGAAAATTTACAGGGCAGTTATAATGCGGTGGCACCCCAACCCGTAACCAATAAAATATTAACGGTTATGCTGGCAAAAAAATTGAATGGCAATTTTTACATCCCTGTTTATGTTCCGGCATTCATATTAAAATTGATGATGGGACAAAGAAGTATTGAAGTTTTAAAAAGCGCTACGGTAAGTTGTCAAAAAATTACAGATGCAGGCTTTACCTTTAATTTTAAAAATATAGATACCGCTTTGACAGATCTTACAAAAAATAAATGATCAGGTTTTAAGATCTGTTTTACGGAAATAACTGATGATGATGTACACATATGCTGCTATATATGCTACTGCAACTATTATCAAACTATAATCCGCCACAGTTCTTTTTTCCATCATTTTTGGTTTAAATGGATTGGGTACTAAAGAATCAACTGCTTCCAGGGGCATGAAATACCCGATCTGGCTCTCTTTTAGCGTAAATATCAGCCATAACACATTATCTACAATACATACAATTGCAAAGTAGATAATGATTGATAACCCGGTTCGTTTTATTAAAATGGCAATTAAAAAAGCAAGCATTAAATATAAGGTTGCCATTAAAGCAAAATAGCCTACATAATGAATCCCCTGAAAAATATTTGAAGTTGAAGGAGAAAAAACACTACCTACAACCAATCCCATAATGAATACCAGGAATGTGCTTACAGCAGTGAAAAATATCAGTAACGAAAATTTAGCTTTTAAAAAATCCATCCGGCTCCAGCCATCTATGATGTTCTGGCGGTGCGTGCGGTATTGCACTTCATTGGTGATCAGCAAGATGAATAACATCCCTATCATTACAAAGAATAACCCACCCATCCAGCTGGCTGCCATCCATACTTTTGGAAAAACAAAAGGGACATCCACTAATGCTTTTAATAAATTTTCTTCAATACTTTTAGAGTTTGACATTGTCTCCATATACTTATTTGCAGAGAGATAAAAGGCAAGCGGAAAAAATAAGATAAAGCCTGAAAATAATACCCAGAAAGTACGGTAAGTTCTTATTTTAAGCCATTCTATTTTAAAAAGATTGAACATGTGATATTTTTAAGTAAGTTTTAGTTTAGCGGTCACTTTGTTTTCCGGTGATTTCTAAAAACCTGGTTTCCAGTGATTTTCTTTTTACATTCAATTTGTTTAATACAACTCCCTTTTCAAAACAGAATTTGTTTACCTGTTCGGCGGTTATAGTATCAGGACAAATGATCTCTATCCCGTTTTCAGATTCAGAAATACTTTCCAAACCCGGCATCTCTTGCAATAAATCTTTTAAAGTAACATTATCAGCAGCACTTAATTCAATCAAAATACTGTTGACCAAACTCGTACCCGAAGTGTTTAATACCTCACTTACCGAGCCCACTGTTTTTAAAACCCCTTTTTGGATGATGGCCACATGTGTACAAACCTTTTCTACTTCATCTAATATATGGCTGGCCATGATGATGGTTTTGCCCTGGCGGTTGAGGTCTTTAATCAATTCTCTTATTTCTGCAATACCCGCAGGATCCAGTCCATTGGTTGGTTCATCAAAAACAAGTATTTCCGGGTCGCCTAATAAAGTGGAAGCAATGGCCAGCCGCTGTTTCATCCCCAGGGAATAACTGTTGAATTTGGATTTTCTTCTTTCATACAGGTTAACCATCTGCAGTACTTTGGGAATATCTGCTTCGCCCCTGCCTTTTATCCTGGCTGCAATTTTTAAATTGTCTTCCCCACTTAAATAATGGTAGAAATTGGGAGTTTCCAATAATGTTCCGATTTTTTTTCTTAATTCATCAGTGGTTTGATCTCCTGCCCATTTGTAACTGCCACCAGTAACTTTTAAAATATCCATTACGATACCCAGCAAAGTTGTTTTACCACTGCCGTTGGGGCCCAGGATTCCAAAAACCGTTTTTTCAGGCACTGAAAAACTTACTTTGTCCAATGCTTTTATAGTCCTGTAATTTTTTGTGAGATTATCAATACTTAGTATTGCCATAGGTAAAAATATAAATGGCAATGAAGATAATTGAATTTTATTAATCAATATCCGGTAAATGCTTTTCATGCCAGACCGAAGTAAAACCGCCAACTGCGGCAAAACCATTTTCATTGAATTTGAGTTTATTCAGCTTCAGGTCATCAATATCTTTTTGTAATACTTTTCGGGTAAATGGATTTAATGTACCGCCTTTTTCGCCCGGAGCAACTTCCGGATAATATTGAAACTCCGGATCAACCCAGGTACCCCTGGGATACATCATTCCCGGTGTTCCTTTCCCCCTTATATCCAGATCAAGGGGATGATCGAGGCCCAGGGTATGACCAAATTCGTGTGCCGCGGTTGTTGAGTTATTCAATAAATTTTCCAGCTTAAAATATCCGGTATTGGAATTAATGCCGTCTACAAATGAAATATTACCGCTGGCAAATTCTTCAATGCGGAAATAGTTGTTGCGGGGACCGGTGTTTTCAATAATCTTTTGCGGCGTAAGTGTTTTATTAAACATGCCTGCTACTTTAAATAGTACACTATATGTTTTTTTGGAAAACCAGTTTTCTGAGAGTTCAACTTTTCCATCAGCAGCATTCCAATAATTTTCAATGCCCTTTGCAATTTGAAAGCTCAAATCATCATTGGCAGCATCGCCGTAACAAATAATTAAGGCATGAATGAGAAGTAAATTATTATTCGGCTGGAGCTCGGCTTCGCCCATTTTAATTAATTGTAGATTTTCATCTGTTAATTCCTCAAAGGCTTACCACTTTTTAATATAGACTGAATTCTTTCCAGCGTTTTCTTTTCGCCGGTTAAACTCAGGAATGCTTCTCTTTCCAGGTCGAGCAAATATTGTTCGCTTACCAAAGTGGGCTCACTTAAATCGCCACCACACATTACATAAGCTAATTTCTTCGCTACGGTAACATCATGGTCGGTAGCATAATTACCCCGCCACATACCGTTGATACCGGCGTGCATGGCACCTAACATAGAACGGCCTAATACTTTTATATCAGAGCGTTGTACCGGCATTACATAACCATCATCATACATTTCTATCACAGCCTGTTTGGCATCAGCAATTCTTCTGCCCTGGTTAATGCACACAATATCTCTGCCGTTTCTGTATATACCCATTTCAAACGCTTCATATGCCGAGGTGGCTACTTTTGCGGTAGCAATAGTTAAAAAACGATTTTGTAAAGGAATGGTTTCGGGTTCGCCGTTATGTACTTCATCAGCAGCCCTTAAAACAAATTCTTTGGTACCACCACCACCCGGTATTACACCAATGCCTACTTCCACCAACCCGGTATAAGTTTCTGCTGCTGCAATAACTTTATCAGCATGCAAACTCATTTCGCAGGCACCACCCAGTGCAAGCCCGTGGGGCGCAACTACAACAGGAATGCCGGAATACCGCACCCGCATCATTGTATTTTGAAACTGGCGGATGGCCATATCAATTTCATCATAATCCTGTTCAATGGCCATCATAAATATCATACCAACATTCGCACCTGCACTAAAGTTTGAACCTTCATTGGCAATTACCAGGCCTTTATATTTATCTTCTGCCAATGCAATGGAGCGTTGAACTCCTTCCAATACTTCACCTCCGATACTTCCCATTTTAGTATACCATTCGAGTCCTAATACATCATTACCCAAATGATAAGTTCTGCAGGCCGAATTTTTCCAAACGGTTTCGTTCTCAAAATTCTTCATCACAATAAAGGCATCTGCTCCCGGCATGGTTTTGTAAGATTTACTGCTTACATCATAACAAAGCCGCTTTCCATTTTCCACTTTATAAAATGTATTTGCCCCGCTTGCGATCATTTCATCAACCCAGGTCGCTACTTTATGACCTGCAACTTTCATGGCTTCAGCAGTTTTTGAAACGCCCAATACATCCCAGCTTTCAAAAGCACCGATCTCCCAGCCAAAACCGGCCATCATACCATCATCAACACGATATAGCTCATCACTGATCTCCGGAATGCGGTGAGAGATATAAGCAAACAGGTTGTAGTGAAACTGGCGATAGAAATCACCTGCTTTATCTGTTCCGGCACAGAGTGCTTTAATTCTTGTTTTCAGATCTTCAATAGGCTTGGCAGCTTCTAATGTTGCGAATTTTGGTTTTTGCCTTGGCCCATATTCCAATGTTTTTAAATTGAGCGTAAGAATTTCTTTTTCGCCGGAAGCTGATTTTGTTTTCTTAAAAAACCCCTGGCCAGTTTTATCACCCAGCCAGTTATTCTCTACCATTTTATGTAACCATGCAGGAATGGTAAACACATCTTTAGCTTCATCATCAGTGCAATTATCTGCAACACCTTTAGCTACTTTCACCAAAGTATCAATGCCCACCACATCAGCCGTACGGAATGTTGCCGATTTTGGGCGGCCAACAACCGGACCGGTCAATGCATCAATTTCATCAACATTCAATTGCAGTTTTTCCATGGCATTCATAATAGCCATCATACCAAAAACCCCAACACGGTTGGCGATAAAAGCAGGTGTATCTTTACACAACACGGTTGTTTTACCTAATGTAAGATCACCATAATGCATCAGGAAATCTACCACTTCCGGGTCGGTATGCGGTGTAGGAATAATTTCAAGCAAACGCAAATATCTTGGTGGATTAAAAAAATGAGTACCACAAAAATGTTTTTTAAAATCATCACTTCTGCCATCCGTCATCATGTGAATAGGGATGCCGGATGTATTGGAAGTAATTAATGTGCCCGGCTTGCGGTATTTTTCAACATCGGTAAAAACCAGTTGTTTTATATCGAGTCTTTCAACCACAACTTCAATCACCCAATCATAATCGCCAATGTCTTTCATATTGTCGGTGAAATTGCCGGTCTTTATTTTCTTTATTATGTCTTTTGTATAAACAGGTGAAGGATTGCTTTTAATAGCTGTGGCCAAAGCATCATTTACTATTTTATTTCTCTCTGCAGGCTTTGCACCGGCCGGTAAATCCTTTGGTTGAATATCCAATAACAAGACCTGTAAACCTACGCCAGCAAAATGACAGGCGATACGGCTGCCCATTACACCACTGCCTAAAACAGCTACTTTTTTAATTATTCTTTTTGACATGTTTATAATTAGTTAGTTAAACAACTATTTGCAAAATCGAAATTAAGACTTTCTCACTTAAGCTGAAAATAAAAACACAGAAAGCCCGTATAGGGTTATAAAAGAATAAAAATTTCTTTTTTACCGGAAATTTTCTTTCTACTGAAATAGTTAACCAGGCTGAACTTGTCACGAGGTGCCCAGGTCAAAATAGGATAATTTGGAAAATAATGATGCAGAAATGGATATTGAAAATAATACCCTGACAAAGCATTAACTTTTGAAATAGTAATTATTAACGAAAGGCTATCCACCCAATGCTTTATTTCATCATCGCTTATACTATAAGGATTAAACATAGGTGTATAATATGATGTAAAAAATCCGCTATCGCTGAATACTTTAAGGAGATCTGCACGTTTTGATTCAACCAACACTTTATTCGTTAAATCATATTTAGTTCGTAAATCAGATAATACTGTTGCAGCAGAACTGCAATTTGAATCATCCAGGTTTTTCAGATCAATCCAGATACTAGCCTTTAATCCTCTTTGCTTATAGATTGCCAACTGGCTTTCCAAATTCAATCCGGTGGAATTATCTGCATCATGATGAACATCAAAAATATTTTTTTTAAGATCAAAATAAACGTCTATCTCAATTCCACTACTTTCGATTAAAACCTTATTCATCATTTCTTTAGTATCAATTCCTATAACCCAATTCTTATCAGTATTCAGCAATACATTTTTATTTTCAGGGAAACTGTTATCAATTTTATAAGCAGGGAAGTTTTTAGGCAACATTACCCGGGTAAGCCCCTTATGCATTACAACATCTGCGACTACGTACAACCCAATAATAAAAGCTATTATCTTATATTTGTTTCGCTTAATCCACTTTAGCTGCATGAATATTTAAGTTTTATGAAAATTAACTATTTACCATTTTCCTGCAAAGCTGTCTGGCAAAATAACAAACCCTTCATTTTATTGCTCATTAGCTTGATAATTATACATTCCATTTCAAAAATAATATTTTATAATTACAACTTTTCTTTATTTTTTACAGAAACTGAAGAGAATAAATTCTTCAAAGATAAAATAAAGCTCATCAAATGGTCTTTACTATATGATTTACTTTCCATTTTACTGATCAATACAGCTTTACTATTTCTTTTGCATGTAAACAGGCTCGTATCAATAAAAGTATCTGGCTGGATTATTATAACTGTATTTTTTTTATTAAACAGTTTTGCCATTTTATTAAATCTCGCCGATATTTTTTATTTCCGTTTTCATTTTCAACGGGCAAATGCCGATCTGCTGTATGTGTTAGATCATCCCCTTAAACAGCTTTTCCATTTCAATATATTTATCATTCTTGCTTTTGCAGCTGTCATTTCGGGCATCCTTTTTTTAAACTGGAAACTGCATAAAAAATTCATTACTTCTTTTGAAAACGGCAGGCATTGCGGTTTTATTACAATGGTGCTGCTTTCAAGTATCATATTAATTGTATTATTTAAAAACAGTACAATAAAATTCCTGGTACCCACCTATCCCCTGGTTGAAATAAAGAGCAATCAATTGCCCTTTGTTCAAAACTCTTTTCATACATTTTCATATTCGGTTTTCAGAAGCGGGGCTGCTATAAAACGAAAAGACTATTTCAGCACTGCTGTATGTGATGCGGTTTACCCTATCAGAAAAAAAATCAACATTACCAGTACCGGAGCCGGCAAAAAAAATATAGTACTTTTTATTATGGAGAGTGTGCCTTATGATTTTTTTGATGCTGCCGGAGCCTATAAAGTAGTTATGCCTTTCTTTGATTCTGTAATACAGAAAAGTATATTTTACAACAATGCTTTTTCTTATTCACATCAGTCAAATAAAGGTATCACGGCAATACTGACTTCTGTTCCAACCATTACTGATATACCGGTTTATCATTCTCCCTTTGTAAATATGCCCCTTACCCGGGTAGGCACCGTACTTAAAAAATACAAATATCAGTCCTTTTTTTGTATAGGTGATGACTATGATAATTTTGGTTTTGCAAAATGCATGAACTGGCTGGGAATAGATAACTATTACAGCAAAGAAGCCATCCCCGGTTATAAAAAGCTACCGGCCCACAGTATGGGGCTTCAGGATGAATATGTTTTAAATTTTTTTCACCAGAAAATCAATAAGATCCGGCAACCATTTTTTGCCATCAATTACAATATCTCTACACACTACCCCTATGATATTCCTGCATCATTTTCTAAAAAATTTCCCGAAAACTATACAACCCCTATGAAAAGTATGCGTTATTATGATAGCTGCTTACATCAATTTTTTGAAGCCTCAAAAAATGAACCCTGGTTTAAGGAAACAGTATTTATTTTTTGTTCGGATCACTGGCTGGTGCCGGATGATAACCATATTGCCTTTAATGCGATAACCGGGTACCGCATTCCGGTGATCATTTATGATCCTGCAATCAGCAAGGGCAGCATCAATCATAAACTGGCCAGCCAATTTGATATCTTGCCCACCCTATTAGACATTGCCGGATATAAAGACAGTATCATCTCCTACGGTAACAGCCTGCTGGACAGTACTACTAACCATGATGTAGTCTTTTCCAGAGCCGATGCCGGTTTATATCATGTTATTGACAGTGCCTGGATACTGGGGTTTAACACCCATACTGATAAAGCAGAATTTTTATACCATTATAAAACAGATGTGGCATTAAAAAATAACCTGATAACAGATCATTCAGCCCAAAAAGCACTTACATATCTAAGCTTAAAAATAAAAGCCTTTTTACAAAAAGCAACTATGCAGTACAACCACGCTGCCTTTAAATAAGTTAGTTTTCTTCAAAAAACTCAACACCATATTCATTTACAAAACCCGTTTTACCTGTTGCTGTAGTTATGATTAAATACTTACCCCCTTTTACCAGTTTCACATCGGCATATTTGGGTTCGAGCAGCTGGTTGTTTAAAAAATAAAAACCTTTCAGGTTTTCATTTCCGGTTAATACAAATCCCCCTTCAATGTCGTATGAAATACTCTTATAATTTGCTTCTACTACATTCCTGTATTGTATATCTTTTATACTTGTTTTTCCTTCTTTAGAAATAATAAAATAATCTTTTTCATTTTTTGCTTTTAAATAAAGAATACTGCTGTTATCAGCAGTAATATATGGAGACCCATTTCCATAAAGCACCCCATGCATTCCGTTTTTTGAAACCTGTAAATAGATCATGCCGCCAATATTTATTTTTTTTATTGAGTCATACTCAAATGGCACTATCACTTCAAATTTATTATTAAATACCCCCTGGCTGTTATTTCTCAGGGCTATATAATAGCTATCTTCTCTCCCAAGCATTTTATAATCATTTACGATCTTATCAAATAGATCAGTTTTATTTATGGTGCTGTAATTTGACTTAAAAGTGTTTGTAGACTTTTCATTCATATCAGGTGCACTGTTTTCATTTATAGCAGGGCATTTAGGTATCGTTTCGCCTTTTGCATTTATACATATTTCATATCCATCAGTTCGAAGTGAAGCGCCTGCAAAAAGAATTACATTTTGATTTTCTGTAAGATCGTCTGCTGTCACTATTTTAGCTTTGGCAGCTTTAGACATATATCCAAACCGGAAAGGCCCTGCAGTATAAAACTTAAATGGAATGATCACTTTTCCCGTTTTATTGATATACCCGAATTTTGTCCCTTTTTTTACACTGGCAAACCCTTCATAAAAGAAATTGGCTTCGTTATACTCCGGCTTAATAACTATTTTTTTATCCGAATCTGCATATCCCCAAAGATCCCCCTGGCGGTAAGGTATCAAAGTCATATCAGCATCCTGTGCAAAAACAGGTGAAGCAAACAACATAATTAATAAGGCTGTTACTATATTTTTTCTTTTCATGAACGAAATTTTTTATAAAAATTTAATCGGTTATCCAGGTATAAGAAAAAAACCCGGATAAAAGACCGGTAATTATCAATTTACTGAACTGCCTTTGTCAATATCAGCATCCGGTTTAACAAAATAAAGTTTTCCTTCTTTATCTTCTGCCATTAAGATCATTCCCTGGCTTTCAATACCCCTCATTTTACGGGACGCAAGATTTGCAACAACAACAACCTGTTTTCCAATAATATCTTCTGGTTTAAAATGCAATGCAATACCACTGACTATGGTTCTTTTTTCAAAACCCAGGTCAACTTCCAGTTTCAGTAATTTATCTGCCTTCTCTACTTTTTCTGCTAAAAGTATTGTTCCCACTTTCAAATCAATTTTTGCAAAATCATCAAATTCAATTTGTGGCTTACTGTTTTTAGTTTGTGGTTCTGCATGTAAGGGTGTTGTACTGTCTTTATTATTTTCCATTTTTAATTTTTCACTTTTAATTTTTAATTTCTCAATTTGTTCCTTTACTTCTTCATCTTCTATTTTACGGAACAGCAATTCCGGTGCCCGTAAAGAGTATCCAACACTTACCAGTTTTGCTTTACCTGCATTTTCCCAATCCAGTATTTTATCTACCACCTTCATCAGGTAGCACATTTTTTTTGCGGTAAACGGTAAAAAGGGATTAATAAATACAGCCAGGTTTGCTGTTAACTGCAAACAAATATGCAGGCAATTATCAATTTGCTTTTGTGCAGCCTCCCAGCCCTCCAAAGGAGGGTTCTTAGATTCTGATTGAGCAAGCTTCTTTGTGGTTAATTTATAGAGAATACTGTTTAAAACATGATCAGTATTGTTGATTACTTCATCATTAGTGAATCGTAAAACTTCAAATCCAAATTTATTCAATTCAGCTGTTCTCTCAATATCATTCAATTTATTTTCGGGAATTTCATGAACCAATCCATCAACTTCAACTATCAGTTTTTGAGAAAGGCAAACAAAATCTGCAATATATGTACCGATTATATGTTGCCTCCGGAACTTAAAGCTATCCAGCTTTCTGCCTTTAACAACTTGCCATAAAATATCTTCAGCTTTAGTGGGACTTGACCGGTGTTTTTCAACAAATTTTTTCAATAGGCCATAAATTACGGTATCAGCGGTTTGATAATTGTAAAGATTCCCCATCTTCTCAGAGTCTAAAGCCCCTCCTTCGGAGGGGTTTGGGGAGGCTATTTGTTTCGCCAGTATCCATGGTTCTTTATCCTGCATGTATTTATTTCCTTTCCTGGCCAGGTCAATCACTTCATACAATGCATCCCTGAACTTATACCCTTCAATTAAATTTTCAATTCCTGTTTTGGTCAATGCAATTTCTTCAAACAATTTTTTATCTGCATCATCCAAAATATCCATATGCAATGGTGGTACTTTTCCTTTACACAATTTATGCATGAGCACAAATGCCCTGTTCACAAAATTACCAAAGATGGCCACAAGTTCACTGTTCACTGCATCCTGGAAACCCTTCCAGGTAAACTCACTGTCTTTGGTTTCGGGCGCAATCTGTGTCAGGTAATAACGTAAAGCATCTACCATTTGCTTACCGCCATTTTCCACATCGGGACCTGCGGGCTTTTTTACAAAGTCATTAATGTAATCTTCCATCTCAATACTCCAACCACGGCTGGTACTCATCTTGTCCCCTTCCAGGTTCATGAATTCATTACTGGGCACATTATCCGGTAAAATATTTCCATGCAACTTCAGCATCACCGGAAAAATTATAGCATGAAAAACTATATTATCCTTGCCAATAAAATGAACCAGTTTAGTATCCTTATCTTCCCAATATGGCCTCCAGTCTTTATTATTATCCAATGCCCATTGTTTAGTAGCACTGATATAACCAATGGGTGCATCAAACCAAACATAAAGGACTTTTCCTTGTCCTCCTGAAACATGCAATGGCAAGGGAACACCCCAATCCAGATCTCTTGTAACCGCCCTGGGCTGCAAACCCAGATCCAACCAACTTTTGCATTGACCCAAAACATTGACTTTCCAATCTTCTTTATGTTCTTTTAAGATCCATTCCCTTAAAAAAGCTTCATGTTTATCCAAAGGCAAAAACCAATGAGTGGTTGTTTTTTTTGTTGGCGCATTTCCGCTTAATGTACTGCGTGGGTTTATCAATTGTTCGGGACTTAAAGAAGTGCCGCATTTTTCACATTGATCGCCATAAGCATTTTCATTGCCGCATACCGGGCAGGTACCGATGATATAACGGTCGGCTAAAAATGTTTTTGCTTCCTCATCATAAAACTGTTCGGTTTCTTTTTTCTCCAGATCGCCCTTATCATTCAACGCCGTAAAAAATTCCTGTGCTGTTTCATGATGAATGGTTGAAGAAGTACGGTGATAGATATCAAATGAAATACCCAGATCTGCCATATTGCTTTTAAGCATGGCGTGGTATTTATCTACAATCTCACGGGGTGTGGTCTTTTCCTTCATGGCCTGAATAGTAATTGCAGCACCATGCTCATCGCTGCCGCAAACATAAACTACATCTTCTTTTTTAGCACGCAGGTAGCGCACATAAATATCTGCAGGCAAATAAGCACCGGCCAGGTGTCCAATATGCTTGGGCCCGTTGGCATAAGGCAGCGCCGAAGTAATTAAATATCTTTTGGGTTGTTTCATTGAGGTGCAAAAATACCGTAAACCTTGCCATTGCCCAAACAAAAGCAGCCAATGTAAACATTGGCTGCTTTAAATCATTTATTTGTATTTATTTCATTGTCTTCTTTTCCACCGCCGCAATGGCTTTCACTGTTTTCATAACAGAATCGGGTGTTACAGAAATACTGTCAATACCGAGCTCCACCAGGAACTGTGCAAAATCCGGAAAATCAGATGGGCCCTGTCCGCATATGCCTACTTTTACTTTCATTCTTTTGGCCGTACTGATCAACATTCGCAGCAATTCTTTTACCGCAGGATTTCTTTCGTCATACAGATGAGCAACCAAAGAAGAATCCCTGTCGAGCCCCAGTGTTAATTGGGTAAGATCGTTGGAGCCGATAGAAAACCCGTCAATATGTTTTGCAAATTCTTCGGCCATGATGATGTTGGAAGGAATTTCTGCCATTAAAAAAAGTTCCAACCCTGCTTTACCTCTTTCCAGTCCATATTCTTTCATCACAGTATGTACTTTATGTAATTCCTCAACAGTTCTGCAAAAAGGAATCATCACCACCACATTATCCAATCCCATTTCTTCCCTTACCTTTTTAATGGCTTTACACTCCAGACCGAATGCAGCTTTATATTTGTCGGAATAATACCTGCTGGCTCCCCGCCACCCGATCATCGGGTTTTCTTCATGCGGCTCAAAATATTTTCCACCCAATAAATTATAATATTCATTACTTTTAAAATCACTGAAGCGAACGATCACTTTATTTGGATAAAAAGCTGCAGCAATCTTTGCAACCCCATAACTGAGTTTTTGAATAAAAAAATCTTCTTCATCAACAAAACCACGGATCATTTTTTTTATGGCAGCGGTCAAATCTACATCATTCAATTCTTTATGTTTCAGTAAAGCCAGCGGATGAACCTGTATAAAATTATTGATGATAAATTCTTCTCTTGCCAAACCTACGCCTGCATTGGGTAAATGAGAAAATTTAAAGGCAAGGTTTGGCGATGCCACATTCAGCATAATGGGTGTTTTAACCTTTGGAAGGTCATTCAGGTCTGTTTCAATTTTTTTAAAAGGAACTATCCCTTCATATACAAGACCCTCATCGCCCTCACCACAGGAAGCCGTAACCAATTGCCCCGTGCTTAATATCTCTGTGGCATTGCCGCAACCAACAATGGCCGGCACACCCAGTTCCCGGGCAACAATAGCAGCATGACAGGTTCTGCCCCCTTTATTGGTAATGATGGCAGAAGCTTTTTTCATGATGGGCTCCCAATCCGGATCGGTCATATCTGTTACCAATACATCACCCGCCTGGAACTCATGACCCTCTGTAACACGTTTATCCAGTGAAAATAAAATAGAAACCTTACCGGCACCGATCTTATCTCCAACAGCAATTCCTTTTACCAGGGTTTTGCGGGTAGAAGTTTCATCCATTACATACTCCGTAATTTTTGAAAAATCTTTTTGCGAATGGATGGTTTCAGGCCTTGCCTGTACAATGAATAATTCCTTTGTCAGCCCATCAAGCGCCCACTCCACATCCATCGGGCACCAATGCCCTTTTAATTTACTGTAATAATCTTCTATCCTTGTAACCCACTGGGCCAATTGAATAATGCGTTCATCTGTTAAGCAATAACGTTCCTGCAAAGGCTTTTCTACATGGATGATCTGAACACGTTCATCGGGGTTATCACCATATACCATCATCTTATCCTTAATGCCCAGTTTTTTTTCTATGATGCTGCTGAACCCTTTTTGTAAAGCAGGTTTAAACACAATATATTCATCGGGCGAAACGGCGCCCTGCACAATCATTTCACCCAAACCAAAAGAAGCGTTGATAACCACTACATCTTTAAAGCCACTTTCGGTATCCAGTGAAAAAGCTACCCCTGATGCACCCAGGTCACTCCGCACCATTTTTTGAATACAAACCGAAAGGCCGATGCTGAAATGATCGTATCCAAAACTCTGCCGGTAGCTGATGGCCCGATCGGTAAAAATAGAAGCAAAACAATTTCGAACTGCATTCATTAACGGCGCCGGGCCCCTAACATTAAGGTATGTTTCCTGTTGGCCCGCAAAAGAAGCATCAGGCAGGTCTTCGGCAGTGGCCGATGAACGAACGGCCACATCCGTTATTTCCTGGTCGTAAATTTTACTGAGCTCATAATATTTTTCAATGATCGCTTCACTGAGGTGACGTGGAAATTTTGCATTCTTTAAAAGTTGCCTGGCCAGCAAACCGCCACGCCGCAGTGATTCTATATCATCCAGTTTAATATCGTTTATGATCTGGTGTATCTCTGCATCCAGGTTATTATATTTGATGAATTCACGGTATGCCGCCACGGTAATTACAAATCCGCCGGGTATCTGTATTCCAAGCTGGGTAAGATTTTGAAGCATTTCTCCCAGGGAAGCATTTTTACCGCCTACCTGTTCAATATCATTGATCCCAACCTTGTGCAGATCGGCTAAATAAATGGAAGTGTTCATACATTGAAGGATTAAGCAGTTAAACAATCGTAGTGCTAAAGTAATATAATATAATAATAAGTACGGAAAAGTAGCTGACAAATTAAAATGAATTTAATACTGCCTCAAATTTTTTATGAAAAAGAATAACAATAAAAACAGCATTCTTTTTTCTAATGGTACATTTGAAATAACTTTAGTTAATGAAACGAAAAGATTTTATTTCTGCTGTTGTACCCCTTGCAGCAACATTAACCTCCATGGTTACAGGTAAAGTTGAAGACGACCCGGATAAACCGGTTGCAGTACCTCCTTACTTAAAAACCGGCGATACCATTGGTATTTGCTGCCCCGGCGGATATATTACCCTGGAAGATATTCAACCGGCATTACTTAAATTAAACGAGTGGGGGTTTAATATAAAAATTGGCAATACCATTGGTAAAAAAGATTTTACATATGGCGGTTCAGATGATGAACGTGCAAAAGACTTTCAACAGATGCTGGATGATAAAACCGTCAAAGCAATTTTGTGTGCCCGTGGGGGGTATGGAGCAATAAGAATTATAGATAAGCTTGATTTTAAAAAATTCAGATACTATCCGAAATGGATCATCGGATTTAGTGATGTTACTGTTTTTCATTCACACCTGAATGAAAACCTCCGCATTGCTTCTATTCATGCAAAAATGTGTAACAGTTTTCCTGTTGACTGGAGTAAGGCTGAGCCGGTACAGCAGGAAACCATAACTTCCATCAATACCTGTTTAACCGGTGAAAAGATGAAATATATTTTTACGCCCAATGAAAAGAACAGGACAGGGCTTGGGGTTGGGGAGCTGGTTGGCGGTAATTTAAAGACCCTGGAATCCCTGTCCGGAAGCAGATCAGATATAAAAACTACGGATAAAATACTATTTGTAGAAGATACGGGTGAATATTTATACAGCATTGACCGCATGTTCTGGAATTTAAAACGAAGTGGAAAACTGGAAAAATTAAAAGGATTGATCATTGGCGGTTTTAAAGTTAAACCCGATGATGCCGGTGAAGAATTCGGGAAAACAATTGAAGAAATTGTGCTGGAAAAAGTTTCTGAATACAATTACCCCGTATGCTTTGATTTTCCGGTGGGGCACCAAAAAAATAATTTTGCTTTAAAGTGTGGTGTATTACACAGTTTGGGCGTACATTTAAATGAATGCAGGTTAACAGAAGTTAAAGTATGATCGGGGAACATCTTTTATCAGCTGTTAGTAATCAGCTATTGGCATTAAAATATCAGTTCATTTGTATGCATAACCAAAAAAAATGTTTTAATTGAAACCCTTAAAACCAGATCCTGAAAGCGAACCGCTAACGGCTAATTACAAACTACTAAAACCTGGCTTTACATGATTAAAATTCCCCCGTACCTGAAGAAAGGCGATTTAATCGGCATTACCTGTCCCGCAGGCTATATGGCTGCGGCAAAAGCACAAACCTGTATCCATACTTTACAAAGCTGGGGATTTGATGTAATGGTGGGCAAAACCCTCGGCAGCAAATCAAAAAATTATTTCAGCGGTACAGATGAAGAAAGAAGGGATGAACTGCAGGCCATGCTGGATGATGAAAATATACATGCCATACTTTGTGGCCGGGGAGGTTACGGAGTAACCCGGATCATTGACGGGCTTGATTTTACAAAATTTAAAAAGAAACCCAAATGGATCATCGGCTTTAGTGATATTACTGTTTTACATGCACACCTGTATACAAAAATAAAACTGGCTTCTTTACATGCACCTATGGCAGTTGCATTTAATGAAGGGGAAAATAAATACATTAAAGCGCTGCACAATGCCCTCATTGGCAAAAAGGCAATATATAGTTGTGCAACACATACGTTTAATAAGCCCGGTACAGTAACTGCCGAACTGGTAGGCGGTAACCTTTCGTTACTGGCACACCTAACCGGAACAGCTTCTGATATCAACCCCAATAATAAAATACTTTTTATTGAAGATATAGGAGAGCATATCTACAATATTGACCGCATGCTATATCAATTGAAACGCAGTGGGAAATTAGAAAACCTGGCTGGTTTAATTGTTGGGGGGTTTACAGATATGCTGGATACCGAACGGCCCTTTGGAAAAAAAGTGTATAAATTGATCAATGAAATTACGGCCGCTTATAATTACCCGGTGTGCTTTGGCTTTCCGGTCAGCCACAGTAAGGAAAACTATGCTTTAAAAGTTGGTGTGTCTTACACTTTAAAGATCGGTAAAAACAAAACTCAGTTAATGGAGGTTTAATAAACTATCCAGCTTATGTTTTACCAGGTCAAAATCGTTGAGGTTATGATGTGTACCTTTTTCAATCGTTATAAATTCATCGGTTGGTTTTAAAACCTGTTTTAATCTTGCAGCATTGCGGTAAGGTATCACCCCATCATCAGAGCCATGAAAAATGGTGACCGGATAATTTATATCCTGCAAAAATTGATTAACCGGTATTTTATAAGTGCTCATTTTATTAGTTGGATAAATGGGCGCATAACAACTGAACAATGACGGAATACTGTAATAAGGCGTTTCCAGGATAAGCCGTTGGTTATTTGATTCGGATGCAACATAAGCTGCTATCCCGGTTCCAAAAGATTTGCCATAAATGATAATACTATCTTTCCCATATTTACCCAGTGCCATTTTTTGTACCTGCAATCCCTGATCATACATTTTTTTTTCTGTACGTTCGCCCGTGCTTTTTCCAAACCCCGGGTAGTCTTTCATCCATACTTCATAACCGTGTTTGGTAAAGTTGCCGGCGAATTTTGCATATCGTTCTATATTTTGCCTGTTGCCATGAAAATAAATTACCACACCCCTTCTCACAGAATCTTCAGGGAAAAATTTGATCATATTCAGGGTATCGGTATTATTAAACCGAATATTCAGTTCTTCAAACGGCACTTTAAAAGTATACACATAGGCATTGGATAATTTTTCGGGATGAAATAAGAACCGCTCCTGCAGGTAATATAAAGTAATGCCAATGCCACAGTACAGGATGACGATGATCTTAAACCAACGGAAAAATAATTTTCTTTTCATAAAGTGGCGAAGTTAGTGGAAAGTTTAAAGTGGAAAGTGGAAAGTTAGGATCATCCCGGTGAACAGAAAGCCCTAAGCAGCAAATAATAAAAGCCAACCCAATTTTTGGGTTTTTACTTTTTACTTTTCTCAGTATTGCAGAATATCCCTTATAAAATTATGATACGCCGGAAAAGAGGGCAGGTTATTATGCCCGCCGCCGGGAATGCGGATGAGGGTAATTTTCCCCGGGTTAAGGGCCTGCAATTTTTCGCTGTTACTTACGGGCAGCAGCCAGTCTTTGGTGCCGTGTAAAATATAAGTATGGCAGTTTACTTTGGTTATCCATTTATCGGTACGCATATGATAACGCAAAACCCAACGTACCGGCAGGATAGGTAAAAACCGTTCCACTGCTTTTTTAAAACTAAAGTAAGGAGCATCTAAAATAAGGTACCGTGGTTTATTATCGCTGGCCACTTTGGCTGCAAAGCCACTGCCCATACTGCGGCCATAAACAATCATATGATTTTCGTTATATTTTGCTGCAAGCGTTTCATATACGAACTGCATATCATTAAGCATATCTTTTTCATTTCGCTTTCCTGTACTCTTGCCAAAACCACGGTAATCAACCAATACCACATCATATTTATACCGGTAAAAATCCACGGCATATTTGGCCCAGCCTTTTATACTGCGGCTGTTGCCATGAAAGTACAGAACCAGGCCCAATGGATCCTGAACTGTAAAATGCAGCCCGTTGATCCGTACCCCCGGTTCCACATCAAAAAACAGTTCATCAAAGGGAACGTCATATTTATAAATAAAATCCTGCTTTAATTTTTCGGGTTTAAAGATAAACCGCTCCTGTATAAAATAAGCCAGTACAGAAAGGGCTGTAATACCAATGATAATATAGAGGATGATCTGAAGCAATTGTTAGTTAATAGTTCTTAGTTTTTGGTTTTTAGTTTAGCACCCTGTTAAAATACGAATTCCCATACAAACACAAAACTAAAAACCAAAAACTAAGAACTCAAAAGTCTTCAAACTGCTTTTTCCAGGCTTCTGTAACCCCGATAAGGTTCAGCAAATTTGTGAAAGGAAATTTTTCCTGCAGCCGCTGAATAGCAATCTGGCTGCGAATGCCCTTGCGGCAATATAGGATTACAGGTTTTCCGGTAGCAATGCGGTCTATCTGCATTACAATTTCATGCAATGGAATTAATTCGCCGCCAATATTAAATTCCTGATGTTCGTCTGATTCCCGAACATCAATCAGCTGAAAATCTGTGGCAGTATTCATTTTTTCTTTAAGTGCTGTTGCGGTGATCGAGTTCATGTGTCCTTAACCCCCGTCCGAACAGATTCATCCGTGCGGGCCTGTAGGGGAATTATGAAGTTTAACAGTTTAAAAATCTTTTCGAATTTTCCGGCTGCGCTACTTAAAAAATAAACTCTTTTTAAATAGCAGCCGGCAATAGTCCCTTTCCGGGGATTTATGGGTGCTGGCTTTACACTTCTTCCTCATCTTTATACACCCTGTTCAGTTTAAGATTATGTACCGGCGAAATGATCAAAGGTAATTTTTCTACCTGTACCATGCTCTGCTCAAGGCCAAAACCTTTTTCTTCATTGAGCGAAATTTCTTTTAAATAAAAATACAGCCTCATGATAACCCGTTCAAAAAACGGCAGGTCATTATCCTGGCTCAGGAATTTTTCCATCACAATAAATTTAAAATCGCCGATCATTTTATTTCGCTGCTGGCTTTCGTACCTGCTCATAACATTTACTTCGCGGTTAGACACCAGGTCTTCCACCACTTTTTTAAACATCAGGTTAATGCGTGGCTGCATACGAAATCCCAGCCTGAATTCAACCCGAATAATGTCATTGGGGATAATATGCTCTACCGAATATTCGCAGGTATAAGGATCATCCATGGTATCAACATGTACAAACCAAAAAATATCGGCTCGTTTTGGTTTACCGCTTAATATGGAATAAATTATTTTATGTTCAATCTCTTTAGGATTATTGGCACTGGTTAGATAAACCAGGTGGGTTGCAAACTTAGGTACTGTAGAATCATTACTTAACTCTTCCAGTTTAGGCACATACTCTTCCATGCGTACAAATTCTACATAACGGTTCTTAATCTTTCTTGCCCGGTACCAGATGTACATGACTGCAAACAAGCCTCCGCCTACCACTAATGTAACATAACCGCCGTGTGGAAATTTATCGAGATTGGCTACTAAAAAACTTAATTCTATGGTTAAAAATACGCCCAGGAATAGGTAGATCAGGTAAAATTTTACCCGGTGCAGCACCATAAAATTTGCAACCAGTATGGTGGTTGCCAGCATACACAAAGTAATGGCCAATCCATAAGCAGCACCCATGGCACTGGAGGTTTGAAAATATAAAGTGATACCAATACAACCCACAAATAAAAGAAAATTGATACCAGGTACAAATAACTGGCCCCTGGCTTCTGTAGGATAATTTATTTTCATTTTTGGCCAAAGGTTCAGCCGTATGGCTTCACTGATCAATGTAAATGATCCGCTTATTAATGCCTGGCTGGCAATAATGGCAGCTGCAGTGGCGATAATTATACCCGGAATAAGAAACCAATCAGGCATTACCGCATAAAATGTTTTTCCGGTAAAAATTTTGCCTGTATGATTTTGCAACAACCATGCACCCTGACCTACATAAGTTATAAGCAAACTGGCTTTTACAAAGATCCATGACCTGCGTATATTTTCACGGCCACAATGCCCCAGGTCGCTGTATAGTGCCTCTGCACCCGTTGTACACAAAAACACGGCCCCCAGTAACCAAAAACCACCCGGATATTCCCTCAGGAATTTAATCGCCTGATACGGATTAAGCGCTTTAAAAACACTCCAGTCATCCGAAATATGTGATATTCCCAAAACGGCCAGCATAGAGAACCAGGCAAACATAATAGGGCCAAACATTTTACCAATGCTTGATGTACCAAACTGCTGCATAAAAAATAAAACCACCAGTATCCCAATAACAATATAAATGATCGTGGATTGAGGAATATGGCTGAAAGCAGGTGTAATACGAAGCCCTTCAATGGCAGATGTAACAGAAATCGGAGGCGTTATCATCCCATCGGCCAGCAGTGCCGCACCACCAATCATAGCCGGTAATACCAGCCATTTACGCCTGCGCCGCACCAATGTATATAAAGAGAAAATGCCGCCCTCTCCCCGGTTATCGGCCTTTAAAGTAAGTATAACATATTTAATGGTTGTTTGGAGGGTGAGGGTCCAGATGATGCAGCTTAATGAACCTACAACTAAAAGTTCAGTAATGATCCTGCCATGAATAATTTCATCAAAAACGTACAACGGAGAAGTACCAATATCGCCATAAATAATTCCTAAAGCAACCAACAGGCCGCCTGCTGTTACTTTGTTAACTTGTTTCGACACAGTAAAAATTTAAAACCTTCATCAGGGTAAATATAAAAATTATAATACCGGCATTTTAATTATGAACAACATCCTTGCAAGCTTTGTTCAGTTCCGGTTTTATTTCCGTTGGAAATAAAATGAGTATCATGCCCCGCCCCCAATGGCCCTGCCTGAATAAACCTTGCTGATTGGTATATGTACAGGCTTTCACCGTAAAACCAATGTGCTGTTTTTAACTGAGCTTAGATAAGCGTTTTTAAAATGCAGGTACAAATGTAGAAGTTAAACGTAATAACAAGAGAAATATTTTTTATATTAAAGCAGTATATGCATTTTAATACCCACTGTATTGCAATTATAATACCTGTACATTGCCGGCAAATAAATAATATAAACAGAAAATGGCATAAAAATAGACTCATTTTAGTGAGCCCTTGGTGGAATTTATCAGGCAAATATCACTCCCCTTACTTGATAATTTAAAACTATTGATACAATCTGTTTTGCAGTAAAATAATTGTTTTTATTTAGCCCAATTTACTTTTGCATTTTTCACTTCTCTTGAATTAGTGCCGATCATGATCTCAAAAACACCTGGCTCCCAATCATATTTAAGATCATAATTATAAAATTTAAGGTCCTCAGGGGTAATGTTGAAAGAAACATCTTTTGATTGCCCTGCTATTAATTCGATCTTCCGGAAACCTTTTAATTCTTTCACAGGTCTTGTTATACTTCCAACTACATCACGTATATATAATTGTACTACTTCTTTTCCATCGTATTTACCGGTATTTGTAACCGTAACCGATGCTGTTAATGTTTGATTCCCTTTTAATGAAGTTTTGTTGAGTTTTATATCGCTGTAATTAAAAGAAGTATAACTCAATCCATAACCAAAAGGATAAACAGGATCATTGGATACATCTAAATAATTGGAACGGAATTTTTCAAACCATTTTCCTTCTTTTAAAGCGCGGCCTGTATTTTTATGAGCATAATAAATGGGTATCTGGCCCACATTCTGTGGAAAAGTTGTCGTTAGTTTTCCGGATGGATTTACCCCGCCATTGGCGGGACCAAATAACACATCTGCAATGGCGTATCCGGCTTCGCTGCCTCCAAACCATACATTTAAAATAGCTGGCACATTTTCATTTTCCCATTTCATTGCAAGTGGCCTTCCGGTAAACAGGACCAATACAACCGGTTTGCCTGTTTTCAGCAAAGCTTTCAACAGTTCTTGCTGGGTTTCGGGTATATTAATATTACTGCGGCTCGATGATTCGCCACTCATCTCTGCAGATTCACCCAATGCTGCAACAATAACATCAGACTGGCTTGCAATATCAAGTGCTTCCTGTAAAATCACAGCAGCGGGACGGCTATCTCTTCGTAAAGATTTACCAAACATACCTGCCCTGTTTTCTAAAAGGCTGTCTTCATCAAGGTTAGAGCCCTTTGCCTGTAAAATTTTAACCTGGCTTCCAACCACTTCTTTCAACCCGGTTAACAGAGAAGTTGCTTTTGAAAAATCAGCAGCCACACTCCAGGTACCCGACATATTTTCCTTATTATCGGCCATGGGGCCTATCAATGCAATAGTACCCCTTTTTTGTAAAGGCAAAATATTGTTTTTATTTTTCAGCAACACAAAACTTTGTGCTGCAATTGATCTTGCTTCGGCTCTGTTTGCTATGGTAAAGATTTCAGTTTTCGCCCGGTTCCCGTCACAATATTTATACGGATCATCAAAAAGTCCTAATTTATATTTTGCTTCCAGTATTCTTCTGCAGGCTGCATCAATTTGTGCCAGTGTTACTTTGCCTTCTTCCAGTGATTTTTGCGTTGTTGTTAAAATACTTTCACCAACCATATCCATGTCAATACCTGCCATCAATGCTCTTGCAGAAACAGTCTGGGTATCGCCAATACCGTGTTCCACCATTTCGGTGATACCGGTATAATCAGTTACTACAAACCCTTTAAAACCCCATTGTTTGCGGAGTACTTCAGTCAATAACCATTTATTAGCTGTTGCAGGAATTCCATCAACATCATTAAACGATGCCATAATACTACCTGCACCGGCATCAACAGCTGCTTTGTATGGTGGAAAATATTCATTGTACATTCTGTTACGACTCATATCAGTTGTGTTGTAATCTCTCCCTGCTTCTGAAGCACCATACAAGGCATAATGTTTAACACATGCCATGATGGTATTATGGAGCGTAAGATCTTTTCCCTGATAGCCTTGAACCATTGCTTTTGCAATTTGTGAACCCAGATAAGGATCTTCCCCACTACCCTCTGCGATCCTTCCCCAGCGTGGATCACGGGCAATATCAACCATAGGCGAAAAGGTCCAGTTAATCCCATCTGCACTGGCTTCAATCGCTGCGATTCTTGCACTCCGTTTTATCAGATCCATATCCCAGGTACAACTTAATCCAAGCGGAATTGGAAATACTGTTTCATAACCGTGTATCACATCCATACCAAACATCAACGGAATTTTTAAACGGCTTTGCTCTACAGCCACTTTTTGTACGTCGCGTATTTTTACAACAGATCTAATATTGAAAAGCCCGCCTACTTTTCCTTCTGTTATCTTTTTTGCAATATCAGAATTACCGGCCTGCCCGGTTGTGATATCCCCTGCCCCGGGCAAATTCATTTGTCCCAGCTTTTCTTCCAGTGTCATTTTCTTCATCAACACATCAATAAAGTTTTTCATCTTTGCATCCTGTGCAGAAGACTGGTATGAAAAAGCAACCAGTAACACAATAACCGAACTTTTTATTAATTTCATGTGCTGTAACTTTTTTTATTCTTTAAAATAATTTTTTATTCTTTCTAATCTTCAAAAGTCTGCCTCAGTTTATTCAACTGATAAAACTTTCGACCTTTCCGATATGCCGTTTTCATTGACCGCTTCGATAGAAAAATAATAGGTTTTATTTTTATCCATTGCTTTAAACCAATACTCATTAAAATCATGTATCATGATGCAGCTGTATAATTTATCAGGTGCTGTACCATAATAAATATTGTAGGCAAAAGCATTGTCCACTGGGCGCCATTTAATATAAGCACTGCGTTTATCTTTTTCTGTTCTTAATACAATAAGGTTTTGCACAGCTGCAGGCTTTGCTCCATTTCCGTTTCCAAAAATCCGCAACCCGCTTATAGCGAATTTTCCGGTGGGCATATGTATATTTTCCAGTTTAATAAATTTTGCCTGCACAGGTTTTTCCAATTCGATATAATCATGCGGTACATCAGTTTTATTATTGCTTTTGTCCACTAACACCAACCATTTTTTCCCATCTAAAGAATAATACAATTTGTACTGGTGATAAACACCAACAGATTTTCCTAAAAATTCAGCATCCTGGTCAGCATAATTTATTTGTATAGCATTTACCGTTGAAACATTACCCAGGTCGGTTTGGATCCATTCGCCTTTAATGGCTGTTGTTGCACTCCAGTAAGTTTTTATATTTTCATCCACTGCATTGTTTGCATAAAAGCTACCCAGTGTTGATGAAACAAGAACAGGTTTTTTATAATTCAATAACATCCATCCCGGACCAGATGATGCAGTCCTTTCTGCAACAGGTAAGAACATTGGATAATCTCCAAATGCTGTATTGCAATACATTATATCGTCTTTGTCAAACCCTGCAGGCCAAATTCCGATCCTTCTTTCAAAAGTGTTTTTTACACAAACAATGCTTGTAGAAATATGCCACCAGTTTTTGTACCTGTCCTGGAATGTAGAACCATGTCCAGCACCTCTTGAAAAACCACCAGGTTTAAAACTGAGTGGATCAGATTGCGGCGTAAAACCACCCAACGGATTATCACTTACAACAACCCCATCGGCATATCCACTGAATTCTGTACCTGGAGCACCAAACTGTAAATAATATTTTCCGTTATGCTTCGTCATCCATGATCCTTCGATGAAAGGATCCAAAAAAGTATTATCCATGTTCTCCCCAAATCTTTGCCATCCATATCTTTCCTGTTCCAGTAAATACATTTCTTTTCTTGTACCGATCGGCTGCATGGTCTTCCTGTTCAATTCAACACCATATAATGGGAAACGGTTACTGCTTCCGTTATACATATAAAAGCGTCCATCCTCATCAGTAAAAAATGCAGGATCCCATCCGCCAATATCAAATGAATCTACTAATGGTTCCCATTCATTTGCTTTTGGATCGGTGCTCATCCAGATGGTAAACCTGCTGGTATAAGTGGACCCAAAAACGATCATTGTATCACCAATAATACCTACTGCCGGTGCACACAATTCATCATAACCTTCGTTCCATGTGCGCAGGAATTTTTTTGAAATAAAATTCCAGTTGAGCATATCACTGCTCCACCAATACCCCCACTGGTTTGTACTGAACAAATAATAATCACCTTTATAGTTCACAATTACAGGATCGGCGGTAGCTCTGTGCCTGCCCCATTCTGCAAAATTCGGAATGGGGGTATACCCATAATCAATATTGATGGGATTGCAGTATGTTTTTTGCTGTGCTTCGGTTGTAAAACAGCATAACTGAAGAAGCAATACAATATATTTTATCTTCATGAATATCTGTTTCATTTTAGCATTATCGTTTCAGGTTTTAATAAATCATCTGAAGCTTATTTTTTATCCCATGAATCACAGGTATGGCGCAGTAAATCCTAACCGCTTCATTCCTCTTTTTATTTCGGGGCAGGCTGTAAATAAATTCCATATCAACTGGCTCCTGTAATTTTCAATCATAACAATTATTGGTCCCTGGTCGATAGATAAAAATGAATTGGCAAACCACAATTCCTTTAAACTAAAAGCATCCACAAAACCATATTCCTTAAATATCTTATCGCCCAGTTTATAATAGAAAAATTTAAGTGCATTCATGCTTTCTGTTGGAGTAAATGCCATTGATGACAAAGCAGCAGTAGGAGATATTACACCAATATCATTATTGGGTTCGTTGGCCGAATAGCCATTCGGAATATCACTTGCTGTTAAGCCCCAGCATAAATTACTATAACCAAAGAAAGCTTTCGGATTTGCTTTGCAGTATTCGTAATTTATTTTTGTATGATTGTTTACCTGTACCTGATAATTTGCATACATATCGTTCAAGCCATTCGGATTAACTCCAAGGAATGAATATTGTGACCAGAATAACGGACCGCCATTAGCAGGCCCGAGTGGTAACTGGTAACCATAATAAGTATTGTTGTTTATCATTGCTCCGTTGCGTGCAAAGCCATTGTGATAAACAACTGGAGGTATAGAATCTGTATTGGATGAGGATGCCATGATATAAGTTATCAGGCATTCGTTCCAGCCTTCGATCTTGTGGTTCATATCCCAATTATAGTTAGGACTCCAATGCCAATATAAAACACTTTGTCCGCCTTGCCTGAACCAGTTCCATTCCACTGCATTCCATAATAAATTAATATCTGCTCTTAATGTTGTTTCCACAATATCGGCTCCATTGAAGTATTGCCTTGCCGTAAGCAAGCCTGCCATCAGGTATGATGTTTCCACAAGGTCGGCACCATTATCTTTTGTACTGAAAGGAATTACAACACCAGTTGTTCCATTCAACCAGTGCGGAAAAGCGCCGTGAAATTTTTGTGCCGTATTTTTTAAAAAGGAAACCATGGTCTGAATTCTCGTTAACCCCTGTGCCCTTGTTATAAAATTTCTGCTGATGGCAACCGGTATTGACATGATGCCAAATCCCGAACCGCCAGATGTTACGGTTTCAGGTGTGGCATTACTCCTTTCTCTTGCCAATCCGCTAACAGGATGACCATAATCCCAAAAATATTTGAAGGTTTGCTGTTGTACCAGATCAAGCAGGGCATTGTCACTGATAACAGGAAATTTATCAGTTGAATCGATCTGGGTATTAAACAAAATATTAAGTTCTGCATTAAGCCTTCCTTTTTTAACTGACTGAAGGTTAGTATTGGCAGTAAGTCTGTAACTGGTAAGATATTTCAATGCAGTTGATGGTGAAATTACTAAAGTACTGTCATTATTTTCATATGTATAATTCACAGCTGCTGCTGTACTTCCGTTTTCAAAAACAGAAACCGAAGTAGATACAGAAGTTCTGTCCAGGGCATTATTAAATGAAAGCCTGATAGTCACTCCTGAACGAATATTATAATTGATGCCACTTATTAAGGCTGTGGTATTATCAAACCTAACATTAGTATTGTATAAAGCTGATGGAATAGGAATGGGTGGCGGCTGAGGTGTGGTTTCTTTCTTACTGCACTGAGCTGCAAAGAACACCGGTGACAACATCATCAATAATAAAGTATGTTTGGTTTTTTTATTTTTCATAATTAAAAAATTAAAGTGGCAATGGAATGTGGCAATGCGGTCAGTTCTGCAGCCTTGCCATTTAGCCACAAATTATAAGGTGTTTTTATATTGCTTTGATTCATGACGATCACGACCGTTTTTCCATCTTCATTTTTAAATGCAGTGGTAAGCAACTGGCTGCGGCTGGAACTGCTGATGATCCTTTTTGCTCCGGGTTTTATAAATTTTGAAAAATGCCCGATATAATAATAAGCATTGGTATAAATAAGCTGCCCGGTTTTTGTATCGCCGTGAACAGGAGCAAAACAAAAATTCTGTACATGATTGGGCCCTCCGGTTTCATCTAATAAAATATTCCAGTCGGTGAAGCCTACCATTCCATTATTAAAATCAGTGATCATGCTACGGCCATATTCTTCGCCCAGTGACCATACATTATACCTGGCTGCATTAAAACTTTCTGCACATCCTTCGGTAAAAAAAATATGCTTGTCAGGAAAAGCTTCATATACCTTTCGCACATTATCATACATGGGTGTTCCACCACTCCAGTCTTCATACCAGTGAAAACCGATACCCCATATGTATTTTGCTGCTTCCGAATCATTGAAATAAGTTAATGCCCTCTGGTAAATCATATCCCGGTTATGGTCCCACACAATTATTTTCTTTTCTTTTAAGCCTTCTTTTTCCATAGTAGGGCCTAGATGATTTTTTAGAAAATCTTTTTCTTCATCAGCAGTATAAAGACAACTTTCCCAACGCTGATTTGCCATTGGTTCATTTTGTATACTAATGCCCCAGACAGGAATACCTTCCTTTTCATACTCTTTGATGAACTTTGTATAATACAAAGCCCAACTATTATAATAATCAGGCTTCAACTTTCCACCGTGCAGCATATCGTTGTTATCTTTCATCCAGGAAGGCGGGCTCCATGGGCTGGCAAATAAATTCAGCTTTCCGCCTGCAACAGCTATTGCTTCTTTGATAAAAGGAATTTTGAATTTTTTATCATGCTCAATGTTAAAGGTCTTTAGTTCTTTATCACCATCCTGTACATAAGTATACATATCACTGCTGAAATCACAACTGTTGATATTGGTTCTTGCCACCGAATAACCAATTCCCTTTTCTTTATCAAAATATGCTTTTAAAAGTTCCTGTTGTTTATCTTTTGGCAGTTTATAAAAAGTTTCTGCCGAAGCATCTGTCATTGCAGCACCAATACCAAAAAAGGTTTGAAAAGTTTTGGAAGGATCAACAAAAACAGTCACTTCATTTTCGAATGGCTGCCCTTTATCTTTAAAATCCAGTGTGTCAGTTACAGACAAACGGTAGCTACTGCTGTCGGCTGTAGTATATACTAAAACTTTTTTCCCTTCGGTTGAAAAAGTTAATGTTCCGGTTTCACTATTTTTTTCTTTCTTTTCTGCACAGGAGAATAAAACAAGGGCAGTAAAAACAAAACTTAATTTTTTCATATGCTTATTCATTTATTTTTTACCAAATATATGTTCCCACTGCCCCGGAAACCAGTGAAGTGAAAACGTATTTACCTTTATAACTGATGTTGAATCCCTGTGAAGATGCACTTTCATTCAATACGATCAATACCTTTTTTCCGGATGGGGTTTTAAAGGCAACACTGGCCAGATTATTAATGAGCCCGCTTGTAATTCTCACAGAACCCGTAGGAACAAATTTGCTTGCATGTGCCACGATATAATAACCCACATTTCTGTTAAAAGAAGAACCACTTATGGTTACAGCACCTTTACATTCTGTACAACCGCCCGGTGTGTGTGGGCCGTAAACAGGATCGTTTGCAAGGTTCCATTCCAAAGCTACTTTACTCCAGTTACGCATGGAACCAATGATCACATTTTTTATATGCCATTTCAGGTCACCATCAAAACTGCTGTTTGCCCCTGTCCATTGTTCGGTGAAGTAAAGGTTCTTGTCGGGATGAGCAGTTTTAACCGTTGATAATGCACTGATATCGCCATTGTATAAATGAAAAGCAGAACCATCAATATATTGCTTTGCTGCAGCGTCATTTAAAATAGAGATGGGGTAATTGGGATTATCGCAATTGTGATCCCAGATAATAATTTTTGTGCTGATCCCTGCTGTTTGGAATGTAGGGCCCAGATTATTTTTTATAAAATCTGCCTGTTGTGTTGCAGACATTACCATACTTGGATTATTACCGCCATGCTGTGGTTCGTTCTGAATGGTGATAGCATTAATGGGTATCCCTTTTGACTGCATCTGCTGGATATACTTTACAAAATAGTTTGCATAAACACTATAATATTGCGGCTGCAGGCTTCCCCCGATAGAGCTGCTATTGTCTTTCATCCATACCGGCGGGCTCCAGGGTGATCCTAAAATTTTTATGACTGGATTTATTGCCAATATCTCTTTTAAAACAGGAATAAGGTCAACGGTATCCTTTGAAAGACTAAAATTGGCGAGAGTAATATCTGTTTGCCCCGGAGGCATATCATCATAACTAAAAACTGAACTGCTCAGATCAGAAGCTCCGATACTTACTCTTAAATAACTTAACCCTATTGAATTAGCTGCACTGCCAAACAGTTCATTTAATAATGCTGCCCTGGATAAAGCATCCATGCGGTTGATCAAATAAGCGCTGCCGCTGGTTAATGTATAACCGAATCCATCAACAGTTTGAAAGGATGCTGCAGAATCAACATCAATATTGGGAAAGCTGTTTGTTGTACTGAAAAATGAAAGTATGGCAGATTGTTTTTGGAGTAATACGGATTGGTCAGGTTTTGTCAACCACATATCAACATCATTGGAAGCCGGAGGCGGAATGGGGACAGGAGTTGTATTATTACTACCGCCTTTTGAACAATCACCAAAAACAAAAAGAGCAAAAATTGGCAAAAGCAGTAGGTAGTTCTTTTTTTGTTTCATATCTCTTAATTTATTTTTTCATTTTCAAACGCCGGTTTACCAGTTCCCCTACTTTCATTCCATATTCTGTGCTAATAATGCAGGAATTATGAAAATGTATACCGCCGTAAAATCTTGCCCAGTTATTTTCAATTGCTGCCTGCCTGAATGAAGTGAAGGAACGGTTTTTAATACCAAACTCCAGTTCTGAACTATCGGTATACACAAAGTTGTCGTTAAATACATCCGTCAGAACTTCTGCTGCTGAAGACGAAACCGTACTATGCCCGCAGGTATACTCAGGAAATGGTGGTGTTTGCAAATAAGGCCGCCATTCCTGGTCAAGGTATTTATTAATTACGGTTTCCGGTCTAACCACATTACTTCTGAATTTCTCATCCCAGCACTGAATAAATGCATCAAAAATGGCAATAGCTGTTTTTGCGTATGCATAAACTGTATTAGAAAAATCGGCATTCGCTTTTTGCGATGCAATACCTGCAATATTCATCCAGTGACCGGGCGGAGAGAATTTTTTAGCTGTAAACATCACATGTCCTTCCACTATTGCCCTGTTTCCGAGGTCATCCCAAAATTCTGCAATATGTTTTTGTTCGTCGGTTAAACTGTCTCCGGCGTTTTTTACAGCCATCACTTCCTTATAAAATTTACTTTCTTTATTTGTCATATTAAATGCAGGTGGTGGTGGCGGAATAAACTGTGTGGCACTATCCATTACCATTGGCCGTATCTCTCTCCAGTGCGGTTCAAGTGCCTGTGCATATGCCGGTGGTGTTGGCACCCACCTTCCTTCTTCCTGTTTTATATTATACTTTTCGGAGGTACGGGTTTGGGCATAATTATCTTTTTTACTCCACCGCAATATATGGTTTGTAACAGAATCTGCCAATTGCTTACTGGCCGTTTTCATTATGGATGACATACCCGAAGCATCAGCAAAAGAATCAAGTTTACTTACATAATCTTTCATGCTGCCCTCAGGAAAAGTGACGGCTTCTCCTGCTTTGCAAAAAGCCAGTAAGGAAGCATAATGGAAATTTACATTGGCTGTATCCTGCTGCGGAAGGGCAGGTAAATGTTTTATCTGTCCTGCCAATGACTGAAAACGGCTATCTCCTGCAGCAACCGCTTCATAGGCCGCAATACAGGCATACACATAATTCCTGCTGGCAATTATGGGCGGGAAATTATTCTGCATGACGACGTTGTTCAGCTCTTTAACTGTTTTGGAGAAAAGTATCGGGTCATTAAAAACATCCTTATATTCTTTTCCCCTGCAACCCATCAGAACCAAAAGTACAGATAGTATAACAATTATATTTCTTTTCATACTATATTGAGCTAACGCTTTTAAATAAATATCCTGTTTCTTTCCTGTTTAAAAAACTATTCAGCCTGTTTAAAAAATTGTAGCCTGTTATTATTTCTGGCAATAACCATTATTTTTTTTTCTCCGGCAGATTTAATCCATTTAACATCTCTCACTTCTCCATCTACCAAAGGTATTCGCATGCCGGTTTTAAAATTGTCAGTTGATTTATTAAATGAAAATGCGGTTGGCAGCAAGGCATCATAACGTCCTTCATAAGGTATCACACCATAAAAATTTCCTGCGGCCAGAAAATTATTCTTTCCGTTTACCGGTAACGGTGCAAAAGAAAATACGGGTGACATTTGTAATTCATCAGGCAGTTCTTTTTTTATAAAGTTCCCTTTCCCATCATTTAAAAAACAACAGGAACCCAATGTTTCTGCTTTTAACTCCAGGTAATCTTTAAACAAATTATAGAACATGTATTGCACGGTTTTACCCGCCACTTCTCCATAAGTAAGATAATATTTCTTAAGTACAGGTAATGATCTTTCCAATTCATCTTTGGCAAGGAAAGTAAATTCTTCACCATTAATTGTATAGGCCATTACCTGCTCTACAGAACCATTCTTATCAAAATCCTTGACGTATAGTTTCAGCGGACCGGTTTTACCTGAATATAACTTGGTATTATGTCCCCAGTTGCCTGCCAGCATATCAGTAAACCCATCACCGTTTATATCAGTTGTAAAAATGGTTTGCCATAAACCTGTTGATTGCGGAATATCAGCTGGCGTAAATATACCTTTACGATTAATAAAGATCTTAACCGGCATCCATTCTCCGGTTATTACCAGGTCCTGCCAGCCATCATTATTGATATCTGCAAATGAAGAGCTGGTAACCATACCCAAATTATCGAGTTTTATTACAGAAGTATTGGCCAGTTTAAAATTTCCCATTCCTTCATTCAATAACAAATAGGATGGTTGGGGTATGCCATATTGCTTTGCATCGGCAAGCCCTCCTACAAACAAATCAATATCACCGTCTTTATCAATATCAGCAACACTTACACAGGATTTGTTTTTAAGTAATTGTGGTATGGCATCTACTGCTTTCGAAAAATGGCCTTTACCATCATTCAGGTACAGGTGGTCAGTAAGAGCCGGGGCGCCATCATTAAATTCATTTCCTCCGCTAACAACATACAGTTCCGGATATGTATCGTTATTGGCATCAAAGAAAACGGCATCAACTTCTTCACTTTGTCTTGCTTTACCAAATTCAGCTGTATCAGTACTGATGAATTTTCCTTCCCTGGTCTGAATCATCAACTGGCCTGGCTGACCTGAGGCTCCGCAAACATAAAAATCTTCAAGACCATCTTTATTTACATCTGAAACAGCAAGTTTGGGTCCCCTTGTGGAGAGTTGATGGGGTATCAGGTATTGTTTATTGTAATCTAAAAAATCATTCTCAGTGTGTACCCAGTTACTGCCAACCTGGTTGCTTATATTTTCGAGTAGTTGTTTTACCGGCGGAAAATAGGCACCGTAATTAAATATTCCGGCAGCTTCCATTTGTTTTGCCTCAAGACGGCCAACAGCCGGAATGTTTTTTATTACCTGGTATTTTTGATCGGGCCAAACGATCAGAATGCTATCAATATTTTTCAAACTGTCTAATCCAAAATGAAGCCTTGGTTCACTTGAAGATTGAAATCCCCTTGTTAACATCAGTTGCTGAAACTGCATTTTACCACCTGCAAACAACCAGGCTTTAGCTCCTATGCCAAATGTATTGAGATTGTTGCCTTTAAAAGAAATATTCATAACTCTTTTAGGTGCTGCGTTATTCTTTAATACCATTGCTGGTGCATCTATGCAATTAATTACCACGTCCAGATTACCATCATTATCCAGATCTGCATAAGAGGCCCCTGTAAAATACCCTTTCATTTTACCGGTACCCCAATCCAGGCTAACATCTTTAAAATGTAGTCCCCCCTCATTTCTAAAAAAATAAGGATGTGAACTTCCATCCGGCATATTTTGTATAGCCACATCATCATATTTATCAGTTTCCTGCCTTCCCTTTTTCATATCCAGGTCAGAAATAAACCGTATATAATCCAGGTCAACAGGTCGTTTTACTATACCGCTTGAGACAAACAGGTCTTTATCACCGTCATTATCAAAATCAGCAAACAATGGTGACCAGCTCCAGTCGGTAGAAGCTACTCCCGACTGTAAAGCTGTTTCACTGAAGCTGCTTCCATTTCCATTATTCCTTTGCAGGCAGTTTTTTGAATATTGTTTTTGATAACCGTGCAACTCTAATTTCACTTTGTAGATATCCGGATTTTCGTCACTGCCATAAGTTTTAAGCGTTTTTTCATCCGGTGGAAGCATATCAACTGTTACTACATCCAGTTGCCCGTCGTTGTTATAATCGGCAATATCATTACCCATGCTGAAGCGGCTGTAGTGTTTAAAATGGTCAGTGCCACTTTCGGTAAAAGTTACCTCACCCCAACCCTCTCCTGAAGGAGAAGGAGGAGCATCATTTATTAGTTGACCCTTTCCTTTCACCATTCCCTTCTCCTTCAGGAGAAGGGAATGGGATGAGGTGATTCTTAATTTCTTTTAGTACGTTGTTAACATTTCCGATAACCTCTTCATTGGTAAAGCGAATAACTTTTAATCCAAGCCCTTCAAGTTCATACGTTCTTCCTTCATCACTTTGCTTTTGCTGTTTCTCCAAATGTATTCTCCCGTCTACCTCAATAACCAATTTTGCTTCATGACAATAAAAATCAGCAATCCAGTTTTTGATGGGATGCTGTCTTCTGAATTTGTAACCGTCAAGCTTCTGACCTCTTAATCGATTCCAAAGTAAATCCTCAGCACTGGTCTGTTCTTTTCGAAGTATTCTAGCGAAATTGAATACTTCACCTTTGGCTCCCTGATGTAAATTCTCACTTGCCATTTCACTTTAAATATAAGCTAAAAAACTTCTCGATCTCCTCTTCCGAAGGTTGTGTTAACGGCCTCACAACGCGAAAGCCCACAAACATACCATCAGTTAGCCACCATTTGCTTTTAGGAATTTGAGGGTCACGTTTGTTCCAGCTGGCATCGGAGGCTATGCGATT
>JANOFR010000108.1:0-1900 GCA_031413755.1 Chitinophagaceae bacterium
TCGAAACCATCATGGCTGCTAATATTATAACCTTTTTCATAAACTTATTTTTTTTGGATGATTTGATATGATTATGGTTTAATGAAGTTTCCGGATTTTGCATACTTAAAAATACCGGTGTTGCTAAATCCGTATTTCCACACATTTGGGATGTTGGGATCTGCAAAATACCATGCTCTGATTAGCGCCACTTCAGATGGTTTGGCACCACCGTCATCCCAGGCCATATTTCCGCTCTTGCTTGCAGCTAAACCGGTTCTAACATTGTGGTATATCAGCGTTGAATCCATTCTTCTTAAAAAATTATCTCCACTGTTGAATGGATCACCTTTTACATAATATTGTTTTAATGTAATTGGGTCGGTGTATTGTACTGTCGAATTACTGCGTACATTTTTTGGATACAGTATATCGAATATGATATCATCGTAACTCTGCAACGGGCCACGAGTGCTAAGCGCTGATACCGGAGTGGTATAGGTTTTATAAGGCCTGAAACTGGCAAAAGCCACTGTATCAGAATAGAATTTTCTAACGCTGTCTTTGTAACCGTTCCATACCTGGTTTAACAGGGTTTTATTGGTAAGCTGGCAGTAAATAGTTGCCAAACCGCTAATTGGGTTGATGTAGGTAAATTGTGTAGTATCTGCAGCAGTCAATCCGGGTACCAGGCCTTTCCTTGCCCAGCCACCAGTAGCAGTAGCCTGGCTATGGCAGTTTGACGAAGCACATCCGTCTACAACAATGCGGGTAACAACCGGCCTGAAATCTGCCAGGCTGGGCCTTTCTCTAGCCCCGTTTTTTATCCAGTTATAAATAATGCCCTTGTCTGTGGTGTTCAGTTCAAAATTTGAATTAACCGGGGGCATTGCTTTATCAAAATCATTGGTGGTAATATATTCCCATAATTTACTGCCTTCGGGGTTACCGGCCGAAACCAGTGCCATTACCTCAGTATAAGAATCTATCCTGGGTTTAATTGGCCCACCATGGCAATTGGATGTACCGCAGTAAGCCCGTAGTATGGTTTGTACTCCCCTGAATTTGATCACATCATTTACATCAGGGATTAAATCTGATGGATTTACGGGATTGCTTTCATAAAAGGAAGCATACACGGTTGAATCTGCAGTTCCTGTATATGATCTGTCAAGATTTTTAATAATGTCACCTTCTTTTTTGCACTGTATTATTGATGCAGAAACAAAAATCACCAGGAGGAAGAGTGTTGTTGCTTTAAATAATGATAATTTTTTCATAAAAAGTCAATTTATTTATTGAAGAACAAATCAGTGATAAAATCACTTTATAATTGAAAGTCAAATTTATAAACAGCACCCTGACAATTTTATGACATTAACTAAAAAACAGTATGATCTTAATCATATACAGGTTTGCGTTAAATCATGAAATCATTGAATGCACCTGAATAAATTGCATCTAATTTTTTGTTATCACAATAAATAAATTAATAGAAAATGGGAGACAATAAAAAAACGGAGGATAGATCCCGGAGGTGGTTTTTATCACTCTTTACATCGCCAGATAAAAAAGAAGCGAAACCCGGAATGGTAAAAATGCTTACCGCCGATGGCAAACTTGTGGAAATAGATAAAGCTGTTCTGGAGGCCGCTTCCAAAAAACAAAAATCTACCAATAAGGAGATCTACGACTGGATGCAGAATCCTTCCAAAGAAAATAATAGTTGATCCTTTCAAAACTAATTGAATTATGAAAGAACAAGAAAGTATACATGACCATGGCAGACGGGGCTTCATAAAAAATGTTGCCATTGCTACAGTTGCAACAGCAGCATGTGGAAGCCTGTCCTGCTCCTGCAATTCAAAAAAACCGGTAATAACAGAAAAAATAAAACTGCTTTCACCCGATGGCGAAATTG
>JANOFR010000109.1:0-65131 GCA_031413755.1 Chitinophagaceae bacterium
TGTTTGAGTTTCGGTATAAGTACCTGCAAGCACATGAATTACATCGCCGAAAGTGGTAACTGTTTGAGTGGCTTTGGACAATGTTCTCCAGGGGTTACCTATGGTGCCGTTTCCGGTTGTGTTGTTACCAAAAGGGCTGATGTAATAAGTAGCGGCTAAACTGCTTATTGAAAAACAAAATATAAGAGCAGGAGTTAAGAGAAAAGTACATACAGTTTTCCCTAAAGAAAGTAAATTAGTTTTCATTTGGATATTTTTGGTTTTTAATAGATATTAAGTTTATCTGGTTGCTGTTACAGTCAGACAAAAATTTTATTTTTTAAAATTCACCGATAAGAAAAATATAAAAGTAAAAGGTTAAACAATTTACCTGGAAAGCATATTTAAAATCAGGGCTGAAGAAATAGGCAATAATGCTTATTTACAGGCTAATTAAAATATAGCATTCAAATTTTCAAATCTGTATTTCTATTGCTGCCGGAGGAGGGTGGTCTTTGGGTAATTGACTGATAGATAAAAAATTTAAAGAAACTGAATATTTAATTCAACAGTTTTTTAAATTAGAAATAAAATTTTGAATGTGAAATGAATGGTTTGTAACAATTCATCAATAAACATTTTTGTGCTGTGTAGTTTTTAATTTTCATAGGATTTTTATTTGCTTGAATATTGAACAGATTGAATGTTCCAAAAATCGTACCATAGTTAAACCTTCAGATAAAGATCTTCTATATTTATTATTTAAATATGGGAAAAAAATATTTGACTTTTTTCATGTTTAATTTCTCTAATTATTTTTTTTTGCGTTAGATCAATCCAAAAAATTATGCAAAAGAAAGGTAACACGTTTACAACCATGACTGTAAGGTGTTATTAATTATTCTTTAATAAGAAAAAAAGCTTAGGGTTATAGTATTTTTAGATAAATCGATGGTTTATTTTACCCGGATTATTAAAAAAAGTACGTAGAAATAATACGTTGAATTCAATTCTTTATAATATGAAATTAAGAAAATGGAATTAGTATAGTACTGTTATCATATCGTTCAGCTACATTATATGGAATTAAGTGAGAAACTGTTGAAGATGTATATCCAGGATATTACAGGTAAATATCAGGTACAGTAATTAACCCAATAACAGATGAAATTTATTTCGGATTTTTATCATTTACAACTTTTTTAGTAAACTTAATTGCTTTAAGCTTTTGTCAATAATTGAAACGCACTCTATTACCTGTTCTTTGGTTATAACAAGGGGAGGAGCAAAACGTATTTTATCGCCATGTGTTGGTTTCGCAAGCAAGCCATTTTCTTTTAATAACAGGCATAACTCCCAGGCTGCTTTTGGGTTACTGTGTTTAATAACAATTGCATTTAATAAACCCATGCCTCTTACTACGGTCATAAATGGCGAATTTATTTTTTTCAATTCATGGCGTAATAAGGCACCCATTGCTTCGGCATTTAAACACATGTTCTCATCTTTTAATACCTGCAATGCGGTCATGGCCACCTTGCAGGCTAAAGGATTGCCACCGTATGTACTACCATGTTCACCGGGTTTTATGGTCATCATTATTTCATCATCACATAAAACAGCACTTACCGGCAACACGCCACCACTTAACGCCTTACCCAGTATTAAAATATCGGGGCGTACATTTTCATGATCGCAGGCTAACATTCTTCCTGTGCGGGCAAGTCCGCATTGTATTTCATCAGCTACCATTAAAACATTATACTCAGTACATAAATCCCTGATCCCTTTTAGATAGCCTTCATCAGGTACAACAACACCTGCTTCTCCCTGGATGGGTTCAAACAAAAATGCAGCTGCATTTTTATCCTGAAATGCTTTTTCCAGGGCCGGTAGATCATTATGTGGTATTGATTCGTAACCGGGAACAAAAGGGCCGTAATTATTTTTGGCAGTTGGATCGCTGCTGAAGGAAATTACATTTATTGTTCTTCCATGAAAATTATCATCACATACGATGATCTTTGCTTCATCAGCCGGAATCCCTTTTACCTCATAAGCCCATTTACGGCAAAGCTTAATAGCGGTTTCCACTGCTTCAACTCCGGAGTTCATAGGTAATACTTTATCATATGCAAAATAGTCTGTAATGTATTTTTCAAATTCACCCAGTATATTGCTGTGAAATGCCCTCGAGGTTAGCGTAAGTTTTTGGGCCTGTTCAATTAAAGCCGCAATAATTTTAGGGTGACAATGACCCTGGTTAACCGCCGAGTATCCGCTTAAAAAATCAAAATACTTTTTGCCGTCAACATCATATAAAAAAACACCTTCACCACGGCTCAATACAACAGGCAGTGGATGGTAATTGTGTGCACCGTATCTTTCTTCAAGGTTTAAATAATATTGTGTATTACCGGTAATATTTATAGTTGTATTCATAAAATAAAAATAATAAAAAGCGTAAATGAAAAAAAGTCAGGCAAACCTTCCCCCGTAAGCAGGGGGGTACCAATTATCTATCCTCGATGATTGAGTAAATCGAGGTTACTGTATAAAAAAGAAGGTATGTTGAAGCGTGTAGTGATATATGTAATTTTCATGCAAGATAAAACTAATTTATGATTTTAATAAAATAGTTCCTGGCTAAAAAATAAGTGGTATCAAAATCAGTATTAAAAATACCGAAAACAGTGCTGCCGCTTCCACTCATAGCAGCATACAAGGCACCCTGTTTATATAATGCTTCTTTAATTTCCTTTATTTCAGGATGAGCTGAAAAAACAGGGGTTTCAAAATCATTATTTAATGCTGTTTTCCAGGTTTCTACCGGCTGTAGTATAGTCTCCAGGATACATCTTTTGTGCAGGACAGGCGTTATTTGTGAAAATGCCCAGCCTGTATTGATATGAATTCCCGGATTGATTAAGATGATTTTATATAAAGACAGGTCTAAATTTATTTCTTTCAATTTTTCCCCGCGGCCGTTGGCGAAACAGGGTTTATTTAATAAAAAGAAAGGGCAATCACTGCCAAGTTCCAGTGCATATGCAGCCAATTGAATGGTTGAAATTGAAAGTTTAAATTTGTCATTCAATAATTTCAGCATAAAGGCAGCATCGGCTGAACCTCCTCCCAGGCCTGCTCCCATTGGTATTGCTTTATGTAAATGCAGGTTTATTGCCGGCATCCGGGGGAAATCTTTTTTTAATAAATAGTATGCTTTAATGCAGAGATTATCTTCAGTTGTTCCATCAACCAATAAGCCGGTAGCAGTAAACTCAACCGTTTTATTATTAGGTGTATATTCAATTACTTCTAATACATCTGTAAATGGTAAGGGGTAAAAAACAGTTTCAATATTATGGAAACAATCTTCTCTTTTGCTGAAAATTTGTAAGCCAAGGTTTATTTTGCAGTTGGGAAAAACAATCACAGCTAAAATTAATTGAATAAAATAGTATCATATTAATGGAAAGCAGGTTAGCTTCCTTTCCGGCTTTTTATTTCATCTCTAATTGCAATGGCCCTGATATAATCTTCATGATCCAGTACTTCAGCAAGTAAACCTTCAAGTTCATCTAAAGATAAAGATTTCAAATCATCGCTGCCTCCTGTTTCGGAAGTTACAGAAGTGGTTTTTTTAACTTTTCCATCGTCTTCCATTAATATTCCGGCCTGGTCTAAAATTGTATCATAGGTATAAATTGTACAGCCAAAACGTACTGCCAAAGCCAATGCATCTGAAGTCCTGGAATCAATTTCAACAGTATCATTTGCCGAACTGCATACTAATTTGCTGTAAAAAATACCTTCCTGTAAATCATTTATCACCACTTCATGTAATTCAACATTAAAGGCCATCATAAAATTCTTCATCAGGTCGTGCGTCAGGGGTCTGCTCGGGCTCATCCGCTCCAGGGCTACTGCAATAGCCTGTGCTTCAAAACCACCAATTACAATAGGTAAGCGGCGTAATCCATTTACTTCTCCCAGCACAACAGCATAAGAATGTGTTTGAGTAATACTGTGGGATAAAGCCACTATTTCCAGTTCTATTTTTTTCATATCCTAAATGCTCTTTTTACAATAAAATCCTTTAGTAAATAGCAAATATAAAATAAAAGCCTTTCAAATTTAAGTGAAAGGCTTTAAATATGGCTTTTAATGTTTTTAAAAATAAGTTATGCCCCTTTTAATTTTTTAACCGCTTCAATAAACTTTGGCATTACTTCAAAAGCGTCACCTACAATACCATAATCGGCCGCTTTAAAAAACGGGGCTTCGGGATCTTTATTTATAACCACAATAACTTTACTTCTGTTAACACCGGCCAAATGCTGGATAGCACCTGAAATGCCTATTGCAATATATAAATTGGGTGCAATGGCAAGTCCTGTTTGTCCAACATGCTCGTGATGTGGACGCCAGTCACTGTCGGCAACCGGGCGGCTGCAGGCAGTTGCTGCCCCTATTAATTTTGCAAGATCGGTAACCATTGCCCAGTTTTCGGGCCCCTTTAAACCCCTGCCACCGCTAACTACTATTTCAGCTTCACTCAAAGGAATTTCGCCCACTACTTTATTAGTTGATGTTACCTGAACTTTTGCAGTATCTACTGTTGCAGCAAATTCAGCAACTTCAGCTTTTGAATCAGTAGTTACAACAGAATAAGAATTCGGATTAAGTGCAATGATCTTTATGTCAGTTGTAACCGTAATATGGGCAAATGCCTTGCCACTGAAAACATTTTTCTTTACGGTAAATCCCCGTCCGACAGGGTCATCCCCGTCCGTACCGGCACGGTCGGACGGGCGGGCATTGCTGAGATCAGGCAGGGCAACAGCACCTGAAACCAGGCCCGCTTTTAATCTTACACTTAAGCGGGGAGCAATTGCCTTGCCGTTAAAATTATTGGAGAAGATAATTACTTTAGCATCAAAAGCTATTGCTGCATCTGCAATTATTTTGGTAAATACCTGTGCATCTACATGATCAAGCGCTTCATTTTTTACGGTATGCACTTTTTTAATACCATAGTTTCCTAAAGTTGCCAAATCATCAGAAACGGTACCTAATACAATTGCTTCGGCAGTTGTACCGGTTAATTCAGCAACTTTAGCCGCATAGGAAGCAGCCTCAATTGAAGATTTTTTGATGTGTCCCTCAGATTGGTCTAAAAATATTAATACTGACATAAAATTCGTTTAACTTTTATTAAATAGCTTTTGCTTCTTCATGTAACAACCTCACCAACTCCTCCGGATTATCCGGCGAAACCAATTTAACCCCTGCTTTTGCAGGCGGAAGTTCAAATGAAGAAACAGCTGTTAATGTGTCAACAGCAACAGGCTCAACTGCATGTAATGCTTTGCTTCTTGCACCCATTATGCCTTTCATGTTAGGAATGCGTTGTTCGGCCATACCTTTTTGGCAGCTTACAACCAATGGCAGCAACACTTTATTGGTTTCTTCACCACCTTCAATTTCACGAACGATTATAGCATTGGTTCCTTCAAGTGTGAATTTTGTAGCCAGCGAAACATATGGCAGGTCGAGTAATTCAGCTACCATACCACCAATTGATGAGCCATTGTAATCAATGGTTTCCTTGCCAGTAAAAACTAAATGGTAAGTACCTTTTTTTGCTATCTCAGCAATTTGAGAAGCAATATAAAAACTATCCTGACTGTCGGCATTAACCCTAAAGGCTTCATCGCCACCCAATGCCAATGCTTTTCGAATAATGGGATCGCAATCAGCCGTGCCAACAGTTACCAGGTGTATTACAGTTGAAGGGTCTGCTTCTTTCAATTCGATTGCCCTGACCAGGGCATACCATTCGTCGTATGGATTGATGATCCACTGCACGCCATCAACAGTGAATTTCGTATTGTTATCAGTGAAGGCTATTTTTGCCGTGGTATCAGGGGTTTTACTGATACAAACCAAGATCTTCATGTAGAAAATTTTAATGATCCTTAAATAGGTTGTTTATGCAACTATTGCAAAGATAAGTGAAGAGCAGGAATTTTTAATAAAAAAGTAAATAATTATTGTGCCATGAGCAGGATAGAAAAATTATTAGAATATATGAGAACGTCCGGTAAGGATAGTTTTCTGCAACATGCACTGGCACTGGAATACATTAAGGTTGATAAAGATGAGGAAGCACGTAAACTCTTTAATGAAATCCTGTTGAGGGAACCAACTTATATCGGTTCTTACTATCATTTGGGTAAGTTGTTAGAGCGTGCCGGCGATTATGACAAAGCGATACGGGTGTATAAAAGAGGCATGGAGGAGTCAAAGAAGGCAAACGATCATCATACACATATGGAGTTGCAGGGAGCGTTGGAGGATATTGAGGAGTAACGGCCTCACCCCAACCCCTCTCCGGTAGAGAGGGAAATGGAAGAATGAAGCGAAGATTATGTTTTATATTTTTTGGGAACCGGCAATTATTTTAATCTGCTTCATTGGCAACGGCTGTTTGTTAATTATCATTTTTTTAGTATAAAAGCGAACATTAATCACTCTTGTAATACATTTCAATATTGAACTTTTATCTAAGCGTATTTAGAATATTTAGGTATGAACCTGTTAGAAAAATTTAAGAAGTACATAAAACAACAAAATCTTTTTCAACCAAAAGACAGGCTGCTGCTTGCCGTAAGCGGGGGAGTAGATTCTGTTGTGCTGTGTGAACTGTGCAAACAGGCAGGCTATACTTTTATCATTGCTCATTGCAATTTTCAGTTGCGTGGCCCTGAAAGCGAACGTGATGAATCATTTGTAAAACAGCTTGGAAAGAAATATGAAGTTGAAGTATTGGTTAAAAAATTTAAAACAGAAAAGTACGCCGCAGAAAACAAATTAAGCATTCAGGTTGCGGCCAGGGAACTTCGATATAAATGGTTTGATGAACTTGTATTAAAAAATAAAAGTGATTTAAATGCTAATGTGCCCAACGAGAAACAAGAAACAGCCAACTGGCTCCTGACAGCTCATCATGCCAATGATAATATTGAAACATTGCTGATGAATTTCTTTAAAGGTACAGGTGTAAACGGGTTAAGAGGGATTTTACCAAAACAGGAGAAAATAATCCGCCCGTTACTGTTTGCCAAAAAAGAAATGTTAACCGGATTCGCTGCATCAAATAAGCTGAGTTTTGTAGAGGATTCTTCCAATAATTCTGTTAAATACACCCGGAATTATTTCCGCAATCAGTTAATTCCTGATCTGCAAAAAGTTTTCCCTCAGGTTGAAGATAATCTGATGGGTAATATTGAACGTTTCCGGGAAATTGAACAGTTGTACGATCAATCTGTTCAACAGGTAAAGCAAAAATTACTGGAGCCGAAGGGAAATGAAATACATATACCTGTTTTAAAATTGTTGAAAACAAAACCTTTGAATACCCTTGTGTATGAAATCATCAAAGACTATGGTTTTTCTGCCAACCAAACGGAAGCTGTAATTGCTTTATTAAAAAGTGAAACGGGTAAATACATCCAATCCGTTTCATACAGGGTATTTAAAAACCGTAACTGGCTTATCATTTCGCCAAACGAAAACCCACTGTCACAGCATATTCTGATAGAAGAAGGAGAAAAAAATGTGCAATATGCAATAGGCAATCTGCAAATTATAATGCTGTCAGTTGCCAATTTTCAATTGCCAATTGCCAATTCTATCGCAATGTTAGATGCCAATGAGATTCTATTCCCCCTGTTGTTGCGGAAATGGAAAATAGGCGATTATTTTTACCCGCTCGGAATGAAGAAAAAGAAAAAGCTCAGCCGTTTCTTTATTGATCAGAAATTATCACTTACCCAAAAAGAAAAAACCTGGGTAATGGAAATGGATAAAAAAATAATCTGGGTTGTGGGCCTTCGCATTGATGACCGTTTTAAAATTACTGCCGGTACAAAAAATATTTTACAGATCACCTTATCATTTACCGAATAAACTCGGATGTTTGAGTTCTTCAATTATCCCGGTAAACAATGCCGGTTGCATATAAGCGATTAAGATGAGGGTAAATGCAAGCCCAAATAGCGAGCCCCATAAATGGGCATCATGATTTATATTATCTCCGCCTTTTTTACCCATATATACGCAGTATAAAATATATAACACGGCATATACCGTTGCCGAAATTTTTAGGGCACCATACAAATAAATACTGCTCCATGGACTAAATAATATAGTAGCAAAAACCACGGCAGATACTGCACCTGATGCCCCCAGTGACCGGTAATTATAATCATTTTTATGTTTTATATAGCTGGGTATATCAGATACAATCAAACCGGTAAAATAAAGAGCCAGGTAAGAGATATTTCCACCAAGGCCATAATAACTGAAATACATTTCCAGGTTCCGGCCAAAAAAGAACAGGGTAAACATGTTGAAGATAAGGTGCATGTAATCGGCATGCAAAAAACCTGAAGTGATAAAACGGATGTATTGATTTTCACGGGCTACGCGGTAAGGCCACATGATTGTTTTATCAACAAGGGCGGCATTTGAAAAGCCGATTAAAGAAAAAATTACATTCGCTACAATTAATCCAATGGTTAAAGGGTAAAGCTCAAGATTCATATTTAATTATTTATTCCGCGAATTTGCAGTAGTCAAATCTAAATCATTCTTTTAACTGTGGTGATATTTTTCGTTACGGTTGATGGAACAGGCACGGTAGATCTGTTCTGCCAGGATCAACCTTACCAGTTGATGTGGAAAAACAAGTTTCGACAGACTCCATTGGGCATCTGCCCTTTTTTTTACTTCTTCACTAACACCAAATGCTCCTCCAATTAAAAATACAATTGTCTTTGTACGTTCATTGGCCCTCACCTGTATAAAATTTGCCAACGCTTCACTACTCAGTTGTTTGCCTCTTTCATCCAGTAAAACAAGATAGTCTTCCCTGTTTAAAAAACTTAAAACTGTTTCCCCTTCTTTTTTCTTCAAATCCATTTCACTCAGCATGGCCGTATTTTTTGGCATGGGAATAATGTTCCATTCTGCAGCATAGTAATGTGTGATACGCTTTGTAAACATATCCACGGCTTCCTTAATGTAGGATTCATGAGCCTTGCCGATTGACCAGAGTTGCAATTTCATAACTTAAAAATAAGAAAGCCTTTCAATAAGAAAGGCTTTTTTGTGACCGCGTTAGGATTCAAACCTAAAACCTTCCCGACCCCCGGTCGGGATGCTCTATTCAGCTGAGCTACGGTCAATCAATTCTTTAATTCTGGTAATGTTTTTCCATCCCTTTAATTGCTTTTCCCTTTGCATGGCTTCTTTCTTAGAAGTGAAAATTTCTGTATGAACAATAGTCCAGTCTTTTGCTTTAGCAGTAAACCCTTTATGATTAGCTAAATGTTTAACGAGCCTGACCTGCAAATCATCGCCGGTATAACCAATGTAGAATTTATCCAGTAATTTGGAATGGAGTATATAGGTGGTAAACATAATTCTTCATATAAAAAAAGAGATTATCCTTCGATAATCCCTTTGCTGGTGACCGCGTTAGGATTCAAACCTAAAACCTTCTGATCCGTAGTCAGATGCTCTATTCAGTTGAGCTACGCAGCCAATTTTATTTTCAATTTGATCAGGCTTTAACCCTAAAATCATCCCGGGTTAAGCAGGTATGCTCTATTTATACCATTAGCTTTCGGAAAAGCTACACAACAACCACGTTGGGTTTTTTCGGAGGGCAAAGATAGGAATTTATTTGCTTCTCTTCAAACTACAATCCGCTTAAAAATTCATTATGAATCAGATCGACAACATCAACAAGACTTTTGGTTTCTTCAAATACTTTTAACTGCCTGTCGGCCCCGGTACCCTGTTCCAGCATCTTGTGTACATGATTTATAGCATGGCGACTGCCCAGATCAGGCAATACATCATCCACAAAGTCTAATAATTCATATATTAAAACCCGGGTATTAACTTCCATTTCCTTTCCAAAATCTATCATGCTGCCGTCAATACCATATCGGCCTGCACGCCATTTATTCTCATTTAATAAGGCTCTGGAATACATCATGAAGTTAAGGTTCTGGCTACGCAGCTTATATAATTTTGCACAAATGGCCTGAAACAAGGCAGCAATAGTAATGGTTTCCTGCACTGTCATAGGTACATCACATATCCGGAATTCAACGGTATTAAAGAATGGATGCACCCTTAAATCCCACCATATCTTTTTAGCATTATCAATACAGTTGGTTTTTACCAGCAGCTTAATATAATTATCATAGGCTTCAATGCTGTCAAAAAAATCCGGAATACCGGTACGTGGAAACTTATCAAATACTTTGGTACGGAAAGATTTATAGCCGGTAGTTCTTCCTTCCCAAAATGGGGAGTTTGTACTCAGTGCATAAATATGGGGTAAAAAGTACCGGGCAGAATTGGCAATGTGGATGGCCATTTCACGGTTTTCCATACCTACGTGAACATGTAAGCCAAAAATTAAATTACTGCGAGCAGCTTCCTGTAATTCGTTTACAATTTCACTGTATCGTACATGGTCAGTGATCAACTGGCTTTCCCAATGACTGAAAGGATGTGTACCCGATGCTCCAACCCACAGACCCAATTCATTGGCAATGCCACTGATCGTTTTTCGTAAAGTACCTACATCAACAAATGCTTCATCAATATCCTGACAAATATCAGTACCTACTTCCACTACAGCCTGGTGCATTTCGGCTTTTACTTTGTCTTTAATAACTTTCTGACCTTCGTGTACAATTTTCTGATCATGGCTTTTCAGTTCCCTGGTTTGGGGATCAATTACCATGTATTCTTCTTCTACACCAAGCGTAAAATGTTTGTATGATAAGTTTGCCATGAATTATTATTTATACAATTTCTTTTTTGCAGCACTCTTTTTAATATATTCCCCCCAGGTTAAATTATCTGTATTCTCTTTATGCTCCATTGCTTTTTCAATGGCATAAGTGGCAGCCGTTTCTACAACCCAGTCAAAATTTTCCTGGCCCACACTGCTTACTTCTGCATCGGGTGCAGGGTTGCAAAAGTCAATGGCATAAGGCACGCCGTCTCTTAAAGCCAGTTCAACGGTGTTAAAATCATAGCCGAGGTAATGACAAATGCGCAGCACTATATCTTCCATTAATTTATAGCGCTCCGGAGAAGGTTTAAAATCAGCAACATAACGCAGGTGATGCGGATTACGGGGCTCGTAAGGCATGATACGTACATACTTTCCGCCAATGCAATAACACCTGTAATATTCATCAAACTTAATCTCTTCCTGAAGCATCATCACCAGCTGTTCTGTTTCGGCATGCTTTTCAAAAAACTCTTCCATATTGTTAAGCTGATAAACGCTTTTCCAACCGCCGCCCGAAAATGGTTTCATGTAAGCGGGGAAACCAATATATTTAAAAATGTCTTCCCAATCCATGGGATATGCAAGGTTAGAAAAAGATTCTTCACTGGTATCCGGAGGCAGGTCTCTGGAAGGAAGGATAACTGTTTTTGGAACCGGTACATCTATTTTTGTAGCCAGGCAGTTATTAAAAAATTTTTCATCGGCACTCCACCAAAAGGGGTTATTAATTACCGTAGTACCACATAATGCTGCATTCTTCAGGTAAGCCCTGTAAAATGGAACATCCTGCGATATACGGTCAAAAATAACTGCATATCCCGAAGGTTCGCCCTGCATAACTTTATCAATGCGAACAGCCTCTGCCATTATCCCGTCAACTTTTTTACTGTTTACCCTTTCAATAAAAGCATCCGGAAAACTTCTTTCTTTTCCAAATAATACGCCTATTTTCTTCATAAAATAAATTTAATAATTAATGTTCACCGGTTTTTTAATATTTAAACCTGTTCAAATATATTTTTTCACAGGCAATAAAACAAATTATGTTTGGTGGAATTGCAGGATAATTTTTTTGTATGCTTAGTTAAAAGGTATTTTCTTATTTTTGAAGATATGTCAATATTAAGGACAGCCAGTATTTTAGTAGATAAACATGTTATTTCCTCTGTTTTCCTCGGCCGTGAGGTCCTTGTTGACTTTTATCTGCCACTTGATTCTTTTCCACATTCAAACCTCAGCCTTTTATTAGTAAATGACGGTCAAGACCTGGTGACGATGAATTTTGAAAAGATACTGGGTAAATTATATGAAAATGGGGATATCAGAGACCTTTTATGTGTAGGAATTCATTGTGCCAGGGACAGAAAGAATGAATATGGGACTGCAAAAATTTTAGATTATAAAGGCCGTGGAGCCAGAGCTTCTTTGTATAACCGGTTTATTTTTGAAGAATTATTGCCATATATCCGAATCACCTTATTTATTTATTCTTTTAAGGATAAATCTTTTGCAGGGTTTTCTTTAGGGGGATTACATGCGTTGGATATGGTATGGAATAACCCCGGTGAGTTTAGCAAAGTGGGCGTTTTCAGCGGCTCTTTTTGGTGGCGCGATAAAGACCAGGATGAGGATGATTTTAATGAAGATACGAACCGTATCATGCACCGTCAAATAAGAGAAGAAAGGAGATTCTTTCCATGGTTAAAATTCTTTTTTGAAGTGGGAACAATGGATGAAGTTGCTGACAGGAATAATAATGGGATTATTGATTCAATTGATGATACGGTTAGCCTGATAGATGAACTGGTTAAAAAAGGATATAACAGGAAAAATGATATAAAATTTGTTGAATTAAAAGAAGGAAGGCATGATGTACCTACCTGGGCCAAAGCCTTTCCGAATTTTTTAAAATGGGGATGGGGAACAAAATAAGCAATAGGCACCTGAAAAAATAAGTGTTTATAGAGAATAAAAAAGAAGGCTGTCATTTAATGACAGCCTCCTTTTTTATAAAAAATAGTATTATTAAAAACTTAACCTGACCCCTAACTGGCTTGTCCACCTGCTGCTGTTAAATACACCATCAGAAACATTGTAAGGTCTGCCATTGGCTGGTGGTGTAAACCTATATTGCGGCGTTAAGTTAGTAGGACTGACATAACCGGTAAAATCAAGAATAATTGACTGGTCATTTGTTGCAAAATATTGCCTTCCTGCATCTCTGCTGATAAAGTTTGTGAAATTGAAAATATCATAAGAAACCTGTAATTGATAAGTTTTGCTTCCTAATTTTAAATTAAATTCCTGCTGCAACTTTAAATCGAGAATATGTGTAAAAGGAGTACGGGCACCGTTACGTTCTGCATACTCACCACGGTTTTTCCTAAGGTATTTATCCCCCTCAATAAAGGCATCAAATAAATCTCTTTGCTGCTGTGGGGTATACGTTACACCACCTACCGTGTTTGTTAAAAACACCATACTGTTTAATTGGCTTGTTGTTGGTATAAAGATCAGGTCATTGGTTTCAAAATTATCCAGATCCCTGATAAAACCTCTGTTAAGCACATAGCTATATGGGTTTCCACTTTGACCATTATAAACCAAAGAAACAGTAGTAGCCATTTTATTATTCAGGTAACTGAATTTTTTAGATATATAAGCACTAATTCGGTTTCCCGGGTCAAAGTCACTGGTTGATAGTTTTATATTGTTTCTGCCGTTTACAGTTTCCATAAAACGCCATTGTGAGTTGTTTTGTGAACTGGTACCTTCATTTAAAACAATTGAGTTACCAAAAGAATAGTTGGCATTAAAAGCCCAGTTATTGCTCCAGCTTTTATCTACAGTTGCCGTGAAGCTATAGGAGAATCCTTTTTTTTCTGAACTGTTACTTAATAAAAACACACCGGTATATGGAGAAGTTCCATTTGCCCTGAGGGGAATTTGTTTCGTAAAGTTACCTGTTAAAGAATATACATCTCTCACATCAACACCAACGGTTTTTAAGTCGGCGGGTAGAATATCTACTCTTTTATAATCAATTTCATTTATATTTTTTGTAATGATAGCTTCTAAAGAAAGTTTCCATTTTTTACCAAATTGTTTGTCAACAGCAAGGGATGTTCTGAAAACTTTGTTCATCTTGAAATCTTTGGCTAATAAATCTACCTGGCCTGAAGGAGACGGTACTGTAAGACCAAAGTCTGATGCTACATATTGTCCAAATGGATCGGGCCTGAAAGCCACATTACTTCTATTGATACCGGCAAGACTGATTCCATTGTTATTATAAACACCACCCGGCCATACTAATGGAACCCTGCCTGTGAATAATCCGAATCCACCACGTACAACAATTCTTTCTTCAGGGAATTTATATATAAAACCTATTCTTGGATTAAATGACCATTTTGGATCAGCTATCTGACCAGAACGGGCTCCTTTCATATCATAATAAGTAGCAAATTTTGAAAGAGCACTGTCATTAAAAAAGTTATCCGTTTTAGGGGTAGTTAAAAACTTCGTATTATCAGCCCGTAAACCTAATGTTACGGTAAAATCTTTGTTTACTTTAATTTCATCTCCAATAAAGAAACCTAAACGTAATGTATTGAATTTTGCAGCTGCATTTAAAGAAGCATCACCACTTGTACCTACAGGATCAAGAAGTGAATAAGTCCGGTTATAGGTAGCTGCATTGCCCGCAGCAAGAAATGTGGCTAAATTTGGAAATACATAGGAACCATAATTCTGCCTGATAAATATATTGGTTGATTTACTTATTTCATTATCGGTTCCTATAGATAAAATATGATTTCCTTTATAATATTTAAATACATCAAATAAGGCCAGGTTATTTTGTTTCAAATAATTGCCAGTTGAAAATTCTTCTGTACCAAAAACAATACTTCCGGTTCCATCGGTGATGGTAACCCTTGGAAATGGATTTCCCATCGCACCCCGGTCATCAACAACATTGGTCATGGTCAACAATAATTTATTGTTAACATTGTTATTGAATTTTGAATTTAATTCAAGTGAAGCAGAATTAGTAGTAGTAGGGAATTCAAAACCATTGTTTAAGAAGTTGATCGTTGAGATACTGCTTCTGGATGTGTTATTTCTAAAACCATCATTATATCTGTAACTGAAACTTAATTTGTGTTTTTCACTTATATTCCAATCCATTTTTGCTGCAACCCTGTTGGCTTCTACCGTCTCCGGGTTATCAAGATATCCTCCGGCATTATATCCATAAGTTGTTATCAGATAACTGGAAAGGGCATCAAGATTTGCCTGATTGGATGCTCCGCTATAAGTAGAAAAATCAAATGGTTGAGGTCTTTTATCTCTTTGTACTTCTCCATTAATGAAGAAAAACAGTTTATTTTTAATGATAGCACCGCCCAATCGGAAACCAACTGTCCTGTTGGTAAAGTCGGCCAGTCTTGTTGCAGCACTTTTAGCAACAACCGGTGTTTTGCCTGATAATTTTTCGTTACGGAAAAAATAATAAACCGAACCCGATAAATTGTTGGTTCCGCTACGTGTAATTGCATTAATACCTCCACCTGTAAAATTTCCTAATGAAGCATCATAAGGCGAAAGAACTACCTGAAACTGATCAATTGCATCAATGGAGATTGGTGCAATACCTGCCTGGCCACCATTAGTACCGGATGCAGATAAACCAAAAACATCATTATTAACAGCGCCATCAATATAAAAAGAGTTATAGCGGTTATTTTGACCAGCAAGTGAAATACCTCCATCGCCGGTAACTTTTGCCTGCGGAACAAATCTTAAATAATCAGAAATATTTCTTCCTACTGTAGGCAGGTTGGCCATTTTATCTCTTCCAATACTGGTTTCAGTACCACCTTTGCCTGAAGTTTGTGCTACTTTAGCTGTTACTACCACTTCAGTTAAATTGCTGGCATTTTCCAGTAAATCAAAGTTTTCAATTAAAGTTTCGCCTAAAGAAAGATTTAAACCTTCTCTGGTAAGTGTTTTATATCCCACAAAAGAAACAATAATTGTATAAGGACCTCCGGGGTTCATATTTGAAATATAATATATTCCACCCTTTCTTGTAGTAGTTGAATATACAGTACCTGTTGGCGTATGTGTAGCTTTGATACTTGCTCCGGCTAAATCAGAACCACTTAAAGTTTTTACAGTGCCATTCATGCTACTCGTTGTAACCTGGGCATTCAATAAAGCCGGTAATGCAAAAAATGCAATTAAAAACGGCATGATTTTCTTGAAATTCATATATGTTTAGTTTTACGACGGCAAAGTAAGCGAAAAAATGGTGAAATACCGCCAAGTTTTATTAACAAAATATTAGGCAATTATTTGTTAAAGATAGCTGCAGCAATAAATGAGAAAAACATTATTAATAATTAAGTTTTGATTCGCTTTAAATATAGATGATTCGTTATTTAACCCTGAAACTGAGCGCTTATGAAAACAGTTTTTTTTTCCTGAAACAGTCATAGAATAGTAAATGCTTATAAAGTTCAAAATAACTATTGTTCTGAAGCTTAATAATTAAAAAGGGGTTACTGAAAATCCTGATTACGAATCAATATTTACATCCCGATCTGTTTTTAACCGGGTTCAATAAAATGAAGAATTTCCAAATGCGAAAGATCAAAAATTTAATTCCTGTTATCTTTGCATTTAAATTAAGTACATGCTGGATAGTATTGAAAGTGCCATTGAAGATATAAAGAAAGGGAAGCTGATCATTGTGGTAGATGATGAGGACCGGGAAAATGAAGGGGACTTTATCACTGCTGCAAATAATGTAACGCCGGAGATCATCAATTTTATGAGTACCCACGGCCGTGGATTAATTTGTGCTCCTTTAAGTGAAGTGAGGTGCGATGCTTTACAATTGCAACCTATGGTAATGAACAATACCTCCCTGCATGAAACTGCTTTTACGGTAAGTATTGATCTGCTCGGGCATGGATGTACCACAGGCATTTCTGCAAACGACAGGTCAAAAACGATTCAGGCCCTGGTTAACCCCGATACAAAACCGGAAGACCTGGGACGACCGGGACATATTTTTCCTTTGCGTGCAAAAAAGGGTGGCGTGTTAAGGCGTTCGGGGCATACCGAAGCTACCATTGATATGGCACGGTTAGCCGGATTTGAACCAGCCGGCGTATTGGTTGAAATTATGAATGAAGACGGTAGTATGGCACGCTTGCCACAGCTTAAAGAAATAGCCAGGAAATTTGATTTAAAATTGATCTCCATTAAAGATCTGATAGAGTACCGTTTAAAACAGGAAACATTAATTAAAGAAGAAGTAAGGGTAGCGTTACCCACTAAATTTGGCATTTTTGAATTAATCGCTTTTAAGCAATTAAATACAGGCGAAATTCACATGGCTTTAAAAAAAGGTACATGGGAAAATGATGAGCCGGTTCTGGTAAGGGTACACAGCAGTTGTATGACAGGCGATATTTTGGGGTCTCTCAGGTGTGATTGTGGTGATCAGTTGCAGCATGCCATGCACATGGTGGAAAATGCAGGAAAAGGAGTGGTACTTTATATGAATCAGGAAGGAAGGGGGATAGGTTTAATCAATAAATTAAAAGCCTATAAATTACAGGAACAGGGCAGAGATACCGTAGAAGCTAACCTGGAACTGGGTTTCGATATGGACGAAAGGGATTATGGCGTAGGCGCACAAATTTTAAGACACCTGGGTGTATGTAAGATGAAACTGATGAGTAATAATCCACGCAAAAGAGCGGGCCTGTTAGGTTATGGACTGGAAGTGGTAGAAAATGTAAAAATTGAGATTGCATCTAATCCACATAATGAAAAATATTTAAAAACCAAAAGGGATAAACTGGGCCATGAAATTTTGAACGGACAATAATTAAAAAGGAACACTTACTTCTTCTTTCAGTTTAGCTTCCAGCCGTCTTTTTCTTTTTTCCTCATTGGGTGCAAATATTTCAGACAGGTGATCAAAATCACTTCTGTAACTAAGGCTTATTCCCTGGCGGTTCCGCTGGCCAAACGAATAATCAATATTGGTTCTTCTGAATCCAACGATCCTTACTTTACCATCTTTACTTAGTAACCATTCTGCTGTAAAATCAGGTGTCAGTAATACGTTTGTATTCAAAAGATAGGGATTGTTATAATCCAGGTTACCGCCTAATGATATAACCATTTTGTTTTTAAAATAGCTTTTTGTTATGCCTAATTTTACCGCACCCTGTAGTTGAGAGGCTGAGTTTTTAAGATCAAGGCTTGAGCTTACATCAAAATAGGTGGAAATGGTGTTGTCATTTAGTGCTTTTTGTAAGAATTTACTAAACGTAGAAGTGAGGGCATTTGATAATACCTGTCCGATCGTATTTGCAGCCAACCCCAATGTATTATCACCGGTTAAAAAACTTTCATTTTCAGAAATAAAAGTATTTAATAAAAGTAATGATGCAACCTGTTTCAGCATTTCATTTTTATCATTCTTTATATCTTCCAGCCTTTTATCGGCAATAAAATTACGCTCTGTTACTTTAGGTAAAATAAAATCAAAGCTTACATCAGGCTTATTTAAAACACCTGATAAATGTGCAACAATCGTCAGGTCACTCTTTTGTTTAAAAGACGATGAAATACTTCTCATGTCAATATTTTTGGCAAGGTATTCCGCGTCAATATTTATTTGTGCCAGGTAAGGGTCTCCGTTCCAGTTGATAGAACCCTGCTTGATGGTAAAGTATTTTTTAAGAAAGGTCTGAAAATTAAAGGTGTATTCTCCTTCTGTAATATCGTAATTGCCACGTATGCTTACAGGTTCTTTGCTGCCCACACGGATATTTAACCGTCCATTGCCTTTGCCTTTAATGATATCACCCAGTGCCTCATCCAGTATTACATCAATTTTACAGGCAGGGTTAGCCGTTAAATTCATATTTACCAGGAAGTTTGTTTCTTTTTTTCTCTTAAACTCATCTTCCATTTTACTGCCGTACTCTATAAATTCGATATAATCAATTTTACCAATTTCCTGACTGCTGCTGGTAGGTATATAAATATGACTGCTGTCTAAAGCAGAGGGTTCACCCGTAATGTTCATTTTCATATCCGATTCAGGTCCGTCAAGTGTCATTACCGCTTTTCCAATTACTTTACCATAAAATTGACTGTTATCTTTTTTAGTAGTGTTTAATAATAACATTTTTCCTGTTTCAAAATGCATATTATCAAATGTAAAATTCTGGAAAAAGTTATGTTTCATTTTACCACTAACTGTACCTGTATAATGTAAGGTGTCTTTTAACTGCAGGAAACCCAGATCGATCTCATCTGGGTTAAAGATCACCGTTTCGTTGCTGAATTTATATTTGCATTGGGTATAATTTACCTTTAAGGATCCTTCAGTTACTGTTACACTTCCGGTAACATACTGATGGTTCTTACCGCCACTTAGTTTTAACGTACTGTTTGCATTACCCTGCATATTGCTGAAAATACTGCCCAGATAATTATCCAAAAGGCTGATGTCAAAACGTTCGGCAAGGAACGCAATATCTATTTGATTATCCGACGAATCTTTATAATTATAAGTACCGTCAATATCAAACTTATATAATTTACCATCTGCATTGCTTTTCAATTTTATAAGGCCCGTAGTTGTATTTACTTCTCCTTTTATATTTACGGTACCAATAGGTTTATTATCCAGTCTGAATTCTTCGGCAGTTGCATCATATTCAATTACCTGTTTGCCAAATGGGTCTCTTAATTTTAGTTTACCTGTGAGTGTGCCCTCCAGTCTTGGTTGCTTGATAAAGAGCTGTGTAAAATCATTGATGTAAACCTTTTTTAAATTTGCAGCCAGGTTTATATGATCGGTAAGTTCATCCAGTTCGGTAGATATAACAATTTCCTGCAGGCCTTGTGTAAACCGTATATTATTTGCTTCAAGGTATGATTTTCGAAGTGTTAACTCGCCATCTTTTGAAAGGTTCCATTTTTTTTCATTAAGGATAAATGAAGAAGGGGAAAAATGTATCTTAACACCATCAGTAAGTGTTTGAATCCTGGCATTTAATTGTGCATCAGTTAATGACTTGCTGGCACTGGTTGTTAACTGTATATTTGAAATATCATTTTTAGAATTGAGGATCAAACGGGTATTTGGGAAATGCAGGCTGTCAGAAAGGGCAACATCACTTACCGATATATCTGCATTCAAACTGTCAAGGCTTCCATTGGCAGCGAGGTTGATATTTACAAATCTTTTACCATCATAACTGAATTCCGGTACGGTTGCTTTTACATTCAATTCATTTTTAGCCATTTTCAGGTTTCCTGAAAAAACAGCATTATTAAATCCATTTAATTTTTTGTCAAACAACTGTACAAACTCATCTACCTGTTTTGTTTTTATTAAAAAAGAAAAATCCTGGTCACTTATTGTTTGAGCCGGTTCATCAATATAGGAAGGATAATACCTGTTTAAAAAAACTTTAAAAGCATCGGGTAATTCGAGTATTTTAAATTTACCGGTCAGGTTGGCTTCAATTTCATTGGATTGAACATCCAGTAACCTGTTGCTGCCGGCAAGCAAAGATGTTATTTTTAATGAGTCAAATGATAACCTGGTAGTATCGTGCCTTAATGTGGCATTATACATTTTTGCATTACCTAAAAAATTGTCAATATTATTACCTGTAAAATTGAGACTTAACAAACCGGATAACGAAAAGTCTTGTTTGGTGAAATTAAGTTTTTGCAAATTTGCTTTTTGCAGATCCGCATCAAAATTAAATTTAGTTGTATCTCCTAAAAGACTGATAGAACCATTGAGGTTTTCAATTTTCAAATTCGGATCATCTATATCAAGATTGCCCTTGAACAGGTTTTTAATAAAAGTTCCATTCAGGGTAATATTATTATAAGTATAACCCGAAAATTCCAGCTGATGTACTTTACCATTAAAGTCGGCATTCAGGTCTTTTAAACTAAATCCCCTGCCTTTAACCTGGCCAGTAAGGGCAATATTTCCCAATTGACCGGTATTAAAAAATTTACCCAGGTTAAATCCTGCTGAGGAAATTTTTCCGGAATAGGTTGGCACCTGGTTATCCCGCAGTTTCATATTTAAATCGGCATTTAAATTGCCCAGGCTGGTATTGATATTTCCGTAAGCAACAAAATCTTTTAAAAACCCCGTAAATTTTCCTTTGAAACGGATATTGCCCAACTGGCTTAACTGTGGCTGCCTTAAATTTATTAATGAGGGTACCAGTTGTATAAGATCACTGTAATTGGTCTGCAGGTCATTTGATTCCAGATCGATGAACGTGTTATAAATATCCGGCAATCCCCTTAATGCAATATTACCATCGATTATTGTGTTGCCGCTTTTAATAATCATTTTTTTTGCCGACAGATTATCAATCGTACCTTTTGCTTCTCCATCAAAAAATAAAATGCGGTTCCATGTTTTTAATTCCGGCGCAAAAAAAGCGATGTCATCACTGTGTATATGACTTTTTTCAAATTTACCCTCCAGTCTAACAGCATGTAAAAAATCACTCATATCCGCATTAAAATCTCTATACTTCATGGAATAATATTTCCCGATCCTGCTTTTATCAGTAATAATATCAAGATTAGTAAACTCCATGATCGCCGGGGTTACTTTAATATGGGCGGCCAGTTGTTTTACTTCAAATCCGCTTTTCTCCCTGGTTGATAATTTTATGGCTGCGGTAACTGTATCTTTTGCAAAAACAATATTGTTTAACTCGCCATTAATGTTTGAAAATGTGAAATGTTGCCCGTCAAAATGGTCACTATAAGGTGCCCTTTCAGTTTCTCTTTCATTGATAAAAACGCCGTTTTTTAAAAGTATTTTAGCAATACTTAACTGCCATCCGCCTGCATTTCTTTTTAATTGCCCCGTATCTGAAAGGGATACAGGAGTGGGATTGGTAAAACCGGATGATTGTTTTTTGCCTTTATATTCCGATAAAAGAAAAACCGGGCTCTCCAGGTTTATCTGATCTATAGCGATCTGCTTTTTTTTAAAATCAAAATCATCGGCAGTAAGATAAAGTTTCTTAACAGATCCCTTCAAATCCTGGCCAATCCATTTGTCAACTTTGTTAAAAACAACATTTTTTAAATCAAGTATTTTAAGATCTATTTGTATTGAACCTTTCCCGGTATCATTATTTTTTTCAGGTCCTGTAAAAAAATCGGCCAGAAACTGGTAATTCCAGAACGTGTCTGTACGGTTCATATTGATAACCACATCAGAAAGACCTACATACTTAAGCACGGGTTTCTCTTTAAAGAAAAACCAATCCGTAATATTCACTTTAAGTGTTCCGGCATATAATAAGGTGTCTTTTTTCCTGTCCTCGATCAAAACACCTTCCAGGAGGATCTTGTTAAACAGGCTGAAATCAACATGCTTTACTTCAACGTTGGTTTTTAATTTTTTTGAAAGGATTTTAGTTGCTTTTGTAACCAGCCAGTTTTGTACCGGTGTTGTTTGTATAAAGCCCCAGATCGATAAAATGAAGAATAAAAAAATTAAAAAAAAAGAGGATTTATACATCGCATTTTTAAACAGAATACCCCATAATGTTGCCCAACCGATCAGGGAAAATGCAAAAAGCCATTTGGAAACCGGCAGCACATATATGAACAGAACACCCAGTACAACCCAAAAGAGGATCGTAAGGAAAACCCATTTTAATATGTTGGTAAGTCTATCCAGTGGAAAATATTAGGTGTAAAAATAGTTATTCAGCCCAGTAAAGGCAAATTCAGTACCAAACTTTCAATTATCAGGTTAGTTAAAAGTATTATAATAATCAGGTTTTAGTTTTCATTTGTGTGTTAAACTGATCAGATTTTCCTTTGGGGATGGAAAGGTTTTGCCAGCCGGTATTTTTTATGATCCTGGCTATATAAATAATTTGACCAACATGATAGGGGTAATGCGCCATTTGCCGGTTGATGGCATCAATGACCGGTAAGCCTTCGCCGCGGATAAAAATTGTTTTTAACAGGTCGGCTTCGGTTAATGAATGCAACATGTTTAAACAACAATCCCATCCTTTATCCCATATTTCAATAAGTTGTTGTTTAGTTAAATTTTGTTCCTCAAATTCCACATCCCTGTTACGCCATTCCTTTTCTCCGTCAGTGGTTAAAAAATCAGTCCAGCGGCTGAGCATATTACCGGCCATATGCTGAATAATTAATGCGATGCAATTGCTTGTTTCATTAGGCTGAAAATGAAAATCAGCCTCATTAAGTTGTACAAAGGTTTTATTGCCAAGCTCTTTGTAATAGCTTAAACGTTTAATGGTGCTATTCAAAAATTCATTCCCTAAATTCATGCCCGTCTTTTTACTTATAACTTACAACTTATAAATTTCAACTTCTTTAATATCCCCTTGCATCATCATCACCTCTTTTATCTCCCACTGCAATAATTGTCCTGAGTTGTTTTGAGGTATTTTTTATTTGAATAACTTCTGTGCTGCTCCAGGCTCCCTTAATTTTAACAGTATATCCCATGTCTTCCAGTTGTTTTCTTACCGCTTCCGGAAAATCTTTTTCTACAGAAACTACATCAGGAAGGTGTTGGTGATGAAATTTTGGTTTGTTAACTGCGTCTTCTGCAGTCATGTTAAATTCCAAAACATTTACCAATGTTTGAAAAACACTTGTAGGAATTGTTGTGCCTCCCGGGGTACCAACTACCAGGTAAGGTAAGCCGTTTTTTAAAACAATGGTCGGCGTCATACTGCTTAACATTCTTTTGCCGGGTGCGATTGCATTTTTTTCGTTACCTAAGGCACCATACATATTGGGGATGCCTGGTTTAACACTAAAATCATCCATCTCGTTATTTAACAGAAAACCTGCACCACTAACAACGGTACGGCTGCCATATCCACCATTCAACGTAGTGGTTACAGATACTGCATTGCCATCAGTATCCATTACGCTTAAGTGTGTTGTCTCTTCACTTTCTTTTATAGTTCCGGCCAGGATTGTTTTACTGTTACCGGCTTTACCCGGTTTATAATCCTTCATGCGCTCTTTCAAATAATCGATACTTACCAATGTTTTAACCGGAACATTTACAAAATCCGGATCGCCCAGAAACGCTGCCCTGTCGGCATATGCCCGGCGTTCCACTTCGGTCATTAATTGCACAGAAGCTGCTGTTTGAAATTGCATGGCCGCGATATTTTTATCTTCAATCATCATCATCAACTGTTGTAAAATAATACCACCACTACTGGGTAAGGGCATGGTAATAATGCGGTAGCCTTTGTAATTAAAATCAATAGCGGTTCTTTCTTTTGCCTGGTATGATTTCAGATCATCCAGCGTAATAATTCCTGCCTGTCCCGCAGGCAGCTCTTTGCCTTTTTGCATTTCGGCAACGATCAGCCTCGCAGTTTCACCCTCGTAAAACCCTTTTCGCCCGTTATCTCTTATACGCTTTAAAGTTTGGGCAAGGTCTTTTTGTATTAAAATATCTCCTGCTTTCCATGCCGTTTCTTTTACAAAGGAAACAGGAGAACGATTTAGTTCTAAAAATTCTTTTTTAGTTCTGTTGAATGATAAGGCTTGTGCCTGAGTAATGGCAAAACCTTTTTCAGCAAGGTCAATGGCAGGCTGTATTAATGTAACAAATGAAAGCTTTGCATATTTCATACTGGCGAACAAACCGGCTACTGTGCCCGGTACACCAGATGCCAAATGTCCATCCTGCGATAAATTCAATTGAGGGTTTCCTGCTGAATCCAGGTACATATCCCTGCCTGCTTTTCCCGGGGCCTTTTCCCGGTAATCCAGGCTTATATTTTCACCATTTTTTAAATGGGCAATCATAAACCCGCCACCACCTATATTTCCGGCACCGGGATAAACAACCGCCAATGCCAATTGAGTGGCAATAGCAGCATCTATAGCATTACCGCCCTTTTTTAAAATATATACGCCAACAATACTTGCCAGGGGGTGGGCAGAAACAACGGCTCCTTTATGGCAACTGATTTTTTTCTGAATTGTATAGTTTTTGCTGTCAACAGGCTGTGCCTGGGTGCAAACCGTTATTGAAGAAAGAATATATACAAAACCGGTAAAAAGTATTTTATAAAATTGCATATTTTAATATTTTCCCGAATTTACTTTATTGCGGCCAATTAATATTCAATCTGAAAATTTATTTAAAGTTGCAGTTAAAATTGAGGATTTTCATATTCTGTATAAGTGGTGTGCACAAGTCGTCTGCTTTCTTTATTTTCACGTAATATTTAAAAACAGGTATTCATACTTACCAGTTGAATTATTTTATTAATTAAACAGGACTAAAATCAAACAATGAGAATCAGTATAACTTTCTTTATCCTGCTTTTAGTAAGCAGTAGTTTATTTGCACAACTAAAATCGCCTGACGATTTTTTAGGCTATAAGCTTGGCGACAAATTTACACCCCATTACAAAATTGTAAATTACTTTAACCAGGCATCGGCTTCTGTGCCACAGATGATGAAGCTGGAAAAATATGGTGAAACAAATGAAGGCAGGGAGCTTTTACTGGCAATTATTTCCACCCCCGGGAATATGTCTAAGCTCGATGAGATCAAAAAAAATAATTTGCGACTCACCGGCATTCTAAAAGATAAACCGGCTGATTTAACCGGTCCTGTAATTGTCTGGTTGAGTTATAATGTACATGGCAATGAAGCCAGTTCATCAGAGGTTTCGATGAAAACTTTGTACGAATTATTAAACACGGCCAACAACCAAACCAACAACTGGTTAAAAAATACGGTGGTTATCATTGATCCCTGTTTAAATCCGGATGGAAGAGACCGTTATGTTAATTGGTTTACTCAAATGGCTGGAAAAAATCCTGATGCCAATCCCGATACCAGGGAGCATAGTGAACCCTGGCCTGGGGGAAGGTTAAATCATTATAATTTTGATTTGAATCGTGACTGGGCCTGGCAAACACAGGTAGAAACTCAGGGCCGGGTAAAAAAATATAATGATTGGATGCCGCAGATCCATTGCGATTTTCATGAGCAGGGTATAAATAATCCTTACTTTTTTGCTCCGGCTGCTGAACCGTTTCATGAAGTGATCACGCCCTGGCAACGGCAATTTCAAACTACGATCGGCAAAAACCACGCAAAGTATTTTGATGCAAACGGCTGGTTATATTTTACAAAAGAAATTTTTGACCTGTTTTATCCTGCCTATGGCGATACTTACCCCACCTATAACGGAGCAATTGGTATGACCTACGAACAGGCCGGTCATAGCCAGGGTGGATTAGCTGTTATTACCAATGATGGCGATACACTTAGTTTAAAAGACAGAATTGCTCATCACTTTACCAGCAGCATGAGCACCATTGAAATTGCTTCCCAAAATGCTGATAAGCTACTCAGTGAATTTAAAAAATATTTTGATGATGCCAATACAGGCGTAATTGGTGAATACAAAACTTATGTGATTACTGAAACCAATACAGGCAAACGGGAAGCCCTGCGTAAGTTCTTTGAAATAAATGGAATTAATTATGGCAGTATAAATGCAGCTGCAATAAAAGGGTATAATTATTTTACCGGTAAAGAAGAAACATTTGCTGCCGGTAACCATATAGCTGTTTCTGCTTATCAGCCTAAATCAGCACTGGTGAAAGTTTTGTTTGAACCCAGATCCAAATTAAGCGATTCGGTTACTTATGATATTACTGCCTGGAGCCTGCCTTTTGTTTATGGAGCACAAAGCTATGCAGTTAAGGAAAGAATAGCAGTAGGAAATTATAGCAGCCCAATTGCCAACGCCGCAGTTTCACTGGCCGCTTATGGTTACCTTATTAATTATAATTCATTTGAAGATGTAAGATTTTTGGCTGCTTTGTTACATGCAAAAATTAAAGTTCGTTATGCCGAACGGGAGTTTACATATAATGGCCGGTCTTTTCAAAAAGGAACGATCATTGTTTTAAAAAAGGGGAATGAAGATAAATTACAGCAGTTTGTAAATATAGCGCAATCTTTTAATGCAGCCGTTACCCCGGTTAGTAGCGGATTTATGGACACCGGTTTTGATTTCGGCAGTGAAAAAGTTCATCTGATAAAAAATCCGAAGATTGTACTTTTATCCGGAAAAGGCGTTAATCCCAATGCTTCCGGTGAAGTATGGCATTTATTTGAGCAACAGATCAATTACCCGGTTAGTTTAATGAATGCAGATGAAATTGACGGCCGTGCTTTAAAAAATATTGATGTATTGATATTGCCTGATGGTTATTATAATTTTTTAAAAGATAAAGATGCAGGTACCGAAATTAAAATGTGGATTCAGCACGGGGGCAAAGTTATAGCCCTTGATAATGCTGTTGCTCAAATTGCAAAGGCAGACTGGGGTATCAAACTGAAAAAAGATGACGAAGCTGAAAAGGCAGATGAAAAAAAAGATAAGAAGGACAATAAAATGGTTTATGCTGATATAAAACCCTATGAGAACCGGGAAAGAGATGGTATTGCAAATAATATTCCCGGTGCCATTTATAAAGTTGAGATGGATAATTCACATCCTTTGGCATTTGGGTATGCTAAAAATTATTATTCACTGAAGCTGGGCGGTAATTTGTATGAGTTTATGAAAGATGGGTGGAATGTGGGTATTATAAAAAAAGAAAACCAAACCGCAGGCTTTGTTGGAAACAAAACCCGTGAAAAAATTAAAGATGGAACAGTGATCGGTGTTCAACCACTGGGAAACGGGTCTATTATATTTTTTGCAGATGATCCTGTATTTAGAAATTTTTGGGAGAATGGTAAGATGCTGCTGGCGAATGCGGTTTTTTTAGTTGGGCAATAAAAAATTAAACGAATAAATATTTATAATGATCAAGAAGTCGTTTTTCGCATTTTTAATTTTTAATTTATCATTTTTAATTTCAAATGCACAACCCCCCAGGTCGTATTCATCTTCAGAAATATTATTGCAGTTAAAAAAACTCAATGTCCTGGGTTCGGTTTTATACATTGCTGCTCATCCCGATGATGAGAACACCAGGTTGATGGCATACCTGGCTAATGAAAAATTATACCGGACCGGTTATTTAAGTTTAACCCGTGGTGATGGCGGACAAAATTTAATAGGAGATGAGCAGGGTGTTGATCTGGGATTGATCCGTACGCAGGAATTACTGGCAGCCCGCCGTATTGATGGTGCAGAGCAGTTCTTCAGCCGGGCATTTGATTTTGGTTACAGTAAAAGCCCGGAAGAAACTTTAACCTTTTGGGGACACGATAAAATATTGAGTGATGTTGTTTGGGTGATCCGTAAATTTCGTCCTGATGTGATCATCACCCGTTTTCCTACAACCGGCGAAGGTGGGCACGGTCATCATACTGCATCTGCTGTTCTTGCAGGCGAAGCATTTGATGCAGCTGCAGACCCGGCTAAATTTCCGGAACAGCTGACCCAGGGCGTATCCGTTTGGCATGCAAAAAGAATTTTATGGAACACATTTAATTTTGGGGGTACCAATACACAAAGCAATGATCAGTTTAAACTGGACTGTGGGGATTATAATCCTGTACTTGGAAAAAGCTATGGCGAAATTGCTGCTGCAAGCCGCAGTCAGCATAAGAGCCAGGGTTTTGGTGTACCTGCACAAAGAGGCAGTGTTATTGAATATTTTAAAACTATAAAAGGGCCATCACCGGTAATTGAATTGATGGAAGATGTAGAGATAAGCTGGAAAAGAACGGCTGATGAGGGGGTTGCCAATATGGTAAACGGGGTAATCGAAAAATTCGATGTATCACATCCGGAAAAATCAATAGCAGCACTGGTTGATCTCTATAAAAAAGTTGAAGTTCTGCAGGATGATTTTTGGAAAAATCAAAAGCTGCATGACCTGAAAGTGTTGATTCAAAATTGCAGTGGCTTATTTATGGATGCAACAACCACTGCCCGGTATGCTGTTCTGGGCGACAGCCTGAAAATAAATTTAGTGGTTAACAACCGATCCGGTGCCCTTATATTAAATGCCGATGCTTATTTAAATGATGATTATATCATTTTTGACCAGCTTACAAAAAATACCAATTCTGTAAAGCTTTATACCATGTTTATCAGGCCAAATACAAAACTAACACAGCCATACTGGCTTGAAAGCCCAATGGATAAAGGGAGCTTTACTGTTACTGATCAACAGCAAATAGGTAAAGGCGAAAGCGATCCGTTACAAGTTGTGTTTAGTATGCTTATTGAGGGTAAGGAATTTAAATTTACAATACCGGTCCGTTATAAATATACCGATCCGGTAAAAGGGGAGCTTTATCAACCGGTAACCATTTTGCCAAAAGTTGAATTGAATTATAACGGCAGTGTTTTTCTCGCCATCAATAACAAACCCGTTGATATCGTAACTCATGTAAGATCTAATCTGCCGGCTGCTTCAAATTATTCAATTATAAAACAAACCTCTTCAAAAATAAGCAACAGCAATAACCCGTTTACTTTTAACAGTACCGCTACCAATAAACTCAACACTGAGTCATCAACTTTTACATTAAGCGGGGTTGATGCGGGTTATGTTGAAGAGATAAAATTACAGGCCAATGACGGTCAGCATAATTATCATCAGTACAAAAAAAATATTGAGTATGATCATATTCCTTCCATTGTTTATTTCAAGGAGGCAACTGCTAAACTTTCAAAAATTGATTTGAAGACCGAAGGGAATTTAATTGGATATATTCCGGGTGCAGGGGATAAGATACCGGATGCCCTGATACAAATGGGATACAAAGTAGTAACGTTGAAAGAGAGTGATATTACTGCAGCTAATTTAAAACAGTTTGATGCTGTTGTTACGGGTGTGAGGGCTTATAATACAAATGAATGGATGAATAATGTGTATGATGAACTTATGCAGTTTGTAAATGAAGGTGGGGTATTACTGGTACAATACAACACCAGTAACCAGATAGGCCCTGTTAAAGCAAAAATATCTCCTTATCCATTTACTATCAGCCGCAACAGGATAACTGATGAAGAGGCAAAGGTTAATTTTTTAATTCCCGGGCACCCGGCATTACATTATCCTAATAAAATAACAGATAAGGATTTTGAAGGCTGGATACAGGAGCGTAGTATTTATCATGCAGAAAAAGCGGATACCAGTTTTAAAAATATTCTAAGTATGAAGGATCCAGGAGAAAAAGAACTGGATGGAAGTCTGATCATTGCCAATTATGGTAAAGGAAGATTTGTTTATACCGGTTTGGTTTTCTTCAGGGAACTGCCGGCAGGTGTACCAGGTGCCTACCGGTTGTTTGCCAATTTAATTGCCAATACAAGAAAAAAGTAAATATTTTAAAAAGCGTTTTTATTATTTCAAACCCAGTGAACGATCTGATCATTATCAATAAATATGCTTAGATCAGGTGTTTCGGTATCGCTCAAAATAACAGGAATTAAAATATGCAAAACGAAAAATCATATTGGAACAAATGGTACATCGCTGTACTGGCCTTTCTCATTATTGAAATACTCATTTCTTATTGGATAACTAAGTCTTTTTCATGAGTGGTATCGACTGGATCATATTATGTGTTACACTTACAGGAATAGTATTGTATGGTATTTATAAAAGCCGTACCACTAAAAACCTGGAAGGATATTTTTTAAGTAACCGTTCGCTGCCCTGGTACCTGGTGTTGCTGAGCATTATGGGAACACAGGCAAGTGCCATTACTTTTTTAACCGGTCCGGGGCAGGCATACAGTGATGGAATGCGTTTTGTACAATATTATTTTGGTTTGCCCCTGGCGATGATCGTGATCAGTATATTTTTTGTACCCGTATTTACCCGGTTAAAAGTTTATACGGCTTACGAATTTTTAGAGAACCGGTTTGATTTGAAAACCCGGACCCTGACCTCTTTTTTATTTTTAGTATCACGGGGGTTAAGTACCGGTATCAGCATTTTTGCACCATCCATTGTTTTAAGTTCTTTAATGGGTTGGAATATTTATTACACCAACCTGGTAATGGGCGGGTTGCTTATCATTTATACCATGAGTGGTGGTGCTAAAGCAGTTGCACATACACAAAAGCTGCAAATGATCATTGTGTTTATTACTTTGTTTATTGTAGGATACCTGGCCGTTAAATTATTGCCTGATGCCGTTGGATTTACTGATGCACTCCGGAAAAGTGGTGAGCTGGGGAAGATGAATATCATTACAACAGGGTTTACGGATAAAGGTTTCGACTGGCAGGATAAATACAATATCTGGAGCGGGTTGATCGGTGGATTTTTCCTTTCGCTTAGTTATTTTGGAACCGATCACAGCCAGGTGGGCCGTTATCTAACTGCTAAAGATGTAAAAGAAAGCAGGAGGGGATTATTAATGAATGGCCTGGTAAAAGTACCCATGCAATTTTTTATTTTATTGCTGGGTATATTGATCTTTTCGTTTTACCAGTTTCATAAAGCACCTATTTATTTTGACCAGACCAAAGTTACTGCTGCCAAAGAAACAGTTTATAAAGATTCATTATCAGTATTGGAAACCCGCTATGATGCTGCACTTGCAGCTGCCAATATTAAAGAAGCAGCCGTATTAAGGGCCCGTTATAAAACCGTTTTACAAAAGGCTTTACCCGGAGAGGATACCAATGATAATAATTATATCTTTTTACGTTTTGTTATGGATTATTTACCCATAGGATTGATCGGACTCATCATCGCTGTTATTTTTCTGGCTTCCTGGGGCAGTATTGCCGCTGCCTTAAATTCACTGGCCGCTGTTACCGTTGTAGATTTTCATAAAAAGTTTTTTGTAAAAAAAGAAACAGAAATTCAGGATTACCACATTTCGCAATGGTACACATTTGGTTGGGGCGTTTTTTGTATTATCATCGCCATGTTTGCCCAAAACATAGGGAACAGCCTTATTGAAGCCGTAAATATTCTGGGCTCTTTGTTTTATGGGGTCATCCTCGGGATATTCCTGGTTGCACTGGGAATGAAATTCATTAAAGGTCATGCAGTTTTTTATGCAGCGGTTGTTTCCGAATTATTGATCATACTTATATATCAGCAGGAGATCGTTTCCTTTCTTTGGCTTAATGCCATTGGTGCCCTGTTGGTTATTATTCTGGCTTCTTTGTTTCAGCTCTTTATAAAACAAAAAGCGCTGCAATAGTGCAGCGCTTTTTTAAAATTATATACGTTTAATTATTTTAAGGTCTTCTGCAGGTCCTTGTTCATTTTTACATAGTCATCGTTTTTAGCTGCGGTAGCAAGTTCCATTGATTTTTTTGAACTTTCCATTGCTCCGGCCATATCACCCATTTCTTTTTGAATTTTAGCTTTATAGATCCAGATCCAGAAAGCTTCTTTATTTTCTTCAACAGCTTTGGAAGCATTCTGTAAAGCCAACGGTAAATTTTTATCATATTCATTGTAGAATTGAGCTGCCTGCCAGTAAGGTTTTTTTTCTGTTTTCAGAGCCGCTTCAATCTGTGCCCTTACCTTATCTTTAAAATTAGCTACGATCGGTATGGATACCAGTGTTTTTTCCCATTTGATATCGAGTGAACAGGTCTCTGCTTTTACATCCGAAAATTCCATAGTAAATGATTCTATTTTATTTTTCATCTTCATAGGTGCAACTTTAAACCGTACAACATCTTCAGATTCTTTATAACCATCGATTCCCCAATTGGTCAATCCTTTGTTTAAGATCACATCCCAGGTATCGATACCGGGAATAGTGTATAAAACATAGGTGCCGGTATCAACTTTTTTTCCGCCTATTTCTACCGGTTCACTAAAAACTATTCTGGTTGCTGCATTTGCTCCCGTACGCCAGATTTTATTATAAGAAACCAGGTCACCATAAATTTTCCGGCCTTTGGCATTTGGCCTTGAATAGGTTAAAACAATGTTTCCAATCGCAAAATCCTGTTTAACGGTTTGTGTTGGCGAAGGTGAAGGCATACGTACCTGGGCAGTACTTAACAAAGTAAAACCTGTTAGTGCTAATGCTGACAGTAATATTTTTTTCATTTTGATTAATTTTTAGGGACGTAAGTTACGGAAATCTTAATTAAGCCAACAGAAGCTATTGTCAAAAAATGAACTTTTTTTCTAAAATTGTAAAGTAATACTTGCAGAAGTTTTTTTACCTTTTTTTATTTTCCATTGGGGCCCCTGCTGAATAAGCTTTTTAGCAGCTTCATCATAAACATTGCCCAACGATTTGCTTACCCTGATATTTGTAATGCTGCCATTTGCCTTTATATCAAAAGAAATTCCTACTTCACCATGAAAATCATTTTTTAATAACACATCGGGTATATTATTGGAAACATACGTATTGTAATTATCCCAGCCATCTGCCGGTTCTGCAGTTACTAAAGAGTCAACTAAAACTGAAGCAGGGCGGGGTTTTCGGCTTCCTGTAAAATCTTTGTCCTGGATTTGAGCCCTGTCATGTAAACTACGCTGATCTTCCTGCAATACGATCTTATTTAACGGCTGGTTACTGCGCAATGGAAAAGTTTTAGGTAAATAACCAACTGACTTTACTTCAATGGTCAATAATGTATCCATTGAAATCAGCCTGAAATTACCATTTACATCAGCATAGGTTCCAAAATTCTCCTCTTTGATGGAGATATTGGTAAAAGGAAGCGGAGAGTTATCTGTTCCAACAACCTGGGCATTAAAATTATTAACAAGTTGCTGTTCTTTTCTGTTAGATACAGCCTGCCTGCTTAGCAAGCCCTCATTATTGTTAGATTGTTTTGCAGATTCTTTATCTTTATAACTAATAACTTCTTCTTTAGCCAGGCTGCTATTAACTGATGATGGAGAAGGCAGGTTCTTTGCTGTTTCTGCCAATGACTTTGTATTATCAGTACCTGTTAATTCACCTGATCCTTTTTTTGCAAGGTCATCCGGCGCAGTTTTCCCGGGACTATTAATAAAATTACTATCAGTTTTTGTTGTTGGGTTAATTTCTGATATTAAACCTGAAGCCTGTTTTTTATTTTCTTCTGCAACTGATCCTGGTTTCTGTTTGTTTTCAAAAGCAGGAGCTAAAACTGTATTATCATTTGTTGTATCCGGTTTGGTAACAGCTGAAATGGTTTGTGCAATTTGTTGTCTTGTTTTATCATCAGGCTTATCAGTTGTAAGTACAAAAGTTAAAGCACTGCCACCGCCAATGATCACAACTGCTGCAGCAATTTTCCACCACTTGCCGGCAGATCCGTGCAGCGGTACAACTTTTGCCATTGAACTATTTTCTGTAATTTGTTTTCTTGCAACAGCCAGATGGATCTTCCAATCTTTATTTTTCATCCCTTCATAACCCTGCATGGCTTCTGTTAAAAAAGGGTCATCCAAAGCAGCTTTTTCCATTTCATGCATTTGGCTGGCCGGCATTTTACCGGCAAGGTATTGTTCAATATCCCCGGCTGTGTAAATTATATTTTTTTTATCGCTGCTCATTTTAATTCAACCATCAGATTTTTAATTGTTTTTCTTCTATACAGATCTTTAAATTCCTTTTCCCGTTTTGAATATAACTTCTGACCTTGTTCCAGTCATGCCCGGTTATTTCAGCTATTTCATTATAGCATTTGTTTTCCAGGTAAAATAATATAACAGCCTGTTTTTGTTCATCGGGCAACGTATCCATACATTGCTCTAATTTCTTAAAATTTTCTTCTTTTTCCAGCGCTTCGCCATTCAGATGCGTATTTTGTTCAGAATACATAAAAGCAGGGTTAAATTCTGTAGTTTTCATGTTCCTGGGACTTCTTAACTGCATCAGGCAGTAATTTCTGGTTAACACATGTAGCCAACCCTTAAAATTCTCCACTTCATGCACCCGAAGTTTTGTATGTAACTCATCAAAAATATCCATCACTGCATCTTTACAACGTTCTGTGTCTTTAAAATATTTAAGGCATACACCAAAAACAAGATCCATATACCGTTGATATAAGGTACTTAAATGAATAATATCGCCCGTTGATTTAAAAGCAACAAGCAATTCCTTATCTGTGGATTCTTCCGGAGATATGTTCTTTAAAAATGCCAAATCCAGGTCTCCGCCACAAGGGGAGAATTATAGTGGTTTATTAAAAAATATTATTTACAGAACCTCATCATCCTTCTCCTTTTCCAAGTGAGATGGAGCGGTACTTTATGCCATACCTGTTCATCTTATCTCCCCACTCTCTGGCGGATTGAAGGGCTATTCAAAATACAGCTTTACTTTTTGGTAAAAAAGCCGGCTGTTCAAATACTGGCTTTGCTGTAATTGCTTTTCAGAAAAACTCTGTAATCCCAACAATCCTGCGGCATTGCCTTTATTAATCGCTATTTCCAGGTAGCCGGCTGAATTAAATAAAGCAAGCTTTTCTCCTTCATTTACATCAGCATAAGTTTCACTTATTTTATCAATCACTTCATCTCGTTTAAAAACGATTTTAAAACTCCGTCCTTTCCGCTGCTCTTCAAATTCTTCTTTAGTGATATTTACGATTACATTTTCAAAATTATCAATGAAAATAATTTGTCCCTCAATATAATCATTGCCTAACATGGGCCTTAACGGATTCTTAACCTGGATGGAAATAGCCGCATTGCCGGTTTCTTCAATTTTTTTACCATTGTATAACTCATTGAAGGCTTTTGCAAATACTGATGTGCAGTAAATGGTATTTTTCTGTTGATTTTTATCAAGCAAAAGCGCCACTACTTTTTGAGGTATTTCTTCAAGGATCATTGTTAACAGTCCATTATCGGCACAGCCGATAAATTGTCCATTATGTTCTGCCAGTAAAAGATGCTCAGGTTTTTCATCAAATAAATTTACCAGTATAAGGTGAAATGTACCCGGGGGAAAATTTTTTATAGCATTTCTGCATACATAGGCAGCCTGCGGATAGTTAAAAGGAGATAAATGATGTGTAATGTCAACTAAAATAAAATCTTTATTGCTTTGTAACAATTGACCTTTAACAGCACCCACCAGGAAATCCTGATGGCCTATGTCGGATGTTAGGGTAAATAAAGGCATTGATTATCTGTTATTCATTTAATTATCCGTGTGGTTGAATACCATTTGGAAAGGGGTTAATCCGTAAACATTTATCTTACCAACTCTCCGTTTTTAAAGAAGAATTTTTTTACCAGTGTATCTGCCAGTGAAGCAAAAAATTTATTCATAAATACCGTACGTTTCCCGGTAAATGTAAGCACCAGTGTTCTTTTTCTTTTTTCAACCGCTTTCAAAATATGCCCGGCACATATTTCCGAACGCATCATTTTTTCTTCATCCATCGGACTTTCACCCTGTGACTGGCCTTTATTGTTTAATGCAGCATTACGGATATTGGATGATGTAAAACCGGGGCAAACCCACATTACATTAACGCCACTGTCCATTAGTTCGGTTCTTAGGGCTTCTAAAAAACCATTCATAGCAAATTTGCTGGCAGAATACCCGCTCCTGCCGGGGAGGCCCCTGAACCCGGCAATGGAAGATACACCGACGATTGTTCCTTTACGTGCAATGATGGAATCCAAAGCAAGTTTGGTACAATAGAGGGTTCCTGAAAAATTCACAGCCATTACTTTTTGAATAACCTCTACCTCAAGGTCCTTTAGTAAAGCCCTCATAGATATGCCGGCATTATTTATGAGGATATCGATACCGCCAAAAACCTGGATGGTGGTATCTATAAAATTTTTACAATCATTGTAATTGCTTACATCTGCAACAATGGTATGCAGTGGTTTTCCGGAATGTAATAACTGAAGATCGTATAACTTATCCTGGTTGCGGCCACAAGCTGCTACTTTAGCACCCAGCGGAATTAAAGTATCCACCAGTGCCTTACCAATACCATCACTGCCCCCTGTGATTACTACTACTTTGTTTTTGAAAAAATCTGTTGTCATATGTTATTACAAAAATAGAGGGATTAATGGTGGGAACACAAATTTATTAAATAAAAAAACGGGATAAGGCCATTTAAAATGGCTTTGGTTTAGAGTTAGATTAAGCCTGCTTTGCGTAATTCATTTTAAGATAAAAACGGCTTTGTTACTTATTTTAAGGGTTCAAATAATTGGTTTAAATTTTATTTTTTAGGGTGATTTTTTTAAATCAATACCCTTATCTTTGCAATCCAAAAAATAAAAGGCTGAATTGGTAGCTCAGTTGGTAGAGCAATACACTTTTAATGTATGGGCCCAGGGTTCGAGTCCCTGCCAGTTCACAAAAAGGGATCCTGCAAATGGGTTCCTTTTTTATTTTACCGGTTACCTGTTCAAATTAAAGGTGCGTATTTTATAAAACCATCAGGCTGCAGCCCCGTATATCACTGCTGTCCAATCTGCCCAGCACTTCAAAACTTTCATTGGGATGTAAACGCCCAATGTCATCCGTTGCAATAAAAGCACAACTGTACATATTGGCCAGGTCAATTATATTAAGCATACCTGTTACAGGTTTGGCTTTTGCCTGTTGAGCAGCCTGAAGATGGAAAGGGTCGTCTTCATCCCTTATTAAAGTCTTCATCCAGCCCGGGCAATGAAAAACACCATTTCCCTTGGAATATGCCTGTGACAATAATTCCGTCATACCATATTCTGAATGTACCAGGCCAACACCAGTTTGCTTTTGTAATTGTTCATGTACCTGTTGCCTGGTCATTTCTTCACGCCTGCCTTTCATGCCACCGGTTTCCATAACAATCGTATTACACAATTGCATCGGGTATTTGTCTGTAAAGTCTAACAGCGCATACGTAACCCCAATAAGCAGGGTAGGTATTTTTAACAGTTCATTATGTAGTAAGGTACGGTGTAATTTTTCGTGTTCATATAAATAAAATCCACTTAATTCATGTGCACCTGCCTTTATCAATTCGGCTGTCATCATTACCAGGGAAGAATTTTTTCTTTCCAGGTAAGAAGGTAATAATCCAAGGATACATTTTTGGTCGGGGGCCCCATAAAATTTTTCAAAGCAGGTAAAAAAACTTTTACGGTAAAGTGCAGGGTCTTTAATATGATGGTTACTGTTAATTGCCTGCCCGCCCGGCAATTGAGTATGAGATGTACCACTGCTTTCAAAAACCGTTTCTGATTCAAAATCAGTTGTTTTTACCTGCTGTGTTTTAAAAAATGAAATGGGTAAAAAGGGGATTTTTCCAAGGGTATCAACTGAGGATACATTAACTTTTAGCAAATCACAATATTTTTGGTAAATAGTATTTTCCCGGTATTGAAATTGAAACATTTCAATGGCCAAATCGGTGAAATTATCCGGCGAAGCAGCAAAAATCCTTTCAGCAAGGTCAATATATTTAACTGGATGTTTCAATTTCAATCATTAAATTTGACAAACAAAACACAAAGATGCGTTACACTTTATTATTAGCCATAGCAATTTTACTTTTCACTACCTGTAAAAAAGATAAATTTACAACGGCTCCGCAGATTAATTATAAATCTATTGCACCCAATGTTGTAGATAATTTAAGTGCTTCACCGGTAATTACCTTTAGTATAACAGATGCAGAAGGTGATATTGGCATAAATGCAAATGAGACCGCCTTTATATATATTAAAAATTTATTGGTAAATGCATTCGATTCACTGCCATTTCCGGATCTTCAATCGGGGGCAAAGCGTAATTTTGAGGCCGAAGTTGATATTACTGTCCCGAGTTCTGTCTTAAAGTGTAATTCTCTTCCCAATGGTGCCCTGCATACAGATACCGTATTTTTTGAAATTTATGTAAAAGATTTTGCAAAAAATAAAAGTAATTTAATTACAACTGCCGAACCGCTTTATTTTATCTGCCGGTAATGAAGTGGTTTTATTTCATTTTATCACATTCTATTTTTATTGCTGTTTGTGCTCTTGCACTTGCTTTTCAAACTGATCAGCTCCTTCATCTTAATAATAACCTGTTTATTTACGGTTTTATTTTTTTTGCTACACTCTGCAGTTATAATTTTTACTGGATCCTGAGTAAAATTTCTTTTGTTGAAAAAGATTCTGTCATCCGGTTATTAATAAAGGAAACAACGGGAATATACCTGTTCCTGTTTTCATCAGCTGGACTGTTATATTGCTTATTGAAATCTGCTTTGCCAATCAGCTTTGTAATCACTGCCATCGGGTTAACTATTCTCTATTCACTGCCTCTTTTACCTTTAAAACCTTTTAAGTTTATCAGAAGGGCAGGTATTTTAAAAACTATTTTACTGGCTTTTACCTGGGCATATGTTACTGCTTTTATACCTATGCAGAAAGCTTATTTGCTTTTGGATAAGGCTGATCTTTTTATGATCACCCAACGATTTCTTTTTATGCTAATGCTCTGTATCATATTTGATAACAGGGATAAGGCCGTTGATAAAATAAGAGGGATGCACAGCCTGGCAACAGATCTAAAACCGGCTTGGCTTAAATTTTTTATATTTATCATATTTGCAGTACTTTTTATCTCAACCTTTTTTTATAAAGATTGGGGTATCACATTTTATCAATCCATTGCCCTGCAGATTTCCACCCTGGCCTTATTAACCGTTTATTTTTACGCTGCAATAAAGCGGAGTTATCTTTTTTATTATTTTATTACAGATGGTTTGATGTTATTTTCTGTAGCAGCAACATACATAGCAAGTATTTAAGTAATTTTGCTGCAATTAAATTATTATCATGGCTAAAGCAAAAAAAGCGAAGCGTATACTTAACGATGAGTCTTATCATTTTTTAAAAAATTATATCAACAATCCTTCCCCTACCGGATTTGAAAGCAGTGGACAGAAGTTATGGCTTGAATATTTAAAGCCATATGTAGAAACACATTTTACGGATCCTTACGGAACAGCAGTTGGTGTAATTAATCCTGGAGCCTCTTTTAAAGTGGTGATTGAGGCCCATGCTGATGAAATAAGCTGGTTTGTAAATTATATTTCGCCTGAAGGGTTGATCTACCTGAAACGCAACGGTGGCGTTGATCACCAGATTGCGCCTTCAATGCGGGTATTAATTCATGGAAAAAAGGGAGCGGTTAAAGCGGTATTTGGATGGCCTGCTATTCATACCCGTATGGCCAATACAGATGCTAAAGAAACACAGCCAAAGGTTGATAATTTATTTCTGGATTGTGGTGCCCGTAATAAAAAGGAAGTAGAAACACTGGGTATTCATATTGGTGCTGTAGCCACTTACGAAGAGGGTTACGAAGAGCTGGCTTATGATTATTTGATTGGCCGTGCATTTGATAACCGCATTGGTGGGTTTATAATAGCCGAAGTAGCCCGGTTGCTGAATGTACATAAGAAAAAATTACCCTTTGGTTTATATATTGTAAATGCGGTACAGGAAGAAATCGGTTTACGGGGTGCAGAAATGATTGCCCGAAGGATAAAACCTGATATAGCGATCATTACTGATGTAACCCATGATACTTCCACACCCATGATCAATAAAATGATTGAAGGCGAATGTAGTTGTGGCAAAGGCCCTTCTCTTACTTTTGGCCCTGCGGTGCATAATAAATTACTGGATTTTGTTCAGGCAACAGCTGTTAAAAATAAAATACCGGTACAATACCATACGGTAAGCAGAAGCACAGGTACAGATACAGATGCATTTGCGTATTCCAATGACGGATGCCCTTCTGTTTTGATTTCTATTCCATTGCGATATATGCATACAACGGTTGAGATGCTGCATAAAGATGATATTGAACATACGATCAAACTGATGTATGAAACGTTAATCACACTGACACCAAAAACCAATTTGAGTTATTTTAAATAAGAAGTCATAAGCTATATGGAGGACAGGTTCATTAAATATTCCAAACTGTACACACTCATTTTTTTAATGTTTCTTTCAGTACCGGTATTGTTGGGAGTGATCATTGCAGCATTTTATGGTATTTCAAAATTAGTTTCTTCAAACGTTGCTGATATAACTTTCGGGCTTGGGGTTGTAACAATGACCCCGGCCGTTTTTTCAACAGTATATGTTATCTTTTTTAAAAGAACTAAAAAGCATCCATCAGCTACTGTGAGAATAATTTCAAAAGCAATATTTGTAACCGGCCTCGCAATAAGTATGGTTGTTTTAGTGATTGACATGATTTCGTTTTTTACCGGTTTTAAAACTGATATTACCGCTTACCATGGCCTTAGTCTCACTTTTTTGGCTGGCAATGTCGGCATGCTTTTTCTGATTGCCATCATACAGGCCTTTACAACCAAAAAAGAAATAGACTGGATGGAGCGGCACAGGTAAGCTAAAGAAACATCAATGTAAAAAATAAATTCCCACCGAAGAATCGGCGGGAATTTCTTTAACCCTTAAAACAACCAACATGAACTGTTGATTAACTTAACAACAGTAGTTACGCTTAATTGTTGTTTATGGTTGTGTAGATCTTATAAATTTTATGTTAAAGCTAATTCCAAAACCTGTTGCATTGTTTTAACATAATGAAATTTTATGCCTTTTATATACTGGCTGTTTATTTCCAGCACATCTTTTTCATTTTGCCAGCACATGATTATTTCTTTTAAACCTGCCCTCCTTGCCGCTAAAACCTTTTCCTTAATACCCCCAACAGGAAGGACCTGCCCCCGTAGCGTGATCTCCCCGGTCATGGCTAAATACGGCTTTATTTTCCGGCCGGTAAATGCGCTGGCGAGGGCTGAGAGCATGGTTATACCGGCACTTGGGCCATCTTTTGGTACTGCTCCTTCCGGCACGTGTATATGGATATCTTTTTTATTAAATAATTCCGGGTCAATATCTGATTTTTTACAGTTTGCTTCCAGGTAGGTTAATGCGGTACTGGCACTTTCCTTCATCACATTCCCTAAATTACCGGTAAGCTTTAATTCACCTTTTCCTTCGCTTAACTGTGTTTCGATAAACAAAATATCTCCGCCAACATAAGTCCAGGCTAAACCAACAGCAACACCGGGCATATTGGCAATTTTATACAGATCATTACTGTATTTAGGTTTGCCTAATATTTTTTCTACATCATTATTGGTGATAGTAGCCTTTAGTTTTCCTTTTATCACTAATTCCTTTGCCTGGTAACGCATGATGCTGGCCAATTGTCTGTCCAGTTCCCGTACACCACTCTCTCTTGTATAATCCTGGATCGTTTTTTCCAGCACCGGGTCACTTAATTTAAAACTAATGTCTTTCAGGCCATGCATTTCTTTTTGCTTGGGCATTAAATGACGTTTGGCAATTTCAATTTTTTCTTCAACTGCATAACCGCTCAGGTCTATAATCTCCAGCCTGTCTCTTAAAGCTGCCGGTATATTGCTCAGGTTATTGGCAGTAGCAATAAACAGAACCTTACTCAAATCATATTCCAGTTCCAGGTAATTATCGTAAAAAGTATTGTTCTGTTCCGGGTCCAAAACTTCCAGCAAAGCCGAAGAGGGATCCCCACGGTGATCGCTTCCTACTTTATCAATTTCATCAAGGATCATTACGGGATTACTTGATTTTACTTTTCGGATCGATTGTAAAATTCTGCCGGGCATGGCGCCAATATAGGTTTTCCGGTGTCCGCGAATCTCACTCTCATCATGTAAACCACCCAAACTTACCCTTACATATTTTCTTTGTATAGCCGCTGCAATACTTTTTCCCAAACTGGTCTTGCCAATTCCGGGAGGGCCTAAAAAACACAGTATCGGTGACTTCATGTCTCCTTTTAATTTTAAAACAGCCAGGTATTCTAATATTCTTTCTTTAATTTTTTGCATACCATAATGATCCTGGTCCAGCACTTTCTTAGCTTTTTTCAGGTCGTAAAGATCTTCTGTGTATTCATCCCACGGCAGGTCAAGCATTAAATCAAGATGGTTATATACTACCGAGTAGTCTGGTGTTGAGGGATGCATACGCTCTAATTTCTCTACTCCTTTGGTAAACATTTCCCTGGCCGCTACCGGCCATTTTTTTAACTCTGCCTTTTTCAACATTTCTTTTACCTCCGCCACATTGTCGCCGCCCAATTCATCTTTAATGGCTTTCATCTGCTGCTGTAAAAAATATTCACGTTGCTGTTTATCCAGTTCAGCCCTTGTTTTATTGGTTACTTTATTTTTCAGCTCGGTATATTGCAGTTCTGTCTGCATTAAATTCATCAGTAACTCAGCCCTTGCTTTAATATTACTGATCTCCAGTAAGCGTTGTTTATCTTTTATATCGCTATTTAAATTACTACTGACGAAATGAATTAAAAACGAAGGGTTTTCAATATTTTTTAAAATAATGGCAGCTTCACTCGGAAGGTTGGGAGACAGGTTAATAATTTGACCAGCCAGGTCTTTTATACTTCCGATCATGGCATTAAAATCAGCATCATCTTTTAAAACTTCATCCGTTAAAACTTTGATCTTTGCTTTAAAATAAGGGTCATCTGTTGTTATTTCTTCAATCTTACAGCGCTTACGTCCCTGTATAATGATGGTTGTTCCTCCATCAGGCATTTTAATCAACTTGGCAATTTTTGCAACCGTGCCTATATCTTCCAGGTCACTTACAGTAGGTTCTTCAATTGTACTGTCTTTTTGTGCAACTACACCAATCAATTTGTCAGCCTTATAAGCATCAGTTACTGCTTTAATACTCTTATCCCTGCCCACCGTAATTGGAATTACAACCCCGGGAAAGAGTACCGTATTCCGTAAAGCTAAGATTGGGATTTCCTCCGGAATCGGCTGGTCATCAGTACTTCCGTCATCATCTTCGTTTAATGGAATGATTGGCATAAACTCCATTTCGTCTTCCTGGCCCTGCAAATAAAACTTGTTATCCATAATTATCTCAATATAAAGTCAAAATGTCAAAACACACAGTTAATTCACTGTTTTTTGTGTGGGGTTGTATAAGGTCAATATTAATGCCAAGAAAGAGAAAAGCTATTAGCTATTAGCCTTTAGCTTTTAGCTAGCGTACATTGTTACTGGCTAACAGCTAATAGCTAACGGCTAATCCCTAAATTTGCAACACATGTATATAAAATGTAACGATAATGAACTGGAAGTATTACGAAAAATAGCCTTATCAGCAAAAGATTTGAACATGCCTTGTTATTTGATCGGTGGATTTGTAAGGGATAAGATACTGGGAAGAGATACAAAAGACATGGATATTGTTTGTGTGGGAGATGGTATTGAACTGGCTGCAAAAGTGGCTGAACAATTCAAACCAAAACCAATAGTAAATTTTTTTAAAAATTTTGGTACGGCACAGATCAGGGTAGATGACCTGGATATAGAATTTGTAGGCGCCCGAAAAGAGAGTTACAGTTATGATAGCCGCAAGCCAGCTGTAGAAACAGGTAATTTGGAAGATGACCAGGACCGTAGGGATTTTACCATCAATGCTTTGGCAATAAGCCTGAACAGGGTTGATTATGGAGAACTGATTGATCCCTTTAATGGTATCAGTGATCTTGAACTGAAAATTTTAAAAACACCTTTGGCAGCTGCCCAAACTTTTAGTGATGATCCTTTACGTATGATGAGGGCCATACGGTTTTCGACACAATTGAATTTTACGATCGAAGCAGAAACGTATAAAGCCATTGCTGAAAATGTGGAACGTATAAAAATCGTAAGTGGTGAACGGATAGCCGATGAACTGAACAAGATACTGATGTGCAAAAAACCATCCATTGGTTTCGACCTGTTATATAAAAGCGGTTTATTGAAGCTCATTTTTCCGCAAATGGTTGACCTGGCCGGTGCAGAATATATTGACGGCATGGGGCATAAGGATAATTTTTACCATACTTTACAGGTGGTTGATAATATTGCAAAGAATACCGGCGATCTCTGGCTGCGCTGGGCTGCAGTTTTGCATGATATTGCCAAACCGGCAACAAAGAAATTTGAAGAAGGGCATGGTTGGACCTTTCACGGTCATGAAGTGGCTGGTGGCAGAATGGTACCTAAAATATTTGCAAAGCTCAGGCTTCCGCAAAATGAAAAAATGCGATTTGTACGTAAAATGGTTGAGCTGCATTTGAGACCGATCAGTCTTACCAAAGAAAATATTACAGACAGTGCTATCCGAAGGTTATTATTTGATGCAGGTGAGGATTTCGATGCTTTGATGACCTTGTGTACAGCAGATATAACCTCAAAAAATAAAAATAAAGTTAAAAAATTTTTAGAGAATTTTGAAATGGTACGGCAGCGTTGTACCCAGGTGGAAGAGAAAGATCATTTGCGCAACTGGCAGCCGCCCATTACAGGTGAAAAAATTATGGAGGCATTCAATTTGAAACCCTGCCGGGCAGTTGGAGATTTGAAGAATGCCATCAGGGAAGCTATATTAGACGGCATTATTCCTAATGAATATGATGCGGCTCATCATTTTATGTTAGAAAAAGCAAAAGAGTTGGGGATTTCTTATACTAAATCATAACCAACCTGCCGGCAGGCAGGTTTTTAACTTTTAATTCTTAATTTTACCGTATGGCTATTTTACGATTCAGAATTTATTGGGAAGATGACGATAGTGTTTACAGGGATATTGCGATTCGTCATACACAAAACTTTTTCGACCTGCATGGTTGTATTTTAAAATGCTTTGAGTTTGATTCAATGCATAAAGCAACATTTTACCGCAGTAACGATAACTGGTTACGGGGCAGGGAAATATCCCTGGAGAAATATGACAGGGAGTATAAAGCAGTGCCCTTGATCATGTCGGAAACAGTTATTGGTACAGAGATCAGTAATCCCAACCAGAAATTCATATACGAATACGATTTTAATAAGTTCTGGCATTTTAAGGTAGAGCTGATCACCGTTGAAAAAGAAGAAAATATAAAACTGATCTATCCATGCTGTATTCGAACAGAAGGAATTGCGCCATCACAGTATGGCACAAAGGGACTGGTTGACAGCCGCCTGGCCGAAATGGAAGAAAAATATGACCTTAAGCCGGATGCAATGGCAGACGGATTCAGCGAAGAGGGTGATGAGGTTGAGGCAGATGGAGAAGAAGAAGCACCAACTAATGAAGCAAATGACGGATTTTAAGAGTTAAAAGTTATAAGTTATAAGTTTTGAGTTTTTTAAATGACAGAAATACTGCATTTCTTTCCTCAACTCATAACTTATTATTTCAAAAGAGCTCTTTACAAGCTCAAACAAATTCCAATGAACAAGACCTGTATCGTTATTGTAGGGGCAACTGCAGCAGGCAAAACTTCCCTGGCTATTCAGATAGCTCAACATTTCCAGACAAAGATCATATCGGCCGACAGCCGCCAGTGTTTTAAAGAATTGAATATTGGTGTTGCAAAACCTTCTGTTGAAGAATTAAAACGGACAGAACATTACTTCATTAATTCCCATTCTATTAAGGATGAAATGAACGCAGCCATTTTTGAGGAGTATGCGTTACAAAAGGTCAATGAAATATTTAAGGAACATGAAACGGCTGTAATGGTTGGTGGCACCGGGTTGTATATAAAAACATTTTGTAACGGAATTGATGAAGTACCGCTTGTTGACCCGGCTATCCGGGAAAGGATACTTTTGGATTTTGAATGGGAGGGGTTGGAATGGCTGCAGAAAGAAGTAAAAAAAAATGATCCACAGTTTTTTGCCAAAGGCGAAACAAAAAATCCGCAAAGGTTGATGAGAGCATTGGAAGTAAAACTTTCTACCGGCAGATCGATCATAGAATTTCAAACCCAACAAAAAAAGCACCGTGATTTTAATATCATAAAAATAGGGTTGGAGCTGCCTAAAGAGCAATTACATAAAAACATCAACAGCAGGGTAGATGCCATGATGAAAGCAGGCTTTCTGGATGAAGTAAAAGAACTGCAACCTCATAAAAAACGAAATGCGTTGCAAACAGTGGGGTACCGTGAATTGTTCGGGCACCTTACCGGCGATCTTTTATTGCCCGATGCTGTTGAAATTATTAAAATAAATACCCGGCAATACGCCAAGCGGCAAATGACCTGGTTTAAAAAAGATGAAGAAGTAATATGGTGTGAGCCAAATTTTGAGAAAATCCTGGAGGTTATAAAAAATGCCCCGAAAATTTCCGGGGCATTACTAAGCAATTAGTCCTGGCTAAAATTTAAATCCAACTGTTGCTACAATATTTCCGCGCTGTTGTTTAAGTGTAGCATAAGTATTTGCCCGGTCCTCTAAACGGTATGGAAAATTAACATCTTTGCTCAAAGCATGAACATAGGTAAGATCAACAAAAAAACCTTTATTGCGGTAACCCAATCCACCACTCAATAACATTCGGTTGGCCTTGTAACCTGCATCTTTATAAGGATTGCCATACCAGGCAAAACCTAACCTGGCCATAAAAATATTAAACTTCACCTCACCGCCCAGCCTGAAATTAAAATTACCTTTATAATCGGTTTTAACAACATTGTTTAAAGCTTTATAATAAATTTTTTCTTCTTCGGTTACCGTTTCATTATCACTGCTGAACCTGGAACCTTTATGATGTACATATTCAATGTCGGCACTTATAAACCCCTTTTGTTTTTTTACATTATCAACTTCCCTGAAAACGTACGAGGCACTTAAAATAGCTTTTAATGGAGTAGTCTGTATATATTCTGCCACTCCGGGCTGGTTATCGGTAAATGATTGTGAAGAAGTGGTGAAACCGGCAACCGGATTTTCCAGTTTAGTGCTTATATAGGTAGTGCGTTCATCTTTCAAGCTCATATAAGTAGGCGTATGAATGGCCAAGCCAATCCTGATATAATCCTGTGGCCTGTATATAACTCCGATCTTTAAATTAAAACCAACACCTTTGGTTGTAAAATCATCCCGATATTCAAAACTATTAAAATAATTAGCTGTATTAGCGGAAGTATCCGATTCTTTAAAAACTGTATTGCTGGTATACCTTACCAGGGGAACACCAATGGTAGCACCCCAATACCATTTATCGTTGCTGTTATGCGCAAAAGCAATGGCAAATTCTGTTATGCCACCTTTGGTTGTTTTTAACATTTCCTGTCGTAACGCCTGACCAGCATCCAATATATATTCAGGAGCTCCCTTAACCTGAAGTTGACCATTTACAGAAACGGTATCAATTAAATAAGTGTACAGTGCAGGAGCAGCGCCATAAGGCAGTGGCGAATTGCTGGTTAAAACATCATCAATGGTATATCCGTATTTAGTATTAGCTTTTGCAAATTCCTCTGCAAACTGTTCGCTGAAAGAACTGAAATTATTTAAACCTGTATACTGGATCTGGTTATTAAAATTTGCAGTTTGTGTAATAGCTATACTGAGGGCATTACTTTTTTGAGGGTTACGTTGATTGGCGGATCCAAAAACCCAGCCACTGGTTCCAAACCCAAAACTGTTTTTTTTGGTTTTAAAATCTGTTTCCCTGAAACTGGCCTTATTATTATTTAAAAAGAAAGCTGGCGTCAAAACAAATTCACTGGTCTTGTAAAAACCAAGCCCGGCCGGGTTTACAAAAGTTGCATTAATATCACCACCCAACGAACCCATTACACCACCAATGGCCATATTACGGGCTGTACCGCTTTGAGGATAAAAAGAATAGCGAATGGCATCTTCAGGAATCTGTGCCTGGATAATGCTACTGAATAATAAGAATAGAAAGAGTAAATATTTATTCATAGTATACAAATTTTACTGCCCGGTAATCTTAATAGAAAATTATTTATTTGATATATTGATATAACGGGCTGTTTTTCAAATATCCTTAAACCGTTGCTGGCGGTATCATAAAAAGGGTTTTTATCCTCCCCGGCCCGGCCTGCTAACTGATGTTCCCGAACTTCTGCCGCCCGATGAGGGACTACTGCTATTTGAAGAAGGGGTATAAGATCTTGTATTGTTATTATTAGAATTGTTATTGTTGTTATTAGAAGATGAATTATTACCTGGTGCAATTGCCTGCCTGATCGCATTACCAATAGTGCTTCTGTTATTATTGTTGTTATATCTTGATGAAGGATTTATATTATTGTTTGTACCCGTTGTTTTAATTGAAGCAATATTGCTGTTATATCCTTTATAAGCATTCAGGTTAACCATCCGAACCGCCGTATTATTGGGTTGAGCATAAATGACCTTTCCTGCATAAATGGCCCAGGGATAATAATAAGGGTTGTAATAGTAGCCATAATTATAGGTATTACAGGTGGCATAATTATAAGGGCTGTTACGGAAATCATAATCATCAGAATAATTCCTCCAGCGGCGGTCACGTACACCCATTCTGATACCATAATCAGCCGATGGTTCATATCTTTCCTGATCGCGGTAATTATCGGGTTGTTCCTCCACTATTTTTACCGGTGAATAATAAACGTCATCAGGAGTTTGCCCACTTTTATATATAGTGCTGCAACTGCTGAAAACAGCTACAGATAAAGCCAGGAGTAAAAAATTTGTTTTCATGATAAATAGTTTAAAGCGATTTAAAAATGAAGTTACTACTTTTGTGCAGTTTTGGAGTACTTTGTACTGTACTACGTCAGCTTTATTATGGCCTGGTAGAATAACTGCACGATGCCTTTATTATCAGACATTAAAGTTAATGTGTTCGTTGTTAAAGCAGTGCTAAAAGAAAACCTGTTTTTTCACCTTCTCCTGAGTATGAAAAAGCAACCTGGTCTTACGCCCCCGTTTGACCATAAATAAAAACAATAAATGGTCAGACGGGGGTGTCAGATCCTATAAAAAAGAAATGAGTAAAGAACTAACATCAAGAGCAGAAGATTATTCCCAATGGTACAACGACCTGGTTATTAAAGGCGGATTGGCAGATTATTCAGCAGTACGGGGCTGTATGGTTATAAAGCCATATGGATTTGCGCTTTGGGAAAACATGAGGGACCAGTTGGATAAAATGTTTAAAGAAACGGGGCATTTGAATGCCTACTTTCCGCTTTTCATTCCAAAAAGTTTTTTAAGTAAAGAAGCGGCACACGTGGAAGGTTTTGCCAAAGAATGTGCGGTAGTAACGCATTACCGTTTAATGAACGACCCAAATGGAAAAGGGATCGTTGTTGACCCCGATGCAAAATTGGAAGAAGAACTCATCATTCGCCCTACATCGGAAACGATCATATGGAATACTTATAAGGACTGGATCCAGTCATACAGGGATCTGCCTTTATTAATAAACCAATGGGCAAATGTTGTACGCTGGGAAATGCGTACCCGTTTATTTTTACGCACTACCGAATTTCTCTGGCAGGAAGGGCATACTGCACATGCAACAAAGCAGGAAGCTGTAGAAGAAACAGAACGCATGCTGAATGTGTATGCCGAATTTGTGGAAACATATATGGCCGTACCTGTTATTAAAGGTGTTAAAACGGCCAGTGAGCGTTTTGCAGGAGCAGAAGAAACGTATTGTATTGAAGCATTAATGCAGGATGGCAAGGCATTACAGGCTGGCACTTCCCACTTCCTTGGGCAAAATTTTGCCAAAGCATTTGATGTTCAGTTTTTAACTAAGGATAATAAGCAGGAATATGTTTGGGCAACCTCATGGGGTGTATCCACAAGGCTGATCGGAGCATTAATTATGGCACATAGTGATGACCAGGGCCTGATACTTCCTCCAAAAATAGCACCCTTCCAGGTGGTCATCATTCCAATTTATAAAGGAGAAGAAAGCAAGGCCGCAATAGATGCAAAATCAAATGAAATAATTACATCATTAAAAACTTTGGGCATCAGGGTTAAGTATGACAATAGTGATAACAGCCGCCCCGGCTGGAAATTTGCACAGTACGAATTGCAGGGTATACCGGTGCGCATTGCCTTGGGTTTACGTGATATGGAAAACAAAGTGGTGGAAGTGGCACGACGTGATACCAAAGAAAAAAACAGTATGCCTATGGACGGGCTTGAAGAAAATATCGTAAAACTGCTGGATGAAATTCAGCAGAATATGTATAATAAAGCACTTGATTTCAGAAATGAAAAAACAACCAATGCAGATAATTGGGATGATTTTGTTAAACTTTTGGATGGTAAAGGTGGATTTATTGAGGCCCATTGGGATGGAACTGCCGAAACAGAAGAGAAAATTAAAGATCAAACCAAGGCAACCATCCGTTGTATTCCCATGAACAATAAACCCGAAGCCGGTGCCTGTATCTTAAGCGGTAAGCCAAGTACGCAAAGGGTGTTGTTTGCAAGGGCGTATTAATTTACCGGGGATATGGAGCTGGGAATACGGTAATAACTTTTGTTATAAAAGCATCAATAATAAAATCTGATGTTACATTGAAAAGGATAGATTCATGCAGTTTTTCTTATTAAATATTATTAAATGGCTGGAGGCTCATCAACTGCCCTGCCTGTTTAAGGCAATAACCCATATAGATTGCCCGGGCTGTGGTATACAAAGAAGTCTTTTATTATTGATACGTGGGGATATACCGGGTAGTTTTAAAATTTATCCGGCATTAATACCAATCATCCTGCTTATTGCTTTTTTAATTTTACATGTAATAAAAAATATAAAGGGGGGAACTGTAATTCTTAAATATTCTTATCTATTTTGTGCCGGAACTATCCTGCTGGGTTATATTTACAAATTGTTAATTATATAAACTGAATAAACAAATGAATGATCAAAACAGAGACTATTTAAGCAATTCCAATGTTAATTCCGGTCAGTTACCTAATGCAACGGCCACATTAGTACTTGGAATTTTATCCATTGTTGTTTGTTTCATATGCGGCATCATTGCTTTGGTAATTTCTAATAAAGATGTGGCTTTGTATAGAAATAATCCGGAACTATATTCACCGGCTTCGTACAATAATATTAAAGCCGGCCGTATTTGTGCAATTATAGGTATTGCATTACAGTTAATTGCGGTAATTTTTTATATTTTAATAATTGCTTTTGCCGTATCGCATAGTTTTGATATGCGGTAATACATTTTTATTCCTTTGTTGCCAGGTAATTATAATCTTCTAATAGTTTATTTAAAAACTGATCTACATACATATCAGAATTTATCTTAAGCACCTCTTTTATTTTCAGGGCAATACGATGGCACATATCATAGTTGTTTGTTTTGCCAGCCTGTGTTAAAACTGATTTTATGGTATTTATATCCCGGTCGCTTAGCCTCATTACTTCAGGGAACATCACTTTATAATCTGTTTTATTGATCTCCATAAAAACGGTATCGGCAACAGTTAATGCTGATTTTGTATTTACCACAACGGTACCGGCTGCAATATCTCCCAGCCGCTGGCTTCGTGGAGAAACTGATATGATGATTACAACCGCAATGCCTAAAAGGCCGGTAACAAAAGTGTAACCGATGAGGCTGGAACCGGTAAAAGCAATATAGCCAAAAAGAAAAGGCCATTCAAAAAATTTGGTGATCCACCGCAGGATATACTGGCCAAAAGTAGGTTCACCACCTTCGAGGCTTATAACCCGTATTGCCATGATCTTTTTACCCAGGGTTTGCCCATTCATCCATAACTCAGTAAGTAAGGAGTACAAAAGCATGGGTAAAGAAATAACCAGAATATCTATCCCCACATTTTCTTCAAATTCCATTAAAAACCCGGCGTACAGAAGATATTTCATGCTGAAAAGATATATGATCAGCAACAGAAAGTCTATTAGATAAGCCAGCAGCCGTTTATGAAATTCGGCGATCTCAAATTCCAGGTCAATATTAAAAGCTGTAGCTATTTGTATTATGGCCATGATAACTGCAATTTACTAATTGACAGCAACAGATGCATATAAACCTGTTTTTTTAATAATAAATAAACAGGGAATTTGCAGGCTTATTAAAAACAAGTAATTTTCCATAATGAGGGAGGCCATGTTTATTAAAAAAAATGCTGACAAATGGAAGGAGTATCAGCATGCACCAACAGATAATCCGGATGAGACTGCAGAACGCTTTGTCAGTTTGATCGATGACCTCTCTTATGCCAAAACTTTTTATCCAAAAAGTAAAGCTACCCGCTGGATAAATGGTATTGCTGCAGGAATTTATCAAAGTATTTATAAAAATAAAAAAGAAAAGTACAGCCGTATATTTCAGTTCTGGAAATTTGAATTGCCCCTGCTTTTTAAAAGATACCAGCGCATTTTTTTATTTACCACCGGTTTATTCATTCTTTTTGTTTCTATTGGTGTTTTTTCATCAATGCATGATGAGCAGTTTGTAAGGGGGATTTTAGGCGATGATTATGTAGATATGACTGAAGAGAATATAGCCAGGGGAGATCCCTTTGGTGTTTATAAGGACGGAAACCCGTTTTCAATGTTCGTAAGGATTGGCTTTAACAATATCAGTGTTGCATTTAAAGCATTTATGGGAGGCTTCACCCTGGGGCTGTTTACTTTTTTTATCATGTGGTACAACGGATTGATCCTGGGCGCTTTTCAATTTATTTTCTTTTCAAAAGGCCTGGGTATAAAATCGGTATTGGTTATATGGATACACGGTACTCTTGAGATATCTGCAATTGTAATAGCGGCTACTGCAGGGTTTATCCTGGCCAGCGGTATCTTATTCCCCGGTACTTATACCAGGATGGTCTCTTTTAAAAGAGGTGCTAAAGATGCTGCTAAAGTTTTGATATGCCTGATCCCTGTTTTTATTGTTGCTGCCTTTTTTGAAAGCTATGTCACACACTTAATGAGCCAGACATTTGATAAAGCAAATAATCCGGGCTTGCCGGTTTGGGTAAGTATCCTCATCTTATCTGTTTCATTTACATTTATTCTTTGGTATTTTGTAATACTCCCTATCCGTTTACACAAACTCGGTTATTATATTCAGCCCGATGGGATCATCAACCGGCTGAAAAAAGAAAATGCATAAATTCATTCACATATCATTTTTGTTGTTGTTGTTTTTGTCTTCTGCCGGGGCGCAGGATAAAAAATATGTTTACCGTGATTCTTTGCTGATTGAGGATGCACAACAGGTTGAAGCACCTGATGAATATAAAAGCATAGAAATAGTGCCTTTGGAAGATCAACCCGGTGAAAATAATGTATACGGTAATGAACCTGCTGATACCATACTTTATGTACATAAGCTGAGTACCCCAGTTGATTCAGTTGCTTATTGGAAAAATATGAAGGCATTTGAATATGTAAAAAACCTGGACAGCCTTTTAATGGAAATGAAAAATAATGAATTAATGAAAAATAAAGTTGATACCCGACCGGGTTTAGCTGACCGTTTTTTTTCTTCGGATATTCTGAAAATAACTTTATGGGCCCTCGCTGTGTTTTTTATACTGTTCATTATATACCGGTTGTTTTTAACAGAAGGGGTATTTAAAAAAGAATCCATATCTGCAAAAACGGAGTTACCTGAAATTGATGAAGCATTCATTTCAGGCGAGACTGATTTTGATTCACTGATAAACCAGGCAATACAAAACAATAATTACCGTCAGGCTGTTCGTTTCCAGTACCTGAAAATATTGCACAGGCTGGCAGATAGAAATTTTATTGAACTGGCACCGGGTAAAACCAATTATCAGTATGTACGGGAAATCAGCAATACTGATTTTCAAAATGACTTTGCATCGCTTACATTAAGTTATGAGTATGTATGGTACGGGGAGTTTAATATTGATCAATACAACTATCAAAAATTAGAAAGAAATTTTACAGGGTTTAACCAAAAAGTATAATTCAGTTATTGAAATATCATTTTATATACCTTCTTTTATTGATCATGCTTGCCGGGCTGCTGGCGGGCTGTTTTAACAATGCCGGTAAAATTCCTTCCTTGCGGGAATCTTTCTCAAAAAAAGATAAAAACCCGTTTGGAACTTATATCGCTTATCAACAACTGAAAACTTTGTTTAGCAGCAATACCATCATTGATAAAAAAGAATCATTTACAAAAACCCGGGGAAAGATTACCGATACGTCATCCCTTTATATTTGTATTGCACCTGCTTTATTTTTAAATCAGGCTGAAGTTGATAACATGATGGATTATGTGGCCAAAGGGAATGACCTGTTTATTTCGGCTGCCTATATGAATGAATTTTTGCTTAAAAAAATACGGTGTAATCAATTTTCTTACAGCGTGCCTGCAACGGATATTTTTGACTTCATGAAAAATACGGTTACAAAACCAGCGGCAGAACCGGCATCTGCTTATTCCTATTATTATCTTCCATTCCGGAATTATTTTTTTGATATTGACAGCACCAACACAAGGGTTCTGGGTTTTAATGAAAATGAAAAGCCAAACGCTATCGTTCATTTTTATGGGAAAGGTAAATTGTTTTTACACTGCGATCCACGTGCTTTCAGTAATTATTTCCTGCTTAAGGATGACAATTACAGATACCTGCAGGATGCACTGGCTTATACACAAAGTACCCCGGATCATTTATACTGGGATGACTATTACCATAAGATCAGGTCGGGGAAAAATAAAAACAGTGAAAATTTTTCCTCTATTGGTGAGATCATGAAGCATCCTGCTTTGGTTTATGCATTTTGGCTTTCACTTTTATTGCTTTTACTGTATATACTCTTTGGTGCCAAACGTATTCAGCGTATTATTGAGCAGCTTAAGCCCAACGAAAATACTACGGTTACTTTTACAGAGACCATTGGCCGTTTATACCTTCAGAAAAAAGACAACAAAAATATTTCGGATAAGATGATTACATACTTTAATGAGTACATTCGCAACAGATATTTTTTAAATACCAATCTTATCAACGAAGATTTTATAACTGTATTAAGCCGCAAGAGTAATGTGAACAGGGATCATGTAGACTCCCTGTACCGCACTATAGCTGATGCACAAAACAGTAATAATATGGACGATTATCAATTGCTTTCTTTAAACGAACAAATACAACAATTTCATAAAACCCGAAACTGATGGAAGAAAATATATTTCAACAACGTATTGACCTCTCCGGACTGAACAAATCTGTTCAGGAGATTAGAAATGAAATTGGCCGGGTGATCATTGGTCAGCATAAAATGGTTGACCTGCTGCTTATTGGGCTATTATGTGATGGTCATATTTTGATTGAAGGAGTACCCGGTGTAGCAAAAACATTAACGGCAAAATTGATAGCAAAAATTATTGATGTTGATTTTTCCCGTCTGCAGTTTACACCCGACCTGATGCCAAGTGATGTGGTTGGTACTTCAGTTTTTAATCCAAAGGAAGGGGATTTTAAATTTAAGTCAGGCCCTGTATTCAGTAATATCGTTTTAATAGATGAAATAAACAGGGCCCCGGCAAAAACACAGGCAGCCTTGTTTGAGGTAATGGAAGAGCGGCAGGTAACCATTGACGGGCACACCCATTATATGCAATTCCCATTTATTGTGCTGGCTACTCAAAACCCGATTGAGCAGGAAGGTACCTATCGTTTACCCGAAGCCCAACTTGACCGTTTTCTTTTTAAAATAGAAGTAAATTATCCTTCGCTGGATGAAGAGATCACTATCTTAAACAGCCAGCAGGGTAAAACACAATCACAGATGATTGATGGCGTAAGAAAAATATTATTGCCGGTAGATATTCAGCATTTCAGAAACCAGGTTCAGTCAATAATTATTGAACCAAAACTTGTTGAGTTTATTGCAAAGATTGTGCAGGAGACCAGGAATAACCCGGCTTTGTATTTAGGTGCATCTCCCAGGGCCTCGCTGGCCATACTTCGTTCTGCAAAAGCTAATGCGGCCATCAAGGGCAGGGATTTTGTTACGCCGGAGGATATTATAGAGATGGCTCCGCATGTATTGAGGCACCGGATCATTTTAACACCCGAAAAAGAAATGGAAGGATTAACTGCTGATGACCTGATTGATAATATTGTAAAAGCAGTTGAAGTGCCCCGGTAATGAAAATAGTAAATAAATATATTGGCGGATTATTTTTAACAACCCGGTTTTACCTGGTTACCGGCTTTTGTATTATTTTTTTCATAACCTCTTTTATTTATCCGGCTTTTTTTCTGCTGTCTAAAATTTTACTACTGGTTCTTATCATTCTGGTTTTAATTGAGTACCTGTTTTTATTTATATTGAGTAAAGATCCGGTTGCAAAACGGATAACGGCAGATCGTTTTAGTAACGGAGATGAAAATAAAGTGGAGTTGCGGGTTAAGAATAACATGTTCTTTACCATCGCCATGGAAATTATTGATGAGTTGCCGGTTCAGTTTCAAAAAAGAGACTGGAGATTATCATACCGTTTTAAGGCCAGGGAGCAAAAAAATATAGTTTATTATTTACGTCCGTTTGAAAGGGGGGAATATCATTTTGGAAGGATCATCCTGTATATAAGTTCTTTGTTGGGTTTAATTAAGCGCAGGTTTAATATTGTTGCAGATGAGGTTGTTCCGGTGTATCCGTCGTATCTGCAGATGCGTAAATATGAATTACTCTCACAAACTTCCATACAAACCGAACATGGTAATAAACGGATGCGTAAAATGGGCCACAGTATGGAGTTTGAACAGATAAAAGAATATGTGCGGGGTGACGATATACGGGGTGTAAACTGGAAGGCTACGGCAAGGAGGGGGGCTTTAATGGTGAATAATTATACAGATGAAAAATCACAGCAGGTGTATTGTATTATTGATAAAGGCCGCCTGATGAAAATGCCTTTTGCCGGATTAACCCTGTTAGACTATGCCATTAACAGTACATTGGTTTTAGCAAATGTATGTTTACAAAAACAGGACAGGGTGGGTGTGATGACCTTTGCCAATAAAATGGGTTCCCTGTTGGCAGCCGACCGTAAACCCATTCAGCGTGAAAATGTATTACAATTATTGTATAACCAGGAAACTGCTTTTTTAGAAAGTGATTATGAAATGCTGTATCTGCAGATTCGTAACCGTATCAAACACCGGAGTTTGATCGTACTTTATACAAATTTTGAATCACTCAGTGGTTTGAACAGGCAATTAAATTATCTGCGTTCCATAGCGAAGCATCATTTATTGATGGTGGTTTTTTTCGAAAATACAGAACTGCATCAGCTTTCACATTTACAGGCAGCAAGCATAGAGGATGTTTATATTAAAACCATAGCTGAAAAATTTGAGTTTGAAAAAAGGCTCATCGTTAAAGAATTAAAAAAGCATGGCATCCTTTCTATTCTTACGCCTCCCGAAAAATTAACCATTAATGCAGTTAATAAATATTTAGAGTTAAAGGCAAGGCAGGCGATATGATCAGCAGCAATTCCTCATTGACCGTTCAAATAGTATCTTTGTAAAAAAAATTGGCACGTAAGGCAACATACAGGGAAAGGTATACCAACAAATTAATACAGGCCGGAGAAGTGCCGGTTAAAAAAGAGCATAAAGAGAGAATTCCTGTTGATCCTGCCATGCAACAGCCTTATCTTGATGGAAAAGTTATACTTATTGATAAACCATTACACTGGACCTCATTTGACGTGGTGCGTAAACTGCGGAGTATAATTCAGATAAAAAAGATAGGACATGCCGGCACACTCGACCCTTTAGCAACCGGTTTATTAATTGTTTGTACCGGAAAATTTACTAAAAATATAAACGAATATATGGCTCAGGAAAAGGAGTATACCGGCAGTATTACCCTTGGTGCGGTTACACCTACATATGACCTGGAAAGTGAACCTGAACAGGGGAAAGACTTTTTATTTGTTACAAATGACCTGTTGCTGAAGGCTGCTGAAAAGTTTACAGGAGATATTGAACAGCTGCCACCCATTTATTCTGCCATAAAAAAAGACGGTGTTGCTTTATATGAACTGGCCAGGAGGGGAGTTGATGTAGAATTAAAACCCAGGAACATTACTATAAAATCTTTTGAAATTACTGCGGTAACGCTACCTGTTGTTCATTTTAAAGTGATCTGTTCAACCGGAACTTACATACGCAGCCTTGCACATGATTATGGTGCCGTATTAGGTTGTGGTGGTTACTTAAGCAGCTTATGCCGCACCAGGATTGGCGATTTTAAGAATGAGTCTGCTGTTAGTATGGAAACGTTTGAACAAGCCTTAAAAGGGTAAGTATTATGAGACTTCTAAAATGGATAATTTATCCCGATAGAAAAATTAAAATTTTCGTACCGCCATTTTTTAAAGCGGTTATCATTGTATGTTTCTCCCGGGTTCTGCGGATCAGGTACCCGCTCTCCCCGCCTGAATAAATTATTAAAGTTGATATCGGGAAATTGCCAGCCGTCATTTTCACTTATATCCGGCCGTTTAACCCTGAATCCAATATCAAAGCGAAGTACCACATAATTGAAATCAAAACGGAAACCCGTGCCAACAGCAACACCCAGATTTTTATACAAGTTTTTAAATTTAAACTGTGCACTGTCATCTTCCCCGGTGGGTTTTGAGTTTCTGAAGTTCCATATATTTCCAATATCCATAAATACCGCACCTTTTAATACCACCGAATTTGGAATGATCTGAGCAATGGTATAACGGTATTCGATATTGCTTTCTAGCTGTATATCACCTGTTCTGTCATTGATATTATTGGAACCATAAGGAGCCAATGGTTGTGCCCCTCTTCCTATTAAACGAACTGGCCAGCCTCTCATGCTATTATTACCACCACCAAAATACTGTTTAAAAAAAGGTAATGTTGTATCAGCTTTGGATGCTATACCAATACCACCAAAAAGCCGGAATACAAAAGCCGATTTTGGATGACTGGCTGAATAAATATATTCCAGATCAGTTTTAACAAATTGTCGTAAATATCTTTTAAAAAGCCCTGTTCTTCCCCACAATAATCCCGATTCCTCCAGATTCATTTTAATACTATGCTGCCTGTTTGGATGTTTACTGTTTACTTTGATTTTTCTAAATCCAATACTTGAGCCTGCAACCATTGCTGTATTAAATGAATAACGCAGAAAAGGATTTTCTGCTAAAGTTTGTTTAAAACTGTCTGTTTCATTATATAGTTTGGTAAACTCAAAATTTAATGGTTTAACTGTCCATTGCATGTTATTTTTAGTTCTGGCATTATAACCTACTGCAAAATTGAATGTTTGTAAATTGAATAAATTGATCTGGTTGGTGTAAGCTACCTTTGTATTGATAAACGATTCCTGGGAAGAAAACCTTTTATCCCTGTTAAATCCTGAAAACGGAAAAATAAAACTGGGGAATACAATGCTGTTTGAATAACTAACTTCATTTGAATTGATAATATTCTTTGCACTGCTGGTGTCGGGTCTAAAATTAAATTCAATACCTGCACGTACAGAATTTGTCATTTTAATACCTTCTTTACGCAGGTTTCGGTTGAGCATAGAAACATTTCCGGATAAACCCAATAAGTTACCCGGATTGGCTGCAGTAATATTGTTGGTATTGCTTGATGTTGAATAACTGGCTTCAATAGCTGCTTCAAATCCGTATTTTTTTCCGGGTATCAACTGAACGACCAGGTCTATTTTATTAAGGCTGTCGGTCTTAATTTCAACAATCTGAATATTTGTACTTTGCCAAATTCCTGCTTTGGAATAACTGTTCAGTGTTTTATAAAAATCATCCTGGTTATATAAACTACCTTTCCTTAGATATAGGAGCCTTGTTAAAAACCCGGTCCGGAATAATTTTTTATGGTAACGGATAATAAAATTCGTTTCACAGGTGTCACAATTTTTTTTTCTGATATTTAACTGGTTAATAAAAGTGTCGGTTAAGTTATCACCGGGCTTATAATCAGGTAGTATATAAATATTGTTGATATAGTAGGGTTTAAGCTTGCTGCTGTCTGCCGGAGGGTTAAGTACAATAGCCAGCTTAACAGTTGGAGAGTCTCTTGCTGTCTGCGCTTCTGATAATAACCTTAGCTGCTCAAATATATCATCGGTTATAGTGGTTAAGGCCGCAACTGTTGTATCACCTCTTACCCTCAATTCGTCGGATGTAAATTTATAATAACCATTATTCCGGTACAGGTTTACCAATCTGCTCAATTCGCCTAAAACGGCTGCTTTTGTTACAGGGTTTCCTTTTTGTAATAAGCTTTTATTAAGGTTTTTCATGGCCAGTTCCTGCAGATCCGGTTTACGCAAAATATAACTGACGGTGTCAATTAATGTAGGCTTATTTACGTTTACCGTATATTGAACATGTACCCATTCCTGGTTTTTTTTTCGTATGGTATCTGCCCGGTAATCTGCTGCTGCCTTATAATACCCGAGGTGTAACATGGAATATTGCATATTACGGGTTGATGTTATTGCAGAATTGCTGTCAAATGCCGGAGGGCTTACAATAATATGCCGGATAAAGTATTTATCAATTATAGTAATTCTGGAACTGTCATCTAATTGTGCATTTAACCTTTGTTTTAATGTAGCCCTTTCATCTTTAGTAAAATTTCCTCCCGTAACTTCGATATTATTTTTTGTTATAAAAGGCTTGCCTTTTTGATATTTTTTGGGGATCGTACAGGAAGCAGTTAATAAAGAAATGAAAAAAATATTTTTCAAGTACTGAAAAAGGCTGTAATTATTTAATGGGTTAATTGGCATAATCAATATAAAGCGACAATGTTAAGCAAAACACATACCAAATATATCCAAAGTTTACAGCACAAAAAATTAAGAGATGCGTCCGGACTTTTTATTGCTGAAGGGCCGAAGGTAGTATTGGATTTGTTAAGCAGCCGTAATTTTATTTGTAAAGAACTATTTGCTTTACCTGAATGGTTTAATCTCCATGTTGATATAAGATCAGATTTAACCGCTACTTCATTTATAGAAGTAAAAGAAGCAGAACTGAAAAAAATATCAGCATTATCTGCTTCCCACAGTGTACTGGCGGTATTTGAAAAAAGAAAACATAGTGCTGAACCACAGGTTAAAAATAGAATAACACTGGCCTTAGATACCATTCAGGATCCTGGAAACCTGGGTACCATTATTCGTATAGCCGATTGGTTTGGAATAACCGGTATTATTTGCTCAACTGGCTGTACCGATATGTATAATCCAAAAGTAGTGCAGAGTACCATGGGCAGCCTGGGGAGGGTAAATATTGTTTATACCAATTTGAATGAATGGTTACAAAATAATAAAAGTATAAAAATCTATTCGGCATCGCTGGAAGGGAAAGATGTAAAGACAATAGGCAGGTTAAAAGAAGGGATTATTATTATCGGAAATGAAGCAAACGGGGTGAGTGAAGATGTATTACAATGGGTAAATGAAAAAATAACGATCCCAAGAATAGGAATGGCTGAATCATTGAATGCTGCTGTAGCAACAGGGATCATTCTGGCAATGGTAACATAAAAGGGTTTGTTTTGTCATTTCAGCGGCAGTAGATAATTATATTAAAGTTTTGTTTATTTATTTCAGTGGTTTCGCCCCCGGCACGGCAAAAGTTTACCTGAATTGTATCGCTTTAACGGGTTTTATTTTTTTAATTAAAAGTGATGGAATAATTAAAGTGGCAAATGAAACAAGCAAAGTAAACAGGCATATTAATAAAACCTGCCACCACACTACATCCGCATGTGCAGCACTCATATAATAAGCCTCTTCATTCAGCTTAATAAAACCTGTTTTTTCCTGCAGCCAGCAAATGCCAAGTCCTAATGCTGCCCCAGTAATAATGCCTGTGATGGCTATCACTGAAGTATTGTATAAAAATATCTGTTGTATATTCCAGTCAGAGGCGCCTAAAGCTTTTAAGATGCCCGTCATCCTGGTTCTTTCCAAAATTAAAATGATCAAACAGGTAATGAGATTTACAACGGCCACAACCATCATAATGATGAGGAGCAAATTCTTTATTTGTCCCTGCAGGCCCAGCCAATCGAAAATATTAGGAAAAATTTCTTTAATGGTTTTGCTGTACCAGCTTTGTGGTAATTCAGCATAAATAAATTTATTGACCGTATCAGTTTCTTTATAATCATGTAAAAAAAGCTCGTAGCCCCCGATCTGGTCGGGCTCCCAGTTGTTTAATCTTCTGATCAGGTTTATATCGCATAATGCGAAATTCTTATCATACTCATCAATGGCAGTTTTATAAATGCCGGCAATTTTTAACCAACGTGCTGTTTTTGATCCGTCTTCCCTGAAAAAGAAAACAAAAACACTGTCGTTAACTTTTGTATTTAATTGCGTAGCTGTGTAAACGGAGATATTGATTTCATTACTGTAGCTGCTGTCTTTAAAAGATACCCATTTTCCTTCCTGCAGAAATGGTTGCAGCCGCATAAAATTAAAAGATGAATCAATGCCTTTTAACAATACACTTTCAATATCACTCCCGGATTTAATAATGGCCGATTTGGTAGCATATCGCTCAACAGACTTTACCTGGGGTAATCCTTTCATGTATTTTTCTATCGATTCATCCTGTGTGATTGGATATTCTTCGGCAATACTTACCCTGTTTTCAACATTTTGCTGTACACGTATATGCCCCCAGAAACTAAAAACCTTATTACTGATCACCTGCTGAAAACCATTTACAAAACTCATGGCCACTATCATTATAGCTACACTGATGGCAGTTGCACTAATGGCCAGCCTGATAATGAATTTAGAAAAAGTCTTTTGCCGGTTAAAGGCTATTCGTTTTGCTATAAACACAGAGACATTCAATCGGCATATTTTTTGGTATCTTACAAATGTATTTTATTTAAACGTAATGATTAAAGATAACATGGGAAAAGCTGAAACAGGCCTTGCGGTACAGGTAAACTCCACCGGGGCCGTGACAAAAACGAATAAAAAAAAACTTTATTTGCTTTTTATGATAGTCGGTTTTTTAATCCATGCAACAGGCTTTGCACAAATGGGAGATGCTGTTTTTAATGAAAATATTAAATCAGTGCGCTTTCACGTGTATGGCGATCAGCAATCTTTACCCATTTATAAGATTAAAAGCGGGGACCAGCTGGAATTGAATTTTGATGACCTGGATGCCAATGTAAAAAGTTATTATTATAGTTTTCAACTTTGCGATTACGATTGGAAACCCGTTGATATCAGTCCGTTCCTGTATATTAAAGGTTTTACCCAGCAACGGATCGGAACCTACAGGTATTCTTCCATTGCCTTAACAAAATACACGCATTACCAGGCCTTATTACCAGACCGGACAACATCATTAACCATGTCGGGGAATTATATTTTAAAAGTATATTTGAATGGCGATACAGCTAAACTGGCATTTACAAGGCGGATGTTGGTATTGGAACAAAAAGCTTCCATCGGGGGTCAGGTGGTTCAGCCATTTACGCCCCAGTTTTACCGATCACATCAAAAAATTGTATTCAATGCAAATATAAACGGGTTAAATACATTTAGTGCTGCCCAGCAGGTTAAAGTGGTGATCCTGCAGAATAGCCGATGGGACAATTCTTTAAAAGATATAAAACCAACTTTTGTCAGGGGAAATTCATTGGAATATAATACAGAGAACAATTCAACTTTCCCGGCAGGCAAAGAGTGGCGCTGGCTCGATCTGCGCAGCTTCCGCCTTCAAAGCGACAGGGTAAAAAAAGCGGATTACAAAAAAGCATCAACAGATTTATTCCTGTTTCCGGATGCTGACCGTACGGCACAGCGTTATGTTTACTTCCGGGACCTTAACGGCATGTATTTGGTTGAAACCTATGAAACCATTAATCCTTACTGGCAGGGCGACTATGCAACCGTACACTTTAGCCTGGCCGCACCTAATGCCATGCCCTATGCCGATAAAGATATTTACCTGGCAGGGCAGTTAACCAATTACGAATTTAACGACAAAACCAAAATGGTTTTTAATGTGGAGAAAGGTGTGTATGAGTGCACGGCCTTTTTAAAACAGGGGTATTACAATTATACGTATATAGCTGTAGATAAAAATAATTTTGCAAACAGGCGCGACCTGGAAGGGGACTACTGGGAAACAGAAAACAGTTATACCATTTTAATGTACTATAGATCTTTTACCGATCGTACTGATCAATTGATAGGTGTAGGTAAAATCAATTCAAGAACAGAAAAGCCGGGGATTGGATTTTAGTCGGGAGTTCCGGGTCGTGAGTCAAGAGTCGTGAGTCAAGAGTCGTGAGTCAAGA
>JANOFR010000110.1:0-1981 GCA_031413755.1 Chitinophagaceae bacterium
CTTTAAAGCCTGAACCCGCTGCTTTTTTCCCTTTCTCTACATTTGTTCCTAAAAATTTTATGTATGCTGTAATGGCCTGCATCTCTTTTCCGGCTGTATCAATTGCCTTTCCGTTTAAACTTCTTTCAAAGCAATCGTTAACCCGTTTATAAATATTTTCTATTGATCCGCTTCTTGCCCTGAATTTTGGATAAAGAGAAGCAACAGAACTAAAATTATTACCCCAAATTACTGTACCGGCCTGCAAATGACAGTTCTGACAATTCATCCCGTTACTTATCTTCATAACGGAACCCAGTGGCCCAAGATATTTTGAAGTGTGTGCAATTAATTCTTTACCATACTCCACCTGCAGTTTTTGTTTGGCATCAGTAATGGTATTAATGTCAGGGGCCAACCAATAATTCGTTTCATCTGTTTTCACCGGATCAGTTGAAGCAGCAATATTTTGTATTTGTGTTTCCGGCTTAACTGGCTGGTTATTGTAAAATAGAATAAAAGGAATGGCAATAATACTGACGACCAACACTATAATAATCAGCAGCAACTTATTGATGACGGAAACCAGTCCCTCAGTTCTTTTGTCCTCTTCCTGTGTATTATGCATAAGGAATCAATTTAAAATTAATGCGGTAATTTATCCTTGATAATTCCATATAAGTAAGTACCTGCAATGGCGAATAGAAATACAACCGTCATGGTTAAAAAACCATATCCGATATTTACTACCATTGGCCCGGGACAGGCGCCGCTCAAAGCCCAGCCCAATCCAAAAATGATACCTCCTAAAAGGTAACGTACTATAGATTTTTCTTTGGGATAAAATGAAATGGGATTGCCATGAAAATCTCTTATTTTAAATTTTTTGATCAACGCAACACCAATTACACCCAATATAACAGCAGTACCAATAATGCCGTACATGTGAAAAGCCTGGAAGCGAAACATCTCCTGTATCCTGAACCAGGAAATGGCTTCTGACTTTGCCATCACAATGCCAAAAATAATTCCGAGTATAAGAAATTTTAAAAACTTCATTTTATTAAAATATTAATGGGAGCATTAAAAAAGTCATTGCCAGTCCGCCAATAAAAAAACCTATTACCGCAATAAGAGATGGTACCTGCAGATCGGATAAACCACTGATGGCATGGCCAGATGTACAACCACCTGCATAACGGGAACCAAAGCCTACCATCAATCCTCCCATTGCCAACACCAGGAAACCTTTAACAGAAAGGAGTGCATCTAAACTAAATAACTCGGCAGGTTGCAATGATGCCGGTGTTGCAATGCCCAACTTTGCCAGGTCACTGATCGTTTCACTTGAAATCTGAACCGGTAGATCTGTTGACATAAATTGCTTTGCAATAAAACCTCCAATAATGGCACCAACTAAAAAAACCAGGTTCCAGATCTGCGTCTTCCATTTAAAATCAAAGAATTTGGTTTTTTTACCCAATCCTGCAGCAGCACAAATGGTTCGTAAATTAGAAGAAAATCCAAATGACTGTCCGAAGTAGATAAGAAAAAACATGATGCCGGCAATCATGGCACCCGAAAACCACCATGACCATGTTTGTGTTATCAGCTCTCTCATACTTTTAAATTAATTGGTTAGTTGAAATGAAATAATGGGTTTGAATAGATGATTGATGAGTTTTTCGGTTGCACTGTGGTGAAAAATTCCTCCTTTACCATGTGTGCCAATGCATATGATATCCATGTTGATCATCTGGTTAAAATGAATAACGCCGTTCTCCACATCCTTATCATTTATTAAATGACATTCGAAGTTGCTGATATTATTCAGCGTTGCAAATTTTTTCATATTTGCTTCAACTGTTGATTTTTCTGTTTCCACATTTCCGGATGTTATCTGAAGCAGATGAAGTTTTGTGCCGAACGCACCGATCAGTTTTTGCATCAGCTTCAGATCTTCCGTTACCGGGTTGCTGAAATTGTGTACGAGTAATATGTT
>JANOFR010000111.1:0-38425 GCA_031413755.1 Chitinophagaceae bacterium
GTGAGGACCTGTTCCTACGGTTACTGCAGCCGTAAAAGTAGCTACCTTATCTGTACAGATCGTTTGGTTTGCCGGCAGATTTGTATTAAGTACTGTTGGTTGATTAACCGTTACAACTACTGTCCGCGCCGGTGAGGTACAAGTTGCTGAAGCAACATTGAAATTAACAGTATAACCACCACTAATTGTACCCTGATCGCCACCGGTATCATCGACAACAAATAACTTCCAAACACCGTTTACATTGGCTGTATTACCAAACATTGCTATTGCAGGATTGGCTTGTGTTATTGCACCAGGACCCGGAGCTACCCATGTATCAGAAGCCCCGTTATTAGTAGGTCGATAAGTCCCTGTTGGATTAACCGCTACTGCATTCATTGCAGGACCAGCATCAGCAAAAGTATATGTTGCATTCGGAACAGCAACAGTTCCACCAATATCAGACATTAATACCACATTTTGACCTGTTGGTGACTGTAACAAAATGTCTATATCATCTCCCCAGGTATGACTAATACCGGTAATAACCACAGATTGAACAGAAACACCTGTTGTTGGTAATCCGGTAACAGTAACGTTAGAAGGATATGGTGTTCCGGTTCCGGAAGAAGGAATGATAATCAATGCCGGGTTAGAGAAAGCCACTGGTGCCGGTGGCAGACTTTGAATTGTAACCTGGTAAGGATAAACACCCGATGGGGTTGGCCTTGCCCATACCGTATCAATTGCTGTACCGGTATAAACATTCAGGGCTGCAGCATCAGTAAATAATCCTGATCCTGGGCCATTAGGTGTCCAGGTTGCCCTTGTTGCAGGTACGCCTAACACATAGGTTATATTAACAGACCAGGAAGTTAAAGTACCCTGATCACCACCAAAGGCATCAACCATTCCCAATGTCCAGGTTCCGTTTGGTGTACCATAAAGTTGGGTCCAGGTTGAACCGGTAGGTAAAAATCCTGCGGGGCCTGCCGGAGGAGCTGAAGCGGCAGGCGCAGCATCTGCTCTGAATGTACCCGTATAAGGGCTTCCGGCAGAACTAAGTGCTGCAGTACCTGTTGAACTGATCGTGGTATTTGTAAATCCGGTTGTTGCTCCGGTACCTCCTGTGTTTGACAAGTAGTAATCAAGATTTAAAATATTGTTATTCGGTGCTTTTACAGCAACAGCTATATCGCCTGCCCAGGTGTGTGTAATATTGAAATTTACACTCATTGAAGCAATTGAAGCTGTTGCAGGAATTCCAGATACAGTGATGTTACTGGTTGCACCTACAGGACTATTGTCTGGTATTACCACACTTACAGGACCTGATGTGAAATTAACGGTTGTTGATGTTGAAGAAGAACTGGTTAATCTAACAGCCGGATCACCCAAACACATGGCTACAGTTAATGGTGTAACGTTTGGTGCTGGTGGTGTATAATTAATAAAGGCAGTGGCCGTATTTAAACAACCTGTTGTTCCAGTGGTACCCGTAACAGTATAAACTGTAAAAGCAGTTGGAGCTGCGTACACTGTTGCCGTATTACCGCCGGTATAAGCAGTTGTTGCAAGTGCATTTGTGTACAATCCGGTTAAAGGAGCCCATGTATATGTATTAGCTCCGCTGGCTGTTAATAATAAACCATTAATACCTGCTACGCCACCACAACCTGAAGCCGGTGTTACCGTTACAACCGGTAATGCATTAATTGTCAGGATGGCACCCGTAGAAATATTAGCTGTGCCCACCGGAGGACATGTACCACTTAATACACAACGATAGCGGTTATTATTCATAGCCAATGTTACCGGGTTAATGGTAAGTGTTGCTGTATTTACACCAGAATAAGGTGCAGCATTTGCCAGATTAGCATAAGAAACACCTCCATTTGTACTCTCCTGCCATTGATAGGTAATATTTGTACCGGTACCGGTTACCGTAAAGGTTGCACTTGTTGCTTCACAATTTGTACGGTTGGCCGGCTGAGCAGTTATAACAGGGCGTTTGTTAACTGTAATTGTAATATTCGCCTGTCTTACACAACCAACACCATCATCATGATTAACTGTATAGGTTGTTGTATTCATTGGTGAAGCAGCAACAGGATTGGTTGTTGTTGAACTTAAACCTGCTGCAGGACTCCATAAGAAAGTACCTGTTGTAACCTGAGTAAAAGAACCTGCTGTTGTACCTGCAACATTAAGAACAATATGCATGTTGGGGAAACCAAGACCTGCAAGATCAATAGGATTGGGAACACCACATGCTGCTGCCATAATATAACTAGGGCCGGTTTGAGGAGCTGTATTACTTCCTATAAAGAAGGAACGGCCCGTTCCCTGTCCGCTTGGTGTAAATAACTCTACGATCAGAACCGCATTGTTAGGAACGGTAGCCGGGGTTGTAAAGGTTCCGGTAAACAAACTTAAGGTTTGATTAGGTATATTAAAGTTTTGGGTTCCTACCAATGTACGTGTTCCACCCGGGAATGCTGGTCCTGCATTTTGGGTGTATAAGTTAACCGTAACTGGTTGAATTCCTCCGGCTGCCTGTTCAATACCAAATGTTACTGTATTGATCGTTAAAGCAGAGGGAAGACCTAATGGAGCAAGATTATATGCCCTGAAGTAACTGTTATCAGTATGTAATCCACCTGCATTACAAGCTACTGAACCAGCAACAATTGAATTATTGCTTGACTGTGTTAAAGCTACCGGAGCAAATCCTGAGCTTTCATAAACAGTAAGCGCTGCCGGATCACCTTCGCAAAGTGTAGAACCCGGAACAGCAAGTATTACTAATGGATTTGAAGCATTAAAAGTTACCGTAGCTATTGATGAATTAACTGCTGCACAACCTGCAAACTGAACCACTGCACGGAAGTAAGTTGTTTGAGTAAGGTTAGTATAATTTAAAGTAGTACTGGTATTTACAATTGTTGTGTAAGGACCTGCAATATTAGTTGCTGATTCCCAACGGATAACTGAACCTAAATGACCGGATAAGGTTAAAACACCGCTATTGGTAACTCCGCAGGCCTGTGAATTTGCAGGTGATACGGTACCACCAACTGAAGCAGCTGCAACCGTTAATACTACAGCCGTACTTGTATTGGTTGGTGCACATGTACCCGTAACTACACAACGGTATTGATACCCATTCATGGCAACTACAGCCGGATTAACCGTAAGTGTTGTCGTTGTTACTCCTGAATAAGGTGCTCCGTTAGCCAGGTCATTCCATGGTCCGCCGGCACCGGCAGTGCTTAATTGCCATTGGTAAGTAACCCCTCCGGTAGCAGTACCCACACAGGTAAAGCTTACACTTGAATTATCACAAACCGATGCATTTACCGGTTGTTGTGTAATTGTTGGAGAGCAGGCAACCACTGGTGTAATTTCAGTTACCAGGTCTTTAAAGAATACCCTTGTATTTGAAGCATTAAATAAGCTTGACCGCATATTAACTGCCGCTACAGCATTTAATGTAATATCATCAACCCACCATCCTGCAGGTGAAGTTGGAGCAGTTGTATTATCATCAGAACCAAACCTGAAACGTATTTTAACAGATTGTCCTGCGTATTGAGATAAATTGATTATTGTATTAACAAAACCAGCACTAAGCCCGGTAAATGCAGCTCTTCCGGATAAAGCATTGGTAGGCGCTGCACCTAAACCTCCATTATAAGCCCCAGCAATCATATTAGGACCAAGGTCGGTCCAGGATGTTCCGCCATTTATGCTGATCTCTACAACACCTCCATCCCATCCGTCTTCTGTATTATAAGAACCCCAGAAACTTAATCTTGGATAAGAATTGGCAGGCAATGCAATTGCTGTGGTTGTTTCTAATCTTTGATCACCAGATACCGCGAGGTTATTGACAAAAAATGCATTGGGTGCGCTATGGCTTTGTGTAGAAACTACGGTCCAAACCGTACCCGGTGCTGCTGTTGTTGTCCAGGAAGCCGGAATTCCGGCACCTGCAACTGTTTCATTAATTATTGAAATGGGTGGAAAATAACTACCCGGATTTACATTTACAGTAAATGGATAATTTGTTGTACCTGCTGCCTGGTTTACAACATAGCTTACCACACGGTTTGGCGCATCATAAGTACCGCCACTAACATAAGTAACGTTAGCTGGTAAAGTATCTCTTAACGTATAGTTGGCCAAAGCTGCACAGGTAGCAAGAGAATTTGTGTATATTAAATTTTGTCCTTCAGGTATAGTTGTGGCACTTGCCCCTGCGGCTAAAGTAATGGGTGGCGTAAAATCAGGAATCTGATCCGTTACACTGGCCGTTGAACCTTCTGAAGCAAAAGCACCCATACCCCTTCTTCTGAACGCTTCCCAGATGGAACAATTATAGGCACCACCATAAAGAATCTGATCAGCCTGTAAAATCGCATTTCTGCCGCTGATAAAACCCGGGCTGCATTGTTGTAACCTTAACCCTTCCGTAACCAGTTTCAGTGCAATATTATTACCACCACCACCGGCAAGGTTATATAAATTTGAATTGATGGTACCTACCTGGTTAATGATATTCCAGGTCATATCCCAAAGTGTGGCACACCATATTTCACCCCGGTCATGCGGGGCTGCAGGAATTGATGCTGCATATACTTTATTATTGATCGCAAAATCTGTGCAATATCTTTGAGATCTTATACCATTACCTGTTATAGGCTGGTTTAATGCATAAGTACCAATACCCCTGGGTGAATTAAAACCTGTATTTAATGTTGCAGTAGCCCAGTTCTGGGTAAACATTAAAGCATAATAATCACTCCAGCCTTCGCCCATTTGTTCGGCATTTCCCAAACAACCGGAGTTGGCGGGTCCACCTGTTAAACGGTTGCTGATGCCATGTCCAAATTCATGAACAACAATTCCATTATCAACATCCCCATCCCTGTCCGGGTTTGGAGCTGTCCATAAATACATCTGCATTCTTCCGCTACCCCCATCGGCCGGAGTGGCAAAGTTTGCATTATTGGTTCCGCCGCCATCCTGGGCCTCTGCAAGTACATGGTCATTACCCAAACCACCTCTTCCCAGGTTATCAGACTGAAAATTACCGGTTACTTCATTGAACCCGTATATATACATCACATCATGTATAATATTATTCCAGTAAAATAAATTGGTGATATTAAACTGTTGATTGGGAACAGGAGCCGTTTGTGTTGGATCAACTGTATAGTCCGGCGTGAAATCAAAAGTTAAATTAGGTAGCGGTGTTGATGAATTAGCAGATTTGGCTACGGTTCCGGTGTTGGCAGGTGCTGTCCGGTCTTCATAAGCCCAAACATTATTACCACGGCTGTGCGCATAATCAGTACCGCCAGCCCCTGTATTCCATTTTAATGTGGTAGCATTTCCCGGGGCTGCAAGCCATGGGTCGGTACGTGTTGCATGTCCACCTCCAGGATGTATCGGACTTTCTGCAGGAAATGGAACCACCCGGTACGTTGCCGTAGTTATAATACTTGGATCGGTATGTAATTTATAATCAAATAAATTATTATTTTCTTTTACTGTAACCGGTGAATTTGCATATAAAAATGCCGGATATTTTATGTTTTTATTTTCTTCGGCGTGCCCCCAATTATCATAATCAGTATAATTATCAACCCCTAAGATCCTGTTATCCACTGCATCAATTCTAACCATCCAGTAATCAGAACTTATTTTTGGTATAATATAAACCTGCCAGGCTAAATGAAGTTCATTGCCTTTATCTAATGGCGACCACATTAATTGTGCGGTGATATTTTCGCGGGATATGCCCATATTACTGAATTCAACAAAATGGCCATTATCTTTCCTGTTTAAAGCAATTGCCATTTGGGTTGCCCTTAAACCCCTGTCGGATAAAGCAGACTGAACTGCAGACTCTGCCGTAACGGATGGCATACCTGATCTTACATTAGCTAATTTCTCCATGCTGTGGTTGAACACCCCGGCATTTGAAACCAACCTGTTATTTTTAAAAGCAAGTACCAGCATCTGGTTATAAACCGGAATGCCTTTATATGTTTGTTGCAGGTACAGCATTCTAACAGCAGTTGTGTTATCATAGTATGTACTTGAGATCACAACATTATTCATGTCGTCGGCTGACAGGCCAAGTATGGCTCTGTTAGCACTAACCAACTGAATGGCTGCATTGTCATCAGCATTGTTAAACTGTGCATTTACAATACATACACTAAATAACAATGGGATCAGGAAGAGGAGAAATTTTCTCATAATAATTATTGTTTTCGTTTTGCAGTTCATAAAAAATATTAATCAGTATCTATACTTAATAAATTAAAATATCGAATGCGCTTCAGATTTTTTTAAAGGGAGTAAATGTTCTTTGAGAAAGGAAGTAAAGTTTAATGTCATCAGCAATTTTTAGTCAAATAAATTAAACAGATTTTTACTTAAAAAATAGCAGCAGCATTTTAAGTATGCAATAATACAAAGAAATCTTGTAAAAAAATTAAATTAAAAAACTAAATTTTCAACAATTTAATTATCGGTAATTTGTATTTCTAAATGGTACATACATTAATGAAAAAGATTAAAATAGTTATCGCAGGCTTAGGATTATTAATCAATCAAAATGCTGAAGCACAGGATCTACATATAACCATTGCTGCTACATCAGCGGCTTTACAACCAAAATTAGTTGAATGGAGAAGGCACCTGCACCAGAACCCCGAACTTGGGAACCGGGAATTTAAAACGGCAGCCTATATCATTGAACAATTAAAGGGCCTTGAACTTGAAATACAAACGGGCATTGCTAAAACAGGTGTGGTTGCTGTTTTAAAAGGAGGTAAGCCGGGTCCGGTAATTGCCTTACGTGCCGATATGGATGCTTTGCCGGTTAAAGAACGGGTAAATATTCCATTCGCTTCAAAAGACAGTGTCGATTACCAGGGTCAAAAAGTTGCAGTAATGCATGCCTGTGGCCATGATGCGCATGTGGCAATGCTTTTAGGAACTGCCAGGGTATTAGCAGCAATGAAAAAAGATATTGCGGGCACTATAAAATTTATTTTTCAGCCAGCTGAAGAAGGCCCTCCTGTTGGTGAAGAAGGTGGTGCAGGCTTAATGGTAAAGGAAGGCGTAATGGAAAATCCTAAAGTAGATGTGATCTTTGGCATGCACATAGAATCATGGATACCGGCAGGTGATATTCAATATAAGCCAGGCGCATTTATGGCTTCAGCAGATATGTTTACCATAAAAGTAAAAGGAAAGTCTTCTCACGGGTCGCAGCCCTGGCTTGGTATTGATCCCATCGCTGTATCAGCTCAGATCATAGAAGGTATGCAACATATTGTAAGCCGGCAAATGGACTTAACAAAAGCACCTGTTGTAATTACCGTAGCAAAAATAAACAGCGGCGTACGTTTTAATATTATTCCGGAAGAAACATTTATGGAAGGAACCTTACGCACGCTTGACAGTAAGATGCGGACAGATGTTCAGCAACGAATGAAATTTACTGCAGCTAAAATTGCTGAAGCATCCAATGCAACAGCTGAAGTAATTTTTTATGAAAAAACTTTGGTTACTTATAATGATCCCCAACTGGTTGAAAAAATGCTCCCCTCTTTACAGGCTGCAGCCGGCAAATCAAATGTGCGGCCAATGGAATGGGTTACCGGGGCCGAAGACTTTAGTTATTTCGGAACAAAGGCCCCTGCCTTCTTTTTTTATATCGGGGGAATGCCCCGTGGCAATGATCCAAAAAATGCACCGCCCCATCATACACCCGATTTTATGATCGACGACAGCCGTTTATTTGTGGGCGTGACCGCTTTTTGCCAATTGGTATTTGATTATCCAAAGGCAATAAAGCATTAATTTTTTTTATTTCCCACTGGCTGACGTGGTGAAACTGAAACGGGTTTGACGTTTATCCATTTATAAACCAACAAACTTAAATTATAGTTTTATTAATATAATATTGCAGTTGAAAATTAAAGTTAAATAACCGTAGCTTATGAAATGTATAAGTTTTAACAGAAACCTGTTTTTTTTAATGTGGTTTACTGCTTTACTTGTACTGATACCCAATATTGTTTTTTCTCAGGCATTAATTTCGGGAAAAGTAATTAATAAAAAAACCGCTGAATATGCTGCTTATGCAACAATTGAGATAATGAAGCATAAGGGAATAACGGAGGCTGATAAATATGGATTTTTTTCAATAGTGATTGAAAAAACAGAACCGAATGATACGGTGATCATCTCTTCAATTGGATATAAAACTTTAAAATTACCCGTTTCAGAAGCAGCAAAATTATCTGTATTTGAATTAATTGAAGATGCAAAAAAACTGGAAACAGTTATTTTAAAAAGCTTTTCCCGCCGTACTATAAAAGGTTCAACATCAGATAATGTTGGCTATTACAGAAGTTGGAACATTAAAGGAAATGACGGTGAAATAGGACGTTTTTTCATGTTGCCTTATGATGAATATCAAATTGATAAATTAGAGTTCAAAGTTATAAACTGGTGCGATACCTGCTTGATTCGCTTACACATCCGCAATGTCGAAAATGGCATGCCGAAAGAAGATATTCTGTATGACACATCAGCTGCAAAAAAAGGTATTACAGTATTTGTCAAAAATTTTAACACCGAAAAAGCGATACATGAATTTGATTTGTCTTCATATAATCTGATTACTGACTGGCAAATAATATTTGTGGCCCTGGAAGTTGTAAATTGTAAAGTTGACTTTAAAAGTGATTGTTCATTTTCCTTTGCAGGTTCGGAAAAAGGGAAATATTTATATAAATCAGGTGGAACATCAAATTGGACAATTTCCGCTGATGATTTTACCGTTTATATGAAACTATACATAAGTTATTAAACATCCAAGCTTCTTTTTTGTAATGCTCATGAAAACAAAGAAAATCGGGCCAAGCAGCTATTGCACAATATTTACCGACTATCCATTTTATTATCTGCAGGTTAACCATGTAACCTGTTTAATGTATTATTGCATACTTTTTAAAAAATATCACTAAAATAATTATTCCCTGTAATAAGAACCGGCAATTGCTTTTCGATTATTGTTTTATTTTTTCTGATTGCATTATTTCCTTAAATAAGTTTTGCACAAACAGCCGTTAAAGGCATGATAATTTATCAGGACGATGTGGCTCCTGCAGCACAGGTTAACATAGAACTGTTACATGATAAAAGCGCTAAAACCCTTTCAGACAATACCGGGAAATTTAAACTGAACATATCCAATTCACAAAAAGATGATTCGGTTATTATTTCATCGGTAGGATATAAAAGTATCCGTATGCCGGTAAAACTTGCTGTTACAAAATCAGTTTTTACGCTTTCGGAAATTGTAATAAATATGGATGGGGTAACGGTATTTAATTCACATGAAACCATTGGTTCCATGTCGGAAAAAGTTGGGTATTACAGAAGCTGGAGCTATATTCATACAGGGGGTGAAATTGGCCGTGTATTTAATTTACCCTACAAGAAATTCAAAATAGACAAGTTCAGGTTTAAAGCCGGGAACACCTGCGATACCTGCTTATTACGTCTTCATATTCGTTTTATAGAAGATGGAAAACCGGGTGATGAAATTTTTGATGACTCCATTTCGGTATTGGTGAATAATTTATCGCTCGATTCTAAAATATCCGAATTTGACCTGACGCCATATGATTTTACTTTTAAAGAAAATCAATTTTTTGTTGGCATTGAAGTTTTAAACTGTGGAAACGGTAACAAAGGTTCCTGTGCATTTAATTTTGCGGGTACCGAAAAAGGTGAATACCTCTATAGATCCAGGGATTACAATGAGTGGAAAAATTCAGATGATTATACCATTTACCTGAAACTGTTTTTGCGGTATTAAATTATTCCTCTTCAAAATCGACTTTACTATTTGCTTTTTACGGCAAGCCTTTATACATCAACATCATCATCCCCTTCCTTTGCATAAATATTGATATAAATACTGTAAAGATGTAACCCCATCACAACAGCGAAGGACCCACATGAAATAATAATCAAAAGTTGCTGAATCTGTGTAAAATTAAATCCGGGATTTTGTGCAGGTGCAAACACAACAGATAAAATATAAAGCAAAAAAGTGACTGCTCCCAGCATCCGCAATTTTAATATATTTTTTTTCATTCCATAAAATTACTCAATAAAGCAATGCGGTCAATGTCCAAAATCAACTTCAAAATTTCCTTTTATCCTTTTAATCTTATTTTTTTCTCTCTTAATTATTTCAACCATTTGCCATGTAATGCATTAATTAATTCTACATTAATTCTTTTCAAAGGGCATCATTTTATCAGTTCGTTTTTTTCGACAAGTAAAAACCGTTGAAAAAGTTTTTTTAGTTCGTTTTCATTAACAACAGGTACTTTTTTAATTTCAATACTGTTTATATAAAAATCCTTCAAATTAAGAGCAGTGGCTGCACGGTCCTTCCTGAGAAACATCTCGATTTTATATAGCTTCGAGTTATTTGCAGAATCCAATGATTTTGAAAGTGAGAATTTAATATCCTTTATATCCTTATCATAATAAAAATTTGCTGAGTCATAAAAAATATTATTAAATGTATACCTGCAGGTTATCTTTGAATGACCACTGCTGTATTTATTAAATGTTTTAATTTCCAGTTCTTTAAAAATATCTCCCATATCCCATGTTCCACCATATGCCCTTGTTTGTAAAATGCTATCCGCATTTATTTTAATTTTGAAAGAATCGCCTGAATTTTTTAAACTGTATCCAAATTTATTATTGGTGTTGTAAACAAAGTATTCATACTTTAATGAGTCATAAATTAGTTTATTATTGATTTCATAAGTTTTATGATAAGGTAATTCATACAGTAAATACTGACCAAAATATGAAATATAAAAATCATTTACAAATAACTCAACCCGATTATCTACTATTCTATCTGGACTTTTAGTTGACACAATAATCCTTGTAATATTATTTGCCGAATGTTTATTACTGATAACACATGAGCAAAAGATTGCCAACAAGTTTATAATAAATAAAAAAAATAGCTGCATATCAATTGTATTTTTTGGGAACATACCATAAGGTATTTCAAATCTTTGATAACTTTTATGGTATGTTCATATTAATTAAAAACTATTCCGGAGGCAAAACAACAACCGTGTTTGGAGCATAAAATGTTTTGTTTGCATTGTACAGAATTGCTACAGCTGGAAGTGGCCAGCATAACACCTTACTTTTGACTTTAAAATCAATTTGTACCCAGGCACTTGTGCGAGGTGGTGTAATATTAATAGTTGCCCCTAAGTCTTCGTAAGTACGTGTACCACCAAAAACTGTTCCTACTTCAGTAATTCGGATATGTTCAAAAGATTGAAACTCCCATCTTTCAAAATTTTGATAATGTACTTTTACTAAAGTACCTTTTTCATAACTTAGCAGCCCCCAAGTAGCGGCTGTAAAGATTGGCCAATTGTAATTTCTTATCCATATTGTTCCATTATGCCCCCCTGGTAGAGTATAAACTAGTCCACTTACAGCAACTCCCTGATTAATGAAATTTTCATTTTGTTGTTCACAAGTAGGTGAGCCTCCTCCTCCTCCGGGTTCATTCCCTCCTTCACAAACAACAACTGTTGAAGTGTACAAATACTCTTCATAAACCAAAACCCCATTAACATACACCTGCCAATACCAATCTATTGAAACATAACTGCACCCTTCCGGCAAAGGTGGATTTTCAGGTCCCGGTTCAGCATCATCTTTTACACCATTACGAAGGCCAGCAGTCATACTGCTTTTTGCAACTACTTTACCTGTTTTATTATTCAATACGCCCTTGTGGTAATACATTGAAAATATTTCAGTATTTAAAATGTCATATTGAATAATAGAACCTGTAAATTCCGCAGGTATCTTTTTTAACTTGACTAACTCCGGCGTAATAAATGAGTTTACCGGTAAATCTGTTTCATTTCTATCAATCAGTACATTATAATAATTGGCTTTTTTTATATTCCCCGTTTCATAAAGTTCTGCTGCCAAAAATTTATAACCGGATTGCCCTTTTTTTGCATTACCAACATTAACCGGTGTTATGATAGTATTAGAATGCGCAAAATATTCAGACTTCTCCCATTCAATTTTTTCCGGTACATCAATTACCATATTACCCGCTTTAACTTTTTGATAGTTTACAAACGCAGGTTGTGATTCAAGCCAGGATCGTACTTTTCCAGAAATAGAATTTTCAATAAGGCTGCTTTCATTTATCAAATCCTGTTTTTTACATCCAAAAACTGCAAAAAACAAAAAAAGATAAACTAATAATTTACTTTTCGTTTTCATAATTGTCAGGTTTAGATTATATAAATAATTACCTAACAAAGTATAGAAATTATGATCACATTTTTTGGGGGATTTCAACAGATTTTTCTGTTTTTTTTCTCTATGTCACGCAGCTGTAAATTTTTGAAAGGGTCAATGTGCAAAATCTACTTCAAAATTTCCTTTTATTCTTTCCATAGATGGATTGAAATAACCAAATTTTAAAGCAGGGAATTCTTCCCGGATGAGTTCCATCATTTGTTTAATACCCATGCATTCACCTGTTTCTGTAACCCTTATTTTTTTAAGGTACCAGTCAGGGTCGATATTAAAATTGCGCCACTGTATCATACAGAGATCCGTTTCCCTGATCAGTTTTCTCAGGGCTTCATATTCTTCTATACTATCCGTCATGCCTGGGAAAACAAAATAGTTGATACTTGTCCAGCCGCCATAACTACGCATAATTTTTAAACTTTCAAACAGGTCTTCAAATGCATAATTATTGGGCAGGTAATAAGAAGTATAAATATTTTTCCGGGCCGAATTGGTACTTACCCTGATACTGTTTAATCCTACTTCGCACAACGCTTTTACAGCATTGGGCATACTTCCATTGGAATTGATGTTGATACTTCCGTTTTTTGTGTGTTTTCTAATTTCTATGATGGATTCGCGGATGGTTTCCCACATCAGCAGCGGCTCCCCCTCACAACCCTGCCCAAAACTGATTATGGGAAACGGAGCTGTTTGCAGGTGTGGTACCGTAAATTCAACAATCTCTGCGGCAGTTGGTTTAAAAGTCAACCGGTCCTGGGTACTGATGATCGTTTCTTCTTCGGGCTGAAATGAGATACAGCCAATACAATTTGCATTGCAGGCCGGCGAAACCGGTACCGGGCACTCCCACCGGCCTATGGCTAAATTTCTGGCAGCCGGACAGGTATACGTCAGGCAGCAATTTTCAACCAGGTGTTTAATCAACCGGTTATGTGGGTATGCTTCAAGTAATTTTTTTGTCCCTGCTTCTATCAATTCATCCACATAACCTTCAGCTTCCTGCCTGATGTCCTGCTCAATTCTTACTGCAGGAACATAAATTTTTTCCTCAAGCCATCCGGCAGCGGTATAACAAAACAAGGGTAATGTAGGTGCATCTTTTTTTGTTTCATAGGCAGCCATATACAAACCGGTATGTGCCGGCGGAATAAATGCAGCTACTGCCCATCCTTTTTCACAAAGACGCATCTCACCGGTCTTCACATCTATTCCAATCCCTTTACGGCCGGGTAATTCATACAAATTTCCTCCAACAGGTAATTCAATCCATTCATCAACAGGAACAGGCTGTGCATCCCAGCCGCTGCGGCCGGTTGTATAGAGTGAAGTATCTTCAAAAATATTTCCCTCTCCGTCTGAATATAAAATGTATGGGCTTTGTTTTAACATGTTCTGTTTTTTTAACCCTGCTTTTGGCAAGTTAGGCACTGTTTTGCATTTGTTCAATACAAAACAGGTTAAAGTTCTTTTCAGCAACGGTTTCTGATCCTTCAGCAATTTCGGACTGTATTATTTTGTTGGATTTAAAATCAATGGTAAGTAAATTGTCCTTCAATACTACATTATCCATTTTTATCCAGGGATAAACAATCGTTTTAAAAATACCGGTCAGCTGTACGCCCTTTTCAGAAAAAAGAGCTGTTGTTTTTTTTCCCTTTACCACAGTTACAAATAAATAAACCATTATAAAAATGATCAGCGCAACCGCCCCAACATTTGTAAACCAGAAATTAGCATACAACAATGCCATAATTAAACTGAATGTTTCCAGTGCTCTTTTATATTTTCTCAAAAAAAAATAAACAATGCTGCTAAGGATGTAAAATCCCAGCAAAATATACATTCCCGTTTTTACAGCAGGATCAGTGGTTTTTAAAGCAACCAAAGCAGCGGCAACGGTGTGTAGAAAATACAGGAACCAAATAAACAGGTTGTACGTTTTTTGATTATTATCTTTTAAGGTTAGCGTATATACCATCAAACAGGATTTGAAGCAACCAATAAATTACACAATTTAAATAAACACCTTGCACCAACATTTTCATCCCACTCATTCTGGCTTACCCCAACTTCATTTAAATCGAAACTGATAAGTTTACGGCCGCTTTCCAATAATTTTTTAAACAGGTAAAAAACCTGTTCTGTTTCAAAACCGCCCTGCACCGGTGTTCCGGTATGCGGACAAAGTTTTGGATCCAACCCGTCGATATCAAAACTGATATGAACTTTTTCCGGTAACTGGCTGATCATTTCATCAACGATTTTCTGCCAGGTCATCCCTTCATACTGGCGTTCTTTTATGTCCTTATCAAAATAAGTTACCACGCGATTGTTGTTGGTATTTATATATTCAACTTCTTCTGAACAATAATCCCTGATACCTACCTGCACAATTTTTGTAAGCTGCGGAATTTCTTCCAATGCATTGTACATGATAGAAGCATGAGAATAAATAAACCCCTCGTATGCTTTTCGCAGATCACAATGTGCGTCTATTTGTAAAATGCCAAAATCGCCGTGTTTTTCTGCAATGGCTTTAAAAAAGCCCAGGGGGGTACTATGGTCCCCACCTAATAATCCAACCAACTTACCCTTGTCAAGCAATACTTTTGTTTGCTCAAAAACCCAGTTGTTTAAGAATATACTTCCTTCATTGATCTCTTTTTGCGATTTACTCATGAATTTATTGTCAGCCACTATTTCACCCTGCGAAATATAATTAATGTACAGCTCAGCTTCTTTACGCAGGTAATCGCTTTTCATCAACACTTTTTTATCGCAGGGCCGCATGTAAAATCCCTGCTTCCATCCATCTACAACGGCCGGATCATAAAGATCAACCTGCAGGCTTGAATTGAAAATATGTTCCGGAGCCCTTGCTGTACCTGCATTGTAACTGACGGTGACCTCCCAGGGAACAGGAAGGATCACCAGTCTTGCTTCTTGTTCTGAAAAGGGTAAACCAAAAATATTGTTGTTGGGATTACCAACGGAGTTGGGATCAAAATCAGAAAGATCGGTCATGAGTTGTTAATTATTTGAATAGTTGCGGCCTGTCTTTGCCAGGGTAAAAACCAGGCAAAGATAAGCGACAGCTCAAGAATGATGAAGACTTCAGGACAATATTTCCTAAATCAGGAAATTAAATGAAATTATACCGCTGATTTTGATATAAATCAGGCAAAACAGCTTTAAATAGTTTTATAAATTGAAAAGAAAATCTCTATTTGAATTACCTTTGCTCCGAAATTTTTTTACTATGAAAAGAACGCATATCATTTTTCTTGTAGCTATCGCAGCACTGATCGTTGCACTGATCGTATTTTCAGCCGGCGATTTTTCAACTTATGATACCATAAACTCTGCCAAAGCAAAGCCGGGAAAATTTGTACATCTTATTGCTAAGCTGGATAAAACACAGCCTATCGAATACGATGCCGTTAATAATCCCAATTACCTCTCCTTTTATGCAGTAGACAGTCTTGGCGGAAAAACAAAGGTTGTTTTTCATAACAGCAAGCCTGCCGACCTGGAGAAAAGCGAAAGAATTGTAATGAAAGGTAAAATGCAGGCTGATCATTTTGAATGTAATGACATCCTGTTAAAATGCCCCAGTAAGTATAAAGATGATAATAAGCAACTGGAAAAAACGATAACCAACCAACAGGATTCAACTTATAAATAATTACAGCAAATGCAGTTTGAAGGCGAACACTTAATACCGGGGCGTATTGGACATTTTTTTGTGCTGCTTGCATTTATTGCATCCATCATTTCAACCATAGCATATTTTACAGCCGGCAGAATAACTGACCTGACTGAAAAAAAATCATGGCTGCGTTTTGCAAGACTGGCTTTTATCACCCAACTGATTTCTGCCGTAGTTATTTTCTCTACCATTTTTTATATCTGCGCCAATCATTACTTTGAATACCTGTATGCGTACAAGCATGCGTCCAAAGAACTTGAACCAAAATATTTACTGGCCTGCATCTGGGAAGGTCAGGAAGGTAGTTTTTTATTGTGGACGATCTGGCACAGCATACTTGGTATTTTCATAATGCGCAGATCTAAAGAGTGGGAAGCACCTGTAATGACGGTGATCAGCCTGGCACAGTTCTTTTTATTAATGATGCTATTGGGATTGTTTGTGTCGGATGTAAGGCTTGGAAGCAGCCCATTCACTTTAACAAGGAACGAAATTTCAGGCCCGATTTTCAGTCAGCCAAATTATTTAAGTTTTATTAAAGATGGTGTTGGCTTAAATGTTTTACTCCGCAATTACTGGATGGTTATACATCCCCCCATTTTATTTTTAGGATTTGCATCAACCATAATTCCTTTTGCATTTGCCTATGCAGGTATACAAACCAAAAGATTTGGAGACTGGGTAACCCCTGCTCTTCCGTGGGCATTGTTTGCTGCCTGTATTTTGGGAGTAGGCATAATGATGGGTGGAAAATGGGCTTACGAATCATTATCTTTTGGTGGTTACTGGGCCTGGGATCCTGTTGAAAATGCATCCCTGGTACCCTGGCTGATTTTAATTGCCGGTATGCATACCATGGTTATTTTTAAAGCCACAGGTCATTCTTTAAAAGCCAGTTATCTTTTTGTATTTCTCTCTTTTATCTTTATCCTGTATTCAACTTTTTTAACCAGGACAGGAGTTTTGGGAGATACCTCAGTGCATGCTTTTACCGACGCAGGTAAGGCTATCAATATAATGATATTATTATTTGTTGCCGCATTTACTTTACCATCGCTTGGTTTATTTATAGCTAATTTAAAAAAGATACCTTCCGAAACCAAAGAAGAAAATACCAACTCCAGGGAATTCTGGATGTTCATAGGTGCATTGGTTTTCTTTCTATCCGCCATCTTCATCATTGCAAAAACATCAGTACCGGTTTACAATAATATTTTTGGTACCAGCTTTGCCCCTCCTGAAGATGTTGAATTTTCTTATAACAAAGTGATGATACTGGTTGCTATTATCATTGGATTATTAAGTGCTGTAACGCAATATTTCAAATACAAAAAAACAGATCCGGCCTATATTTTAAAAAAGATTGCTTTACCAACGGTTGTTGCTGCCATCATTACCGGTTTGCTCGCTGTTTTTTATCCGCTTACCTATTACAAAATGGGGGCTGGGTTTTTAGGTGCCGCCTATGTTGCCCTGTTTGCCGCAATTTATTCAGTAATTGCAAATGGCACTTACATATGGACAGGATTGAATGGAAAACTTAAAGCTGCGGGAGGTTCTATTGCCCACCTTGGTTTTGCTTTAATGATTGCAGGTATTTTAATTTCTTCCAGCAATAAGGAAGTGATCAGCAGCAGCCGGGCAAATGGTATCAATTTACAGATAACCGGTAAGGATCCCCTTACGAAACAGACAGATAATCCACTGGAAAACCTTACCCTCATCCGCCAGGTGCCCGCTGCCATGGGGCCCTATGAAGTTACTTACCTGAGAGATTCATTTGGAAATGAAAAGGGCAGAAGGTTTTATGAACTTCAGTTTCAGCGAAAAGATAAAGTATCAAAAAAAGTTGTTGAACAGTTTACGTTATGGCCCGATGTGTATATCATGAAGGATAACAATATGAGCAGCAATCCGGATACCAAGTCATATTTAGGTAAAGATGTTTTTACCTATATCTCTTATGCAATCAGTAATAAAGAAGAAGATACGGCGCAGTTTAAAATAAAAGAACTTGCGGAAGGGGATACCGCTTTTTACAGCAATGGTATCATCATCTTAAACCGGGTGGTAAAAAATCCGGATAATGAAAAGTATCATTTTAAACCCACTGATGCTGCACTAATGGCTGATATCACTTTAATAAGTAAAGACAGTTTACGCTACAGTGCCCGACCACTTATTCAAATTGATGAGTTTGGGGTTAACCTGGTAGATGATACAGTTTATGCCCAAAATCTGTATGTAAGATTTGCAGGCGTAACCGATGGCCAGAAAATTAAACTTGGTATAAAGGAATCAGATAAACTAATTGAATACGTAACCCTCAAAGCTTATGTATTTCCTTACATTAATCTGGTTTGGCTTGGTTTGATCATTATGGCCCTGGGAATTATAATGAGTGCCATAAAACGTGCTAAGCTTTCGCCTTTTTATGCTGCTTTGTCCTTAATTCTTGCCGCAGCCGGGCTATTCTATATGTTTCTTTTAGCAAACTAGAATCACAGTCTGCCAGTAATTGCCTGATCACTTTTTCTACTTTTTTATCCGCATCGGTGAACAAATCAGCTTTGCCGGTATATAACTGAAACATGACAGAATCTTTCAATAAGGAATCAACCATTTTCGGTACCCGGTTAACCATCATTGTATCGCAGGCCGTACGTATTTCCAGGTAAGCAGAATCAATTCTTGCCTCCGAAACCGAATCCTTATCATGTTGAATTTCCTGCTCTGTTAGCAAAGTTTTACCCCCATCACAGCTATATAATAATAATGCAAAGCAATAAACAGTAAACTTTAAGGTTACATTAAGCATCAAATTGTATTAAATATTAGTCTAAGTATTAAATTTACAGTATGTATTGGCTAAAACGCCTCCAAATTATTAATAAAGTTGTCCTGTTTTTTGTTGTAACTATAATAACAATCAACAGTGACTTATCTGCTCAGGCAAACGGTAATGATACTTTATTAACGTATGCCGTAGTATATAATGGCGATACCATGGAGGCCAAAACATTATCTGATGTTGCTTTTTATTCACGGTTTTCTGCTGCTGCAAATGCCAAATGGACCAGGTTAAGGAATGCTGTTTATGTTACCTATCCATATGCGATAAGAGCCGGTGCTGTAATGAATGATATTAATTCAAAATTAACCACTGTACAGGATAAATCTGACAGAAGAAAATATATCAGGACAAGGGAAAAGGAATTGAAAAAAGAATTTACCGATCCGCTTACCAATTTATCGGTTTACCAGGGTAAAGTTTTAATGAAATTAATAAACCGGGAAACAGGAAATAATTGCTATGAGATCATTAAGGAATATAAAGGGGGATTAACAGCCCGTTTTTATCAAACCGTGGCTTTTTTCTTCAACAGCAGCCTGAAACAACCATACGATGCTGAGGAAGAGGATTCTGAAATAGAATATTTAGTACAGGATTTTTGTAAAAAGTATGGCTACAGGTATACAGCAATCCGTCAAACAAATAAATCAATAGAGTAACTGCAAACGCTTTGTAAATCCACTTAAAAACACAAAATATCTTCACTTTCCCTTTTTTCTTGTTAATATCTGCTCAATTAGTGGGTAAAGCAACACAATGCTGCAACTTAAATGATTTAATTTTGTTAAATTGCAGGCAGAAATTTTTAAAGCACAAATGAAGTTACACATACTTGCTTTTGGAGTACATCCCGATGATGTGGAATTAAGTTGTGCAGGTGTTTTACTGGTAGAAAAAAATAACGGTAAAAAAACAGGAATTATTGACTTAACAGCAGGAGAACTGGGCACAAGGGGAACCGCTGAGATCCGGATGCAGGAAGCTGCAGAAGCGGCAAAAATCTTAGGGGTTGATATCAGGGATAACCTTGGAATGGCTGATGGCTTTTTTAAGAATGATGAAGACCATCAAAGAAAAGTAATAACAGTTTTAAGAACATACCGGCCGGAGATCATTTTATGTAATGCACCTGAAGATCGCCATCCTGATCATGGCCGTTCTTCAAAACTAGTTGCTGATGCGGCCTTCCTGTCTGGCTTAATAAAAATAGAAACATCCGAAAAAGGAAAAAAACAGGAAGCCTGGAGGCCTAAATATGTTTTCAGGTATATACAGGACAGAATTTTGAAACCTGATTTTGTTATAGACATAACAAATGTATTTGAACAGAAGATTGAGGCAATAAAAGCCTACAAAACACAGTTTCATAATAATGAAATGGACGGCCCGGAAACTTATATATCAACACCGGATTTTTTAGAAAGTGTTATTTACCGGCATAAATGGTTTGGCAAAATGATCGGTGTTAAATATGCAGAAGGGTTTATTTCAGAAAAAATGGTCGGACTGAAAGATTTCGACGCGTTAATAAAAGAAAATACTTAAATAAAATAAAGTCAATTATTCAAAATGGCAACTCCAAAGTTTTTAAATGCAAAAGGTTCCAATTTTCACCAGGAATTAAAAAAAAGGGTGAATAATTATTTTACAGAAACCAGGAAACCAGCTACAGGTAATTTTGGCCTGTACTTTAAAGCCGTTTTATTGTGGACTTTGTATGTTGCCCTGTATGTACATGTAGTATTTTTTACCCCGCAAAACTGGATCGCTATACTGGAATGTGTTGTAATGGGCGGCTTAACAGCTGCCATTGGTTTTAATGTGATGCATGATGGCGGACATGGCAGTTTCAGCAAAAGCAAATTATGGAATAAAATTGCAGCTTTTTCGGTAAATGCATTGGGTGCCAGCGGCATCATGTGGAACAACAAACACAATATCATTCACCATACCTATACCAATATTGATGGTGTAGATGATGATATTGAGATCAAGCCTTTATTGAGAATGTGTCCTTCGCAAAAAAAATATTTTATACACCGCTTTCAACATATTTATGTTTGGTTCTTATATACCTTATTATTAATAGTTTGGGTTTTTTTAACGGATTACACAAAATATTTCAGCAAAAAAGTAGGGTCTGTTCCCATCAAAAAAATGAGTGCTTTTGAGCATTTAGCTTTTTGGATCGCCAAAGTGGGCTATTACGGAATGATGATTGTATTACCGATCATGATGGTTGGATTTTTACCCTGGATGATTGGATTCCTGATCATTGCCATGTTTGCAGGATTTGTTTTAAGTATTGTTTTTCAATTGGCACATACCGTAGAAGAAACCACGTTCCCGGTTCCGGATGCAGATATCAATACCATTGAAAACGAATGGGCAATTCACCAGATTGAGACTACGGCTAATTTTGCCACCAGAAATAAGTTGATCTCCTGGCTGGTAGGCGGTTTAAATTTTCAGATAGAACATCACCTGTTTCCAAAAATTTCACACATCCACTACCCGGCCATCAGTAAAATAATTAAAAAGACCTGTGAAGAATACGGGGTAAAATATATTGAGTTCAGAAGAATGCGTCATGCCATTGTTTCGCATACGGTTCATCTCCGGAATATGGGCAGGGCATAACCTGCTTATGAACTAATGCATCGACCTTTTTATTATTTACTTTTATGGTATATAATAAAAAGGTTTTTTATTTATCATTTTAAAATTCAATCATAATGTCAGCAAAAACATGGCTTGATAAACACCGGGAAACATTAACATACGGGCAAAGAATTGCAGATGCAGTTGCAAAAGGTATGGGCTCCTGGGGTTTTATTATTTTTCAATCACTCTTTGTAATCATCTGGATGGCATTAAATGTAGTGGGCTTTATCCGGCATTGGGATGTATATCCATTCATCCTGCTCAATTTAATATTTTCTACCCAGGCAGCTTATGCTGCACCGATCATCATGATGTCGCAAAACCGGCAGGGCGAAAGAGACAGGTTGCAGGCACTTGCCGATTTCGATACCAATATAGAAGCAAAAAAAGAAATAGAAGCATTACAGATCCAGTTGACTTTAATTGAAACTGAAAAATTAGATAAGATCATCAGCATGCTGGAAGCGTTGAAAAAAGCATAAAACGGCTCAACTGCAATTTGCACAGCTTACCGTAAATTTGCCCTTCAAACAAAAATAATGAGCGAAGAAAAAAGCCTCAACTTTATTGAGGAAATTATTGAAGAAGATCTGAAGAATGGCAAATACAAATCCCTTCTTACCCGTTTTCCGCCTGAGCCCAATGGCTATCTGCATATAGGCCATGCAAAATCTATCTGCCTCAATTTTGGTTTAGGATTAAAATATGGCGGCAAAACCAACCTTCGCTTTGATGATACCAATCCCGTAACAGAAGAAACTGAATATGTAGAAAGTATTAAAGAAGATATACGCTGGCTGGGGTTTAGCTGGACCAGTGAATTATATACCTCTGATTATTTTGACATTTTATATAACTATGCTGTTGATCTAATAATAAAAGGCCTTGCTTACGTAGATGATTCTTCTGCAGATGAAATTGCTGCTATGAAGGGAACACCAACCGAACCCGGAAATGATAATCAATACCGCAGCAGAACCATGGAAGAAAACCTCAGGTTCTTTACCGAGATGAAGGATGGTACATATAAAGACGGCGAAAAAGTGTTGCGTGCTAAAATAGATATGGCACATACCAATATGCTGATGAGGGATCCCATCATCTACCGCATTAAACACGCCCACCACCACCGCAGCGGCGACAAATGGTGCATTTACCCGATGTATGATTTTGCCCATGGCCAAAGCGACAGTATTGAAAACATTACCCATTCCATCTGTACACTGGAATTTATTCCGCACCGGGAATTATATGACTGGCTGATCGAAAAACTGGAAATATTTCCATCGCATCAATATGAATTTGCCAGGTTGAATATGACCTATACGGTGATGAGCAAAAGAAAATTATTGCAATTGGTAAACGAAGGGCATGTTACTGGCTGGGACGATCCACGCATGCCTACGCTCAGTGCCTTCCGCAGAAAAGGATACACACCGGAAAGCATCCGCACATTTTGTGACAGGATAGGCGTAGCCAAAAGAGAAAATTTCATTGATCTGAGTTTACTGGAGTTTTGTTTACGGGAAGATCTTAACCAAAAAGCTTTGCGGGTGATGGCTGTACTGGATCCGGTTAAGCTGATCATCAATAATTATGATGATGGAAAAACAGAATCATTGATCAGTGAGAATGGCCCCGATGAAACGATGGGGAAAAGAACCCTGCTGTTTGGTAAAGAACTTTGGATAGAACGGGAAGACTTTATGGAAGAGCCTGCAAAAAAATGGTTCAGGCTGGCACCCGGCAGTATGGTGCGTTTAAAGAGTGCCTATATAGTAAAATGCGAAAGTTTTAAAAAAGATGCTGATGGAAATGTAACTGAAATTCATTGTATTTATATCCCTGAAAGCAGGAGTGGCAGCGATACCAGTGGCATCAGTGTAAAAGGAACCATTCATTGGGTAAGTGCGGCACATGCCGCAACAGCCGAAGTTCGTTTGTACGACCGTTTATTTACTTCTGAAAATCCACTGGGCGAAGAAGGAGATTTTAAAGACATGATCAATCCAAATTCTTTACAGATCATTACCCATGCAGTCATTGAGCCTTCGCTGAAAGATGCAACTGCAGAAAGCCGTTATCAATTTATACGCAAAGGATATTTTTGTTTAGATAAGGATTCAACTGCCGGCAAATTGGTTTTTAACCGTACAGTTACTTTAAAAGATGCCTGGGCTAAAGAAGTAAAGAAAAATTAAAGATGCTTATTTTTTATCCGTAAGTTTTAAATTCGGAAAGCCCGAACTTATCAGCATAACAACAGTACAACCAACCATCAAGTACAAACTGAACAGTTTTTGCGGACAGTAATTATTATAGCAGGAACCAAAAAGTATATACGTTTTTAAAGCATAGGCCAGTGCAAGGGCACCTATAAAAAGGCCGGTTCTTTTAGCCCATACTTTAGGCAATAACATACAGGTAAGTGTTAATGCTCCAAAAAATATCAAAAACTTTCCGGGTTTACCATATTCATTTTTATAACTGTAAAAACCGGTAAAGGTCTGGTTAAGATCGGCATAATATACCCAGGGTAAAAAGCAGGAAATAATCAGGGTGATGCAGGCAGCAATGCCGAGCCAGTGCAGGTATTTTACATACATATTTTTAAAATAAAAACGTCATTGCATACAAAGTGAGCAAATCCTTTTTTGCAATGACGTTAGTTAGGTTTGAGGTCCCGACCGGATTCGAACCGGTGTAGAAGCTTTTGCAGAGCTTTGCCTAACCACTCGGCTACAGGACCATGTGAATAATGAGTACAGAACAAGGAATATTGAATACCGAATTCAGATTTCATTTTTTACAAGTGCAAAAATAGGGTAATTTTAAAGAAAATTGCACACCCCTGGTGCTAAACAAATAAAATATGAGCCGCATAGCAGAATCGGAATTGATCATTAATGACCGTGGTGCGGTATATCACCTGAACTGCCGGCCCGAAGAAATAGCACAAACCATTATTACGGTTGGCGATCCTGACCGGGTTGGGGAGTTAAGTAAGTATTTTGATAAAATTGAATTCAGAAATAAACACCGGGAATTTATTACGCATACCGGTTACCTTGGTAAAAAAAGGATCAGCTGTGTAAGTACAGGTATTGGTCCCGATAATATTGATATTGTTTTAAACGAGCTGGATGCTTTGGTAAACATTGATCTTGAAACCCGGCTCATTAAAGAAAAACTTACACGCCTGAATATTATTCGTTTTGGTACTTCGGGTTCTTTACAAAAAAACATTCCTGTTGATAGCTTTGTGGCAAGTACACATGGGCTGGGGCTTGATAACCTGATGCATTTTTATCGTCATGAAAATAATGAAGAAGAAAAACAATTGCTCCATGCATTCAGTACACATACACAGTTAAGTACAGGTAAAATATCACCCTATATTACCATGGCCGGTGCTTCGCTTTTAAAACATTTTACCCAAAATTATCATCAGGGTATTACGGTTACCTGTCCCGGCTTTTATGGCCCACAGGGCCGAATACTCAGGCTGGGACTGGGCAATCCCCAATTAATTGATAACCTGACAAATTTTCAATTCGGTAATTATCATATCACTAATTTTGAAATGGAAACATCGGCTATTTATGGTTTAGGAAAAGCACTGGGACACCATTGCCTCAGCCTGAGTGCCATTGTGGCCAACCGCATCAGCAAACAATTCTCATCTGATGGAGGGTCAGCTGTTGAAAATTTAATTAAACAATCTTTAACCATAATATCAGAATCAAGCATTTAAAATGAAAATAGAATTTTATAAATACCAGGGCACAGGAAATGATTTTGTGATCCTGGATAACCGGGAAAATAAGTACGATGGTCTTTCGGCAAATCAGGTAAAACATATCTGCAGCCGCAGGTTTGGTATTGGTGCCGACGGCTTGATACTATTGAACAATAAAAAATACCTTGACTTTGAAATGATCTATTACAATGCCGATGGAAATGAAAGCAGTATGTGCGGCAATGGGGGAAGGTGCCTTGTAAAATTCGCCAGTCAACAGGGAATTCATAAAAACACGTATTATTTTATAGCCATTGATGGTAAACATGAAGCAGAGATAGAAATGCATGGTATGGTTCGTTTAAAAATGCAGGATGTATATAATGTGGAATACCATTCGGGGCATATGATCATCAATACCGGCTCACCTCATTTTGTAAAGTTTGCCAATAATGTTAAAGATATTGATGTACATGAAACAGGCGGAGAAATAAGGCATAGCAAACAATTTGAAAAGGAAGGTATTAATGTAAATTTTGTGGAGACTATTGATGAAGACGGTATTTTTGTGCGTACGTATGAACGGGGAGTAGAAGACGAGACCCTTAGCTGCGGAACCGGAGTAACAGCTGCAGCATTGATGAGTGCACATAATGAAAATGGATTTAACCGCGTTGAGGTAAAAACACCTGGTGGAAATTTAAGTGTGGAATTTGAAAAAATTGATGACCAGCATTTTGAAAATATCTGGCTCTGCGGACCGGCAGAACTGGTTTACAAAGGCGAAATTGAAATATGACCAAAAACGAAATTTTAACTGCAGCTGAAAATATATTTAAACAATTTTCAATCAACTGCAACAACATAGATGAAACCGAACTTTTTAAAAGACCGGTTAACAAATGGTCGGCAGCGGAAAATATACAACACCTCATTATTTCCACAAATACCAGCACCCTTGCTTATTGGCTCCCTAAATTTTTAGTAAGGTGGATCTGGGGAACACCCAACAGGGCCTCACGAACCTTTGATGAATTAAAAGACAAATACTACAAAAAACTACAGGAAGGCGGGCAGGCCAGCAAAAGGTTTGTTCCCAAACCCATTGAAATAAAATATGGTAAACAAAAATTACTGAATAACTGGAATAAAGCAGGTTCAAAATTTATAAATGCAGTAACTGAAAACAGAACCGAAAAAGATTTAGACAGTTACCTGGTAAAGCATCCGCTGCTTGGCCGTATAACTTTAAGGGAGCTTTGTTATTTCACCATCTTTCATACCCAACATCATTTATCCGTTATCCAAAAAATTATAACTGCCCCATGATCCAATACTTTAAAAATATAGACCAAAAGACCATTGTTATTGACAGGCCCGATACAGCAGTGTGGGTAAATGTATTGCCACCGCTTAAACAGGAAGAGTTTACAGAGTTGAGTGAAGCTATGAACATACCCATTGATTTTTTAAAAGACTCACTGGATATTGATGAACGCAGCCGGTACGAAATTGAAGATGATGTAAAACTCATTGTTATTAAAACACCAACTGAAAACAATTCATTCAACCTCAGCGATTCATTTTATATTACCATACCCATTTGTATCATACTCACCCATAACCAGATCGTAACCGTAAATTCTTTTGAAAACGAAGCGATCAAAAAGTTCCTGAATTCATTTCAACACCGCAACCCCGACAGGATGAATATGATGGTATTAAAAATATTTGAAAAGATAACCACCAATTTTCAGGACTATTTAAAAGAGATCAATACACGCCGCAACAGTTTAGAACAAAGACTCTACGACAGCAACCGCAATGAAGAATTGCTGCAACTCATGCGTATACAAAAAAGTTTTGTGTACTTCCTTACGGCATTACGCAGTAATGAACTGCTGATGATGAAGATAAGCCGTACCAATGTGCTAAAATTAAATGAAGAAGAAAGAGATTTCCTGGAAGACCTGATCGTTGAAACATCCCAGGCGCTGGAAATGGCAAATACCTACACAACTATCCTCAACAGTACACTGGATGCTTTTGCCAGTATTATCAGTAATAACCAGAACGATGTTTTAAAACGTTTAACTACACTCACTATCTTTTTAAGTGTGCCGGTTTTAATAGCCAGCATTTATGGTATGAATGTTCCCATCCCCTATAAAGAAAGCCATATGGCTTTTTGGTTACCGGTAATACTTTCCATCATCATATTGGGTTTTGTAATCTGGAATTATGCAAAAAGAGTCAGGAAATGATCAGTATGTTCAACATCAGGGTTTATGGTATTTTATTAAATGAAAAGCGCCAGGTATTAGTGAGTGATGAATTTATACGCGGTGCGTACATTACCAAATTCCCCGGTGGCGGTCTGGAGTTTGGCGAAGGCACCAGGGAATGCCTGCAACGTGAATTTTTGGAAGAAATGAATTTAAAAGTAAAAATTACCGATCATATTTATACGACAGATTTTTATCAGCAATCTGCATTTAATGCTGCACACCAGATCATCTCCATTTATTATTTTGCAGAAGCACTGGAAACCATAACAGCTCCCCTTCGCAATAAACCATTTGATTTTGATGAACAACAATTAAAAATGTATAATGAAACCGGCGAAACAGAAACCTTCCGGTTTATTGATTGGGATAACCTTTCGGATCAAACTGTTAGTTTACCCATTGATAAACTGGTTGTAAATTTATTAAAAGCAATGGGAATAAAATGACTACTGATAATTTTTTTGAAAAGGAATATATACTGGAAAACGGGCGGGCAAGGGTAGAACCGCTTACCGAAAAACACTTTGAATTTTTACTGCCCATTGCCCTGCATACCGAATTATGGGAATTTACGGGTGCTAAAGTGCGACATGAATCTGATTTTAAACGTTATTTTAATACTGCGCTTACCGAAAAAAAAGCGGGCAGCTCCTACCCCTTTGCCATATTTGATAAACAAAATAACCAATACGCCGGTTGCACCCGTTTTGGTAATATTTCGTTCCCCAATAAAAGAATGGAGATTGGCTGGACCTGGTATCACCCTGCTTTACAGCGCAGTGGTATTAACAAGGCCTGCAAGTTTTTATTGTTGAGTTTTGGTTTTGAAAAGCTGGCATTGAACAGGATTGAATTAAAAACAAGCGCATTAAATTTTAAATCGCAGGGAGCCATGTTAAAGATCGGGGCGGTAAAAGAAGGCGTATTACGCCAGCACATGATCAATGAAGATGGACTGGTGCGGGATACCATGTATTTTAGTTTTATTGCACCGGAATGGCCCGGTATAAAACGAACTATTTTCAGTGAGTTTATAATTTCACAAACTTAAAATAATACAAATGAAAAACTTTATTATACTGCTTGCTTCGGTCTTTTTTATTTCCTGCAATGATCAACAAAAAGAAACAGCAGTTGCTTACAATACTGATTTGTATAAGGAAATTCAAACCGGAGGTATTAAAGTAATACCCATTGAAACTCCTAAAGGTAAATTCAATGTGTGGACAAAAAGCATTGGCAACAACCCAAAAATAAAATTGCTTTTACTAAACGGAGGCCCCGGAGCCACACATGAGTACTTTGAGTGTTTCGAAAGTTTTATGCTGCCCGAAGGATTTGAACTGATCTATTATGATCAGCTGGGTTGTGGCCTTTCTGATAATCCCAAAGACACAACCATGTGGGACCTGGGCAGATTTGTTGAAGAAGTGGAACAGGTTCGTAAGGTATTACATTTAAACAGGGATAATTTTTATTTACTCGGACATTCCTGGGGTGGCATATTGGGTATGCAGTACGCTTTAAAATACCAGGATAATTTAAAAGGCCTTATCATCAGCAATATGATGTGCAGTTGCCCGGCTTATGGCAAATATGCACAGGAAGTTCTGGCTCCGCAGTTCGATCAGAAGATATTAGATACCATCAGGCAGATTGAAGCCAAAGGAGATTTTGCAAATCCAAAATACATGGAACTGCTGATGCCGAATTTTTATGCAAAACATATTTGCCGTATTCCTTTAGATCAATGGCCCGAGCCAATGACCCGTTCCTTAAACAAAATAAATCAGTCATTATATGTTACCATGCAGGGACCCAGCGAATTTGGTATTGCTGGTAATTTAGTAAACTGGGATGTAAGCAAAGAGTTGCCCAAAATTAAAACGCCTACCCTCACCATTGGCGGTCAACATGATACCATGGACCCCGAACACATGAAGTGGATGAGTACCCAGGTACAGAAGGGAAGGTTCCTGCTTTGCCCTAACGGCAGCCACATGAGCATGTATGATGACCAGAAAAACTTTTTTCCGGGATTGATACAGTTTATAAAAGATGTGGATGGGGGGAGTTTTAAAGGAAAATAGTTGAAAGAAGTTGAAAATTGTTGAAAATTGTTGAAAGTTGTTGAAGAAGTTGAAAGTTGTTGAAAAGCAGTTGAAAGTTGTTGAAAGGTTGAATGTTGTTTAAGGGGCAAAAAGTAAAAAAAAAGGACTTACCATAAAGTAAGACCTTTTAATTTTTTAAAAATCTATCAGCCTGTAAGCCGGATTCTGTATCCCGGTAAGCCAGGATGGTTATCATTTATCTTGCCCCCGCATTACTGCGGGGATCTTGCTGCCTACCCTTCGGCTTGCCTGCCGTTAGGCAGGCATCGGACGAGCCGCCCTCAAGCGCCGGTTTACGTGGCATTACAGCACACAAGGTTTACCCAATTTAAGCATTACTGCAAAAACCCGTGAGCTCTTACCTCACGTTTTCACCTTTATCCCGCCAGGGGCAGGACTGTTATTTTCTGTGGCCCTGTCTCTTTCCCGATAAAATCGGGAAGCCGGCTGTTAACCGGTGTGTTGCTCTTTGCTGTCCGGACTTTCCTTTCCGCCTTAAGCGGAACGATAACCCGGCTGATAGAGGGCAAAGGTAGAATTTATTTTTTGTCAACCCGGTTTGTATGATGTAGTTATAATTTACGTTGAATACCGGCTATATAAAAAACTCATTTATATTTTATTCTACATGTAAATTCCGTTCCGTAATTTACATTTTAAAATAGAAGACACTTCAACAAATTCACAAACTATGGCATTATTTTAAGTTTTGCATCATATAGAAAACGACTGGATAAAATTGTAAATTCGTAACAGCCCCAATCAATTTACCCCGGTGCACTTTTAATAATAAAAATAAAAATGTTATCAGGTGCCCAATCATTGATGAACAGAGAGAAAATTATCATTGCTGAATGGAAAGCACGCCAATCATAAACCGGCCCTTACTGTTTTTAATGAAATTTATTGTTCAATGAAAATATTAATCATAGGGGCAACCGGGGCAACCGGGCGGGAACTTATTAAACAGGCATTGCAGGTAACTAATAAATTCATTGCCTGATAAACTTCCCTGTAAAAGTAGCTTCACCGCTGATCAACCTGATAAAATAAATTCCGGGGGTTATATCACCCACATCAATTTTAAGTAAGCCAGGCAGGTGATTTACCTGTTTTACAGTTCTTCCGTTTACATCAGTTATTAATGCCTGCCCGAATTGCTCTTCACTTTGTACTGTTATAAAATTACCGGAAGGATTGGGATAAATTAAAACTGTTTTCTTTCCTTTTTGCTGTACCTGAACTTCCAACAGGTTAATTTTTGAATTTTGCTTTTCAAGAATAAGCAACCTTTGCTTTAATTCTTCTATTATGGTTTGCTGTTCCTGCATAGCTTTTATTAAAGGCACTACAAACTCAGCATAGCGTAAACCATAAACGCCATCAGGGTTGCCGGGTGCATCAACGCCGCTGAAATCATAACCGATTTTTTTGGCAGTTTGCTCCACTTCCTGTGCAACAAGGCCGGAATATACATAGTAACTATTTTTTTGTTCCGTGATATGCTTATCTGCAAATTTTTTCCTGGAATCCGTTGCTGTATCATTTTTCCTGAGCCATTGGTGCAGACTTTTTGTATCAACCGTATAGGTAACAGGTTTTAATTGCAGGATAAAATCAAGCCCATGCACATTGTTCCGGATATTTTTTTTAAACCGGCCATCACTGAAAGCCGTCCAGTTTACATGGCCCCCGATACTGGTTATGTAACTATCTCCTATCACTACCTGATTGGAATTATGTACTGCTGTTCTAGCACCTATTGCTGTACTGTTCCATAAACTATCAGCGCCATAAATATCAGTGCCTAAAAGTGTATTGAAGTATCCATTTTCCATAGTTGATCCGGTGTACCGGCCGATGGCTATATTCTCAAAACCGGCATTACGGTACAAGGCAGCCCTGCCGATAGCAATATTACTTGACCCGCCTCTTAACTCTAAGGTTCTGGAGCCTATTGCAATATTATTTCCTTCATATCCACTTCCGGAATATAAAGCCCGGTAACCGATTGCAATATCATTACCATCGAAACCACTACCTGAGTATAAAGCCTGGTAACCAACTGCAATACTATTAGCTCCAAAAGGACTGCCAGAGTATAAAGCCTGTTCACCAATTGCGATAGCCCCGGGTGCTCCGAAGTATAAAGCCTGATTACCAATTGCGATACCCCCTCCGCCGGAGTATGAAGCCTTGTAACCTACTGCAATGGAACGGTAGCCTCCAGAATATAAGGCTGAATCTCCTATGGCTACCGACTGAGAACCTGTTGTATTATTGAATAAGGCAGTATTGCCAACAGCGATATTGCCAGATCCGGTAGTATTATTATACAAGGCATTCACCCCGATTGCCCCATTTCTTTCACCCGTTGTATTAAAATACAATGCATTATTTCCGCTTGCCGTATTACTTTCCCCCGTTGTATTGGAGTACAATGCGCTTACACCGGTAGCCGTATTATATTTTGCTGTAGTATTGGAATACAAAGCCATAACACCTGTAGCTGTATTATTTCTGCCGGTTGTATTAAAATATCCTGATTGATAGCCGGTAAAACTATTGTTACTACCGGTAGTGTTAGAATATCCAGAACGATACCCGATAAAATTATTACTTCCGCCGGTAGTAGTGCTATAACCGGCCTTGGAACCGATAGCTGTATTTTTTACGCTCCCGTTATTATTGTATAAAGCGGAATCGCCTACGGCGACCAGGTTGCTGCCTGCAATATTACTGTACAAACTAAACGGCCCTATCGCTACATTGGAATAGCCAGTAGCACCTGCATACATACTCCTGTATCCAAATGCAGTATTATACCAGCCACTGATATTTGAATACATTACATCTGCTCCCATGCCCGTGTTGCGGTATCCTGTGGTATTTGAAAATAAACTATAAGACCCGAGCGCAGTATTGTTTGTACCCAGTATAGATAAACCATTGGTAACACCCAACCCATTATTGAAAAGTGATGAATAGCCTATAGCCACCATTCCGCCGGTAATAGTATTTGAATAAAGGGCTTTGTAGCCAAATGCAATATTGGCCCTGCCGCCTGTGTTATTCCTGAGGGCTGAATCACCCATCGCAATATTGAAGCTCCCGGTATTAAGTTGCCCGGCGGCTTTTCCAAAAAAATAATTGCCGCGGCTACCATCTAATTTACCTGCATAACTATTATTAACACGGAACAGCAGTGGCTGGTTATCTGTTGTGCCCAAAAAATTGTTGACAGGATTAGTACCTGCATTACCTGTAATATTCCAGCTTTGTGCACCGGATATAAAACAAGACAGGATACCAACAGCAGAAACGAATATGTTTTTCATTTTACTTTTGTTAATTTTTGTTGCAGGAATAAAAATGTTTTTTTAAAACAAGCGGTTTTTTCTGCTAATAATTTCATCAGGGTTTCCATAAACAGGCGATCCCTGCTGTTTATTTACATTCAAAGGTGGCTGCATAGTTATATTTCTCTTTGAATGCCCTTTGTGCTTCATCACCGCAGGCCTCCTCCGTGCCGGCAACTTCACCTGTACTATATTTAGCAGTACAAGTCAGGCATTTATAATCATAATCTGATTTTTTGCATCCCCATCCAAAAAAGGCAATCAGACTAATAATCAAAACAATAAAATGCAATGGGCGGAAGGTTAATTGAAGATTACGCATGAGTTTTTATTTTAAAAGTGAATAAATTAATTTTTCCATTCCATCTTTTAATACTTAGCAATAAAAAAGATGTTCCTTATTTATTTTTTCCACAACTACCGCAAATATTATAGGCCAGCCCCAACTGAATACTTTTCATATTATAAGCGGGTACATCAACCCCATTCTCATCTTTCTCTTTATTAAGCCGGCTAAAGCGGTGGTCGTACATTAATTGTACACCCCATTTTGAGCGGCCCTTTGCAGCGGGAATTTCATACTTAATGCCTGCTAGTATATCAAAGCCAACTTTGTTAGAACTTTTAGTAAGGCTTTGTTTTTCGCCCGTGCCACTGCTGCCGCCATTTATCACCCTGGAGGATATTAAGTAATTGACCTCAGGGCCGGCTACAATACTTACATGTTTGCCCGCCCTGTATTGTGCCAGTATTGTGCCGCCGATATAACTGTAAGAATACTTATCTGTAAACTCCATAGTGCCGCCGCCAGGCCCACCTGTATAGCTTAATTTCTCGCTGGCATTTTTTTGGGTAAACCGTAATGCCGGTGCAATGGCCCAATGTCTGTTTAATGGAAATGCAGTGCCCACACCCACATAAAAACCCACACCCGGCTCATGTTTACCATAACCGCCTCCGTACTCTTCGTTACTGCTTTTGAAGTTAAGCAATGGCCCCGCGGTAATGGTGGCAGAAAAATATTCGCCAGGGAGTGAACTAACGTTAACTGGTGGTGATTTTCCATTTGAGTCTAAAGAGTTATTAGGAATGGTACCATAACTATCCTGACATGCCTTGCCATTTGGATTGCAATAGCAGTCACAATTAATACTATTTCCTGCCAGAACAACTTCTTCCTGACCATGCGCCTTATAAACGGCTGCCGCACTCATTAACCCGCAATAACTTTTGCAACTGCAGCTGACAAGGTAAAAAACAAGAAATCCCGTCGCTGTAATTTGTAGAAATAACAGTGGCATACCGGCAAATTTTTTACTAAATATCTTTTTCATAAAAATAAATTTTGATCCTGTAAACTTATAGCAGCAACAGGCGTTATCTTTCATTAAAAAGATGGAAATTTTAATCATACTTTAGGATGATACCACTTTGTAGTATTAGTGGAGCAAATCATTTTCCATAACAAAACGCACCAATGAGGCAGTATTCTTTACATCGCATTTGGCCAGTATATTACTACGGTGTGTTTTTACAGTGGGGATACTTATGAAGAGTTGATCAGCTATCTCCTGGTTGCTAAAACCTTGTATGATAAGTGTGAGAATTTCTTTTTCCCGTTGTGTTAGATCTTCCCGGGCTGCCTTAATGCGTTTGGCTTCTGCAGACTGGTTAAAGCGGATACCTTTCAGCAGTATATCAGAAATTTCTTTATTGATAAATACTTCGCCGCCTTCGGCAAACTCCAGTGCCTTCAGCAATTCATCGGCTCCTGCATTTTTTAATACATAGCCATCGGCACCGCTCTGCAGCATTTTATGTACCGATGCATAATCGTTTACCATACTCACCGCAATTACTTTTATAACCGGGTTGATGGCTTTTATTTTTTCGGTGGCATCGATACCGTTCATGCCGGGCATATTAATATCGGTAATCACCAGATCTACCGGTTGTTGCTTAATAAAATCAATAATAGAATTGCCGGTGCCGCCAAAACCGGCTATTTCATAATGGGGGTTATGTGCAAATATCAGCCGGAGACCATCAATAAATAACTGATGGTCATCAGCAATAAATATTTTTTTTTTCTGTACCACAATCATAGCAATAGTTAAGACCTCACCCCAACACCTCTCCAGGAGAGAGGGGCTTAGAGCCCTTAATGGTAAAGGCATTAGCGGAATATAAATTTCTACCCGAAAATGATTTCAAACACTATTCAAAATTAACATTGAAGTTACCCTGCTCCTTCATACTTAAGTATGATTATAGGGAATAACGATATTTACTTTTGTTGGTTTATTTATTCCGGCATCCCAATCAATTTTACCGTTAAGCAATGCTACCCTTGTCTGAATATTTTCAATTCCATAGCCCCCGGTACTGTTAACCGGACCTGCCTGTCCGGCGGGCAGGTCGAAACCTTTGCCATCATCTTCATATCGTAATTGTATGATGCCGTTTGATTTTTCAATGTTCAACTGAATAGTACCGGCGCCGGCATGTTTCAACGTATTATTGATAAGTTCCTGGGTAATGCGGTACAGGCCCGCCTCTGTATCAGGAAGCAGGCGTTTTTCCATTCCTTTCTGGTTCAGCGATATATTAATAATATGGAGCTGGCTTAATTTATTAACCAGGTCTTCTACCGCCACTAGGTATCCGTATTCATTCAGCGTTTTCGGGCTGAGGTTCATAAGCAGGTAACGCACATCTTCCACTGATTCATCAATAATGGCTATTGTTTTATCAAAAGTTGCATGTGCCTGGTCATCGCCGGGAGTAAGATATTGCTTAAGTGAGGTGATAAAATATTTTAAAGCAGAAAGGCGAACACCCAGATCATCATGCAGCTCCGCCGAAATACTTTTCTTTTCTTTTTCCTGTGTGGCAACTATAAGCCTTAACTGTTCCTGCTGTCTTTTTTTAAATTGCTTTACCCGGTTTTTTACAACCCATAAAATAGCGGCGGCAATGAGTAAAACACAAAGAATATAGAACCAACCGTATTTCCAGAATGGCGGTTTGATGATGATAGCTATTTCCAAAGGCTTATCATTCCACTTACCGGTTTCATTTGTTGCATTCAGCAGTAAGGTATAACTGCCGGGAGGCACATTGGTAAAATTGGCGAACCCCCTGTTATTACTGTACACCCAGTTATTATTAAAACCTTCAAGTTTATATTTGTATTGTGCCGGAATAGCGGGGCTTATTTTTACTACAGAAAAATAAAGGGAGAAAAAATTTTGCCGGTACGTTAACCTTACCGGCAAAGCCGTGTTTAAAGGAGGCTTTATCTCTTTATCAAACACACTGAACCCGCTTACTAAAATTCTGGCCTCTGCCACAGCAGTATTATATTGCCTGGGATTAACCGCGATTATTTTATTATCTGCTGTATAAAAAAAAGTTCCGTCATCAGCAATAACAAGATTAGCAATATGGTCATTGTTTATCTGCTGCATGTTTGCATTTACATGACGGATATTTTTTGTTTGTACATCCATGATGTCAATACCATTCACTGTTGAAACCCATAAATTTCCAGAACTGTCAAAAGCAAGCGTGTTGATATATTCACCAGATAACCCATCGCTGATCTGATAGTTTTGAAACCGGTTACGTTTCCTGTCAAAATAATATATACCGCCGCCATAGGTACCCAGCCATAAGTTCCCTATCTTATCTTTTATGATTGCGGTAATGGTGTTAAATTCTATAGCCTGCTTTTTTTCAGAACTGATAAAAAAGTGTTCAAATTTTTTGGTTTTCAAATCTAATTTTGCAAATCCTTTGCCTGAGTTCATACCCAGCCAAAGTTCATCAGCACCATCATACCAGCAACAAACAAAGTCATTGGAAGCCAATCCGTTTTTTACAGAATAATGCTGAACCACGCTGCCCTTTCCATCCAGTTCATATAATCCATTGCTCCAGGTTCCTGCCCAGATATGTTTTTGATTATCGGCAATGGCAAAATAAGGGTTACCCTTTATAAAAGTTCTGGAAACAATCCTGCGGGTTCTGAAGTCGAATAATATAATTTCATTTTTAACCGACAACCACAGCAGGGTATCACCGTCATTAAGCAGAACCCTTATTGATTTACCTTCAAATTCTGCAACAGGCAAAAGTTCTTGCTGTGCAAGATTATATGTAAACAAACTGTGCCTGATTTGAAGCCATAGTGTATTTTTTTGTTTTACAATAAAGAGAACAATGTTGGGAAATCCGGACTTATCTGTTTCCAGCAAATAAGATTGCATCAGGTTATCATCATGCTTTATTATGTATATGCCTTCCGAGGTACAAAGCCATTTGTTCTTGTCCTGATCTGCATAAATGCGGTGGGTTATTCCGGTAAAATTAATTCCGGAACTGTTACCCGGCCGGGGCAACGTTTCCATTTTTTTTTGCAGGCGGTTATAAATAAGAGCAGGTACTAATTCAAAACTAAAAACAGGCCTGTTATCAGTATCTGCAGAAAAATTATTAATGGCATGGGGAAATGACTGATGAACAGATGAATGAACTGAAGTTGTTGATTCAAACCGATACAATAACTCACTTTTTTTGTCATATACCCAAAAACAATCCTGTGCAATAGCAATGAAAGGCCTTTTATCTTTTAGTTCAAATACAGTCCAGTGAAAAGGATTGTGGCGGTAATGGAAAAATTTTTCAGTTGTGATATCAAAAAAATTTATTGCTGAATCGGTTCGCATCCACAAACCTGTATTAGCTTTGTCATAGCTCACATTGAAAATGCGGGATGAATCTGAAACAGATGTTACATCGTTTTGATCATATAAAAATCCGGTTATACCGTCGGTAACAGGATTTATTCTCCACAAACCATAAGAGCTGGCCCATATATTTCCTTCCTTGTCTTTTGTTAATCCATATATACGGTTAAGTACATCATCATTCCGCTCCGGCAGATGAAAATAATATCTTTTAAAGTGTCCTGTTTTTTTCTCGTAACGATTTAAACCTTTCATAGTGGCAATCCATATATCACCATCATTTCCCTCGAGCAGGAACAGGCAAAGATTATGACTGATGCTGGCAGAATCGTTTTTATCAAAGCGGAATACTTTAAACGAAGAACCATCAAAGCGGTTGAGTCCATCCACAGTGGCTATCCAGTAAAATCCCTGCCTGTCCTGAATAATATTAACAACCCGGTTGGAGGAAAGGCCATTTTTAACGGTGAGCTGTTCAAAATGAAAATTTGTTTGCTGAGCTATGACCGGACTCAGTTTTTGTACAACTGAAATTA
>JANOFR010000112.1:0-12048 GCA_031413755.1 Chitinophagaceae bacterium
ACATATAAAGCCCAATAGCCGACCCTATTGCTCCTCACAAAAAAGGTGAAAATAAAAAAGCGATTAAGCTAAAAATTGATTTTAACTTAATCGCTTTACAAGTTCTATTCTAAAAAGAGAGCTTTTTCAGTGCCCTCGAAAGTTCGGGGGGTTTTTTTTATAATTTTATCGCTTCATCGCTGTCATCAAAAAAATGAAACTCGGTTAAATGATAATTGGAGTTGGCCTTTAATTTGATCCGTTGTTTGTACTTGCGGCGCCATTTGGAAAGTTTGGAAAATAAAAATCCTTTGGTAAGGTATGAATGTAAAATAGGATGTATCTCAATCGTTAAACCGGTATGTTTTTGCATGATGAGGTAACTCAGGTTCTTTTCTATTTCATCTTCTAAAATAAGGGTAGAAGATATTTTCCCGGTACCGCTGCAGCTTGGGCAAACTTCACTGGTGTTAATGCTCATTTCCGGCTTCATACGCTGCCTGGTAATTTGCATCAAACCAAATTTACTTATTGCGAGTACGGCATGCTTGGCTCTGTCGGGGCGCATAAAACCGTCCATAGCATCGGCCAGCTTCTTTTTATTTTCCATCAGCTTCATATCAATGAAGTCAACAACAATAATACCCCCTAAATCTCTAAGCCGCATTTGCCGGGCTATTTCTTCGGCTGCTTCCAGGTTGGTTTCCAGTGCATTTTGTTCCTGGTTATTACTTACACTCTTATACCCGCTATTTACATCAATTACATGTAATGCTTCAGTATGTTCTACAATTAAATAAGCCCCGCTTGGTAGGTTAACCGTTTTTCCAAAAGCAGCTTTTACCTGCTTGGTAATGCCAAAACTGTCAAAGATGGGAGAGCCATTGTTATAATAAGAAACGATATCTGCTTTATCGGGAGCAATTCGTTGTATATAGGTTTTTGCATCGCCAAAAATATTTTTGTCATTAACCACAATCTTGTTAAAATCTTCATTTAAAAGATCTCTGAGAATACTGGTTGTTTTGCCCTGTTCGCTTAAAATTTTAGTGGGAGGTGTTGCTCCTTTTAAATTGGATTGAATGGTTTTCCAGGTGGCTACGAGGCTTAACAGGTCTTCATGTAATTCAGCGGTATGTTTACCTTCTGCTGCTGTTCTTACAATTACCCCTAAATTTTTTGGTTTAATTGCTTCAATGATCTTGTGCAGCCTTTTTCTTTCTTCAGAGGAGTGAATTTTACGTGAAATGGCTATAATATCATTAAATGGAGTTACAACTACAAAGCGGCCGGGTAATGAAAGTTCGCAGCTTAGGCGGGGGCCTTTGGCCGCAATAGGCTCTTTTAATATCTGAACTAAAATATTAGGACGCCCATTAAGTACTTCTGCAATTTTACCGGTTTTAATGATTTCAGGCTCTACTTTAAATTTTGTAAAATCCAGGCCGTTTTCCGTTTTATCATTAATGGCTTCATTGGTAAACTTTAATATAGAACGTACATAAGGGCTGAGATCTGTATAATGAAGAAAAGCATCTTTTTCAAATCCTACATCAATAAAAGCTGCATTCAGGCCAGGTATTAGTTTTTTGACCTTTCCCAGGTACAGGTCGCCCACACCAAACCTGGCATCAGTTTTTTCACTGTGCAGTTCTACCAGTTTTTTATCTTCCAACAGGGCAATCTCAACCCCCTGCGGTGCAGCATTAATAATAAGTTCCTTGGTCAATCGTAAATTTTTGGTAAGACCATTACATCACGGAAGGAAAATATAAACACATACGTTAACAACCAGCCATTAGTTGTAAAGAATGCAGTTACATTTGTGCCCGGATGAGGATTCCGGGCACCGGTAAGAAAAATTACTTCTTCTTATGACGGTTCTTTCTTAAACGTTTTTTACGCTTGTGTGTTGCAATTTTATGACGTTTTCTCTTTTTACCACAAGGCATAACTAGTCTTTTTTTTGTTTAAAATAATTTTTTAAAATATTTGTTACCATTTTGATTTATCATATAATCCAGAGGATTAATGGAAAATCTCAGCTGCTACTTTGCCGTCAGAAAAACTGCCGGACTTTAATACTTTTTATATCGGTATAAACCGAATACTTCTTCGAAATTTTACCGTAATAATTTAATCCTTTCATCAACTTCCTTGCTGTAGTCAGGATTATTAACCAGTCTTTTACTAATCAAATACCACTTTATTGCTTCAGCTTTTTCGCCTTTGGCAGCATATGCATCTGCTAAAAAAGCTATTGCTTCAAGGTTATCCGGTTGAGCGATAACTACTTTCTGTAAACGCTCAATCGCTTTACCATATTGCCCGGATACATATCCTCCAACACCCAACATCATTTGAGCTTTCATGTTGTTAGAGTCTTTTTTAACTACAGCAAGTAACTGCTGAATACCTTTCATTGTCTCTTCCGTTCCGCCGATCCGGCCTTTACCAAATACATAGCAACTTCCCAATCCAACTTTTAAATCATCATTACCAGGGTTTAGTTCTATTGCTTTTTCAAATAAAGTTATTGCCTGTTCAGCTTTCCAATTTAATTTTGCCTCATCCTGTTCGGCACGAAGGTTATCTAAAATTAATTGGGCAGCAAAGGTGAGGTTTTTTTCTGACTTATCCAATTTAGCTGCCTCAGATAAATAATAAGCATATGGTTCAAAGGAATGAATGCTGTCTTTCCAGAAATTTGCCAATTGGGTATTTGCAGTAATCAGTTGACTGTTAATGTCTCCACGTGTTACACTATTTTCTAATTTACCAAGATTAACAGCCTGTGTGGATGTTAAATGTTGTTTTTCTTCCTCAATAAATTGTTTGATATTAAACATTTTATTTGGGGGTGCAACAGGACTTACTGAGTTGTTTTTGTGAGCAACGGTTCTGCCAAAAATAAAAAGTAAGATTACTAAAGTCAGCCCGGATAGGGTAAATATCAATTGTTTCTTCACCGTGTAAATTTATACAGTAAAGGTATGTTAGTCTTCGCTGTCATCCTCTTTTTCGGTACTCTCTTTTACATTAACTGATGATTTTATTTCCAGCATAAACTCTTTTGCCGGTTTAAAAGCAGGTATGAAGTGTTCGGGTATTTCTACTGCTATATTTTTCTTAATATTACGCCCGATCTTAGCAGCTCTTTTTTTGGTTATAAAGCTTCCAAATCCACGTATATAAATGTTTTCACCGGCAGCTAAAGAATTTTTAACAGCTTTAAACATAGTTTCCAGTGTTACCAGAACATCTACTTTAGGTATGCCGGTTTTTTCAGAAATTTGATTAATGAGGTCGGCTTTTCTCATGTTGATTTTTTTATAATGTTTAGAAAAATACGACAAAATTTTTGAAATAACCAAATAAGTTGGTGATTATCAGGTACTTTGTATAAAAGTATGATTCATGCTTATTTGTTATAAATCTCATAACTAATTGACAACTAATTAAATGTAGATTAAATAAATAACCTGAAAAAATATCAATTAGTATAATATTTAATTAATATTTGGATACCTATATCAATAAAATGTATTTCACTAAAACGCTACTACTTTGGAATAAGCAGGATAATAAAAGAATGATGCCCTGGAAAGGCGAAACAGACCCTTATAAAATATGGCTGAGTGAAATTATTTTACAACAAACCAGGGTGGAACAGGGCTGGAAATATTATGATCGATTTATTACTGCTTATTCCGGTATTGAAAAACTAGGCAAGGCTCCTGAAGAAAAGGTCTTTAAGCTATGGGAAGGCCTTGGATACTATACACGTTGTAAAAACCTGATTGCAACGGCAAAGTATATTACCAATGAAAAAAAAGGGGATTTTCCAAATACATATGAAGAAATACTTGCTTTGAAAGGAGTAGGTCCATATACTGCTGCAGCAATAGCTTCATTCGCATTTAATTTACCTTATGCCGTTTTGGATGGAAATGTATTCAGGGTTTTATCACGTTTTTTTGGAATAGATAAGTCCATCAACAGTACTGAAGGAAAAGAAATATTTAAAACCCTTGCCAATCAATTATTAGATAAGAAGAAACCCGGCGTTTACAACCAGGCTATTATGGATTTTGGTGCGGTGATCTGTAAACCTAAAAATCCATTGTGTAGTACCTGTTGCTTTAAGTCGAAATGTGTAGCGGGTTTGCAAAATTTAACAGATAAATTTCCTGTAAAAGATGGTAAACTCATTAAAAAATCAAGGTGGTTTTATTATTTAATAGTTGAGCAAAATGGAAAAATTTATGTTCGTAAAAGGGGGGCAAAAGATATTTGGGAAAACCTATATGAATTTGTTTTGCTGGAGACAGGCAAATTAATGACCGTTGAAGAAATAACAGAAACCTCTTTATTCAAAAAGATAGTTTATAAAAACAAATATGAAATAATAAATGTTTCCAGATTATATAACCAAAAGTTAACGCATCAAACTATTCAAGGCATTTTTATTCATATAAAGGCTGCAAAGGCGATAACCGGGCAAATCTATAAAGCTGTTACCCATAAAAAATTAGCTAAACTCCCTTTTCCCAAATTCATAACTCTTTATTTGGCAGAAAATGAGGCAATGCAGTTGAAAGATAAAAATGTATCTTTAAATTTGTTGAAACGCAAAAGGAATCGAAAATAAATAGTATAAATCAACTTTATGAGAGGCGTAAACAGGGTAATGCTGATAGGCAACCTGGGTAAAGATCCGGATATGCAGTTTCTGGAAGGCAATATTGGGGTGGCAAAATTTTCCCTGGCTACTACAGAAACCTATAAAGACCGTAGCGGCAAATTAATATCACAAACCGAATGGCATACCGTTGTACTCTGGCGGGGATTGGCTGAATTGGCTCAAAAATATTTGCATAAAGGAAGTTTGGTTTACATAGAAGGACGTTTAAAAACCCGAAGTTGGGAAGACAAAGAAGGCAATAAAAAATTTGCAACCGAAATTGTTGGTGATAATCTTATCATGTTAGACAAAAGAAGTGATGGCCAACATATTTCCCAGGGACCGGAGGGATTAGAAGATGTTGATAATGATCCAGAAATTCCTTCAGCAGATGATGGCTCAGAGCACCTGCCGTTTTAATCATTTGCACTACTTAGCGTAAGCAAAGTAGTTTAAACATATTTATTTATGACCTTAAAAGGGTCTTGAATAAATAATTTTTTACTTAAACTAATTGTTTTGGATTATCATTCGGTTCATGAATTTTTAACTTTTACTTTCCTGGCAATAACTCCTGCCGCTGCAAGCGTACTTATTTTTTTAGTGTTCATACTTTTTATTTTGTCTTTTTTACTGGCTGGTTCCGAAATAGCGTTCTTCTCCCTTACTTACAAGGATATTAATATGCTGCGTACAAAGAAGCAGCCGGCATACCGCCGTATTGTTAGTTTACTGGATCAGCCAAAAACCTTGCTGGCTTCCATGTTAATAAGCAATTGTTTTGTCAACATGGGCATCATTTTAATCTCAAATATTTTAATTGACAGTTGGATTGAAGGATTTGATCTTACATTTTGGCCCATCTTTTTAATTAAAGTTGGCTCTGTTACTTTTTTATTGCTGTTATTTGGAGAAGTGTTGCCAAAAGTTTGGGCCACTTATCATAAAATCTGGTTTGCCGCAACTGCTTCTCTTATAGTGGAAATTTTCAGAAGTATTTTTTACAGGTTAAGTAAGCGGATGGTTCGTTTCAGTGACAGGGTTGAAAGGAAATTTTCTTCAGAAAATTCTTCAACCTTAGACCGTAGCCACCTGGACTATGCTATTGATCTTTTACCGGAAAATGAAGCTAGCCCTGAAGAGAAATCGATTTTGAAAGGTATCCGGAAATTTGGAGATACAACCGTAAAACAAGTAATGCGTACCCGGCTTGATGTAAGCGGGATGGATGTTAATCATAATTTTGCAGATACAGTTAAAAAGATTGAAGAGTTGCATTATTCCCGCCTGCCTGTATATAGAAATAACTTAGATGAAGTAGTAGGGATGTTACATACAAAAGATATCCTGCCTTACCTTAATGAGTCTTCAGATTTTGACTGGCATATCTTATTGAGGCAACCTTATTTTGTGCATGAACAAAAGCTTATTGAAGACCTTTTACAGGAATTCAGGAACCGGCGTATGCATTTTGCGGTTGTAGTAGATGAATTTGGGGGAACATCAGGTATTGTTACTTTAGAAGATGTGATGGAAGAAATTATTGGCGAAATAAAAGATGAATTTGATGATGAAGAGAGTGGCAATAAAAAAATAGATGATCATAACTTTATTTTTGAAGGTAAAACTATGATCAATGATGTATGTAAATCTATTGGATTACCTGCTGATACTTTTGACACCGTAAGGGGTGAGAGTGATTCATTGGCCGGGCTTGTACTGGAAATTGCCGGTGAGTTTCCAAAAGTAAATGCAGAAGTTATAAGCGGTGATTATATTTTTATCCCTCTGGAAATAGATAAAAACAGGTTGGGCAAAGTAAAGATTACAATAAAAAAACAAGATCCTGTATAATTGCGACTTCATTAAAAAGGCAATAAAATTCTATAATGAAAAAACTGTTTTTTAATTTCAGAAATCTATTTTTTTATTTTGTGTTACCAGTTTTTTATTGCCTATTCTTTACTGAATGTAATTCAACATATACTTCAAAAAAAAACGGGTATTTTAAAATTGATTTTCCAGAAAGAAAATATGTGACATTTCAAAAAGAAGGCTTCCCCTATTCATTTGAATACCCTGCTTACGCAATGATCATTAAAGACAGTAGCTATTTTGACCAGGATATTGAAAATCCGTATTGGATAAATATAGATTTTCCACGATTCGGCGGAAGGATTTTTTTGAGTTATAAAGCAATTGGCGGCAAGTCAACTTATAAAGTAAAACAACCTGATGGCTCGTATAAAGATTCACTTGGTACAAATGTGTTTGATTACATGGTAAATGATGCATTTAAACTCACCAATAAAAATGGATCTATTGCCTCTTCCATAAAAGACAGTTTATTTCATACAAAAAATGGGGTTACCGGAGTTTTTTTTCGTGTTGGTGGCAATGCAGCAACATCAAAACAATTTTTTATGAGTGACACCACAAAAAATTTCTTCAGGGGAGCATTATATTTTGATGTTACCCCTAATGCAGATTCTTTAAGGCCTGTCCAGGATTTTTTACAAAATGATATTGATCACCTGATCAATACTTTTAAATGGACGAATAAATAAAACTGCAGAACTATTTGAACCTATAAACCTCTGCTTTCACTATTTTTGTGGTCTTATGATTTCGATAGATAATATTCTGGTAAGTGATGCGGTAATTCAGGAACAATTTGTTTGCGACCTCTCTAAATGCAAAGGTGCCTGTTGTGTAGATGGCGATGCCGGCGCCCCGCTTGAAAAAGAGGAGCTGGATAAATTAAATGAAGTATATGAAACTGTGTTGCCTTATTTAAACGAAAAAAGTAAAAAAGAACTGAAACGGCAGGGTAGGTATGTGTACGACAGGGAATATGGTTGGGTAACCCCCACCATCGACAGTAAAGTTTGTGTTTACGGTATACATGGCAAAGATGGCATTGTAAAATGTGGCATTGAACAGGCTTATATTGATGGTAAGATAAACCCGATAGCTATCGGGTGGAAAAAACCAATCAGTTGTCACCTGTTTCCGGTTATTACCAAAAACAGTAAACACAGTGATAATGTATATGTAAATTATGAACCCCGCGAAGATAACTGTAAAGCTGCCTGTTCACTGGGTAAAAAATTAAAAGTACAGGTTTATATATTTTTAAAAGAAGCCCTCATCAGGAAATTCGGAAAAAAATTCTTTAATGCACTGGATGCAACGGCTAAACATCTTCATAAAAAATAATTCAAAAAATTCAAGTAATGAGACCTGCCCTTAAAAAACTTTTACCTGTTGCCAATTGCCATTTGATTATTGCACTTAGCCTGCTGCTTATAACTTCCTGTTCGGTAAATAAGGCAAACAACGACGACAGCCTGAAAAGATATTTTGACGAAAATAAAGTTGAAGGCTGTTTTACCATGTTAAACAATGCAGACGGTAAAGTAACTGTGTACAATATGAAATACGATACCATGCGTTTTTCCCCGGCATCTACATTTAAAATTTTCAACTCATTGGTAGGTCTGCAAACCGGCATTATTCTCGATGATAAAATGCAGATTAAATGGGATGGAATAAAAAGGGGTAACAATGACTGGAATAAGGATATGGATATGACCGAAGCTTTTAAAATAAACAGTGTACCTTATTACCAGGAAGTGGCCAGGCGAATTGGAAAAGATACCATCCAGCAATGGATTGACAGTGTGGGTTATGGCAATAGGGATATCAGTGGTCCTGTTGATTCATTCTGGCTTAATAACACTTTGAAAATATCTCCGGATGAACAACTGGGGCTTGTTAAAAAATTATATTTTGATCAGTTACCTTTCCGTAAAAGTGTTCAACAGATGGTAAGGGATGTTATGTTGCAGGAAAATAATACGGCATACAAATTAAGTTATAAAACCGGCTGGGGCTTTGGCGAAGATGCCCGCCCGCCCGCCCGTGCCGGATCGGACGGGGATGGCTCAGACGGACAGGGAAATGCCATTGGCTGGTTGGTTGGTTGGATTGAAGAAAATAAACACGTTTACTTTTTTGTAACGTTTGTAAAAGCGCCGGTAAGGGATATAGATATGAAAAACGTAAGTTTGAATATAACAAAATCAATTCTTAAGCAATACGGTTTTTTTGAAGGGAAGAAATAATACAAAAATTCAAATTCAAAATCTTTATTCAGTAATCTTTTTTTTAATTTTTTAACATTATGCTTATTGGCAGTTTTGTTATTTTGCATGCTACATAATGATAGGTTTTCAACACACTGAATATTTTATTGTTTTGGCAGCAATTCCATTGCTGCTGATCTTGTTTTTTTTTGTATTGAACCGGAAACAGAGAACAATTAAGAAAATCGGTGATGAGAACCTGGTAAAGGAAATGACCAAAAATTATTCAGCTATAAAATTTGCTTTAAAATTTGTATTAATACTGGGTGCGATCACCCTGGGGATATTCGCGCTGGCAAATCTTCGTTCTCCAAAAGGGGTAGAGAAAGTAAATCGTAATGGCATTGATATTATGATTGCCATTGATGTTAGTAAAAGTATGCTGGCACAGGATATAAAGCCCAACAGGTTAGAACGGGCAAAACAGGCTCTTAGTAAGTTAATTGATAAGCTTGCAAATGACCGGGTTGGAATAGTGGTTTTTGCCGGCAGGGCTTATTTGCAAATGCCTTTAACGGGTGATCATGCTGCAGCAAAAATGTATCTCTCCGCTGCATCAACCGAAATTGTACCCACTCAGGGTACTGTAATTTCTGAAGCCTTAAAAATGTGTTACGCTTCATTTAACTCAAAAGAAAAAAAATACAAAGCCGTTGTTTTAATAAGCGATGGTGAAGACCATGATGAAGATGCTTTAAAAATTGCCGCTCAAATGGCTGATGCAGGTATCGTTATTAATACCGTGGGCATCGGTTCTTCTCAGGGGTCAACCATAATTGATGAACTCACTAACCAGGTAAAGCGGGATGTTAGCGGCAATATTGTAATAACCAGGTTAAATGAAGATGAATTAAAAAAAATAGCTGAAAAAGGGAATGGGATCTACCAGTTATTTACCAATACCGATGCCCTGGTAAGCAAGCTAGATGTACAGTTGGGTAGTCTGGATCAGAAAGCCGTTACAGAAGATTCATTGATCCATTATGAAAATTATTATCCTTATTTTTTAGCATTGGCACTATGCTTACTGATTATTGAATTTTTTATTTCGGAAAGAAAAAGGCTTACAATAGCCCGGGTTAAAGTTGCTAAAAGTATGGGAATGGTTACATTTTTTGTATTGATAATCTGCCTTTTCCCATTTACTTCAGGTGCCCAAAATGAAAAAATTTTAATAAAAAAAGGGAATGAGGCTTACGAAAAAAAGGAGTATGAAAATGCCATATTAAATTATAAAGAGGCTACAGAAAAAAGCCCGGCTAACCCAACCGCTCAATATAATCTGGGAAATGCTTTTTATAAAAATAAAAAGACCGATGAGGCCATTCAGGCTTATGAAAATGCATTATCAAATGCTACATCCGGCACCCATAGGTCAAAAGCCTTTTATAACAAAGGGGTTGTGCTCCAGAACAATAAAAAAATTCCTGAATGTATAGAAGCCTATAAAGATGCTTTAAAGTTAGATCCGCAGGATGGAGATGCCAGGCAGAATCTTCAAAAAGCGTTACAGCAACAAAAGGAGGAACAACAAAAAGAAGATAAATCCAAAAAAGAAGATAAAAAACCTAAGGACAATAAAAAGCAAAAGGAAAAAGACAAACCCAGGGAAGCGGAGAAAAATACACAACCCAAACCTCAGCCATCCAAATTAACCAGGCAGGATGCAGAAGAAAAACTAAAAGCATTACTCCAGCAGGAAAAAAATCTGCAGGACAGATTAAGAAAAGTTAATACCGCTACTTCGGCTAAACCAGAGAAGGACTGGTAGGCATTTCGGTAAAGGCTTCTTTCAGGTTAAACAAACCCAACGTTTTATTGTTATTTTTGTACCATGCAGTTTTACAGCGAATCCCTTACAGCATATAAACGCCTGAAAACCCGGGAAGTTAAGATTGGTAATCTTTTCATCGGTAACCATCATCCCATTCGTATACAAACCATGACCACCACCGATACCATGGATACGATGGCAACGGTTGAGCAATCTATCAGATGCATTGAAGCCGGCGCAGAACTGATTCGTATTACAGCCCCTTCAAAAAACGAAGCCGCGAATTTACAAAACATAAAAGACGGGTTAAGAAAAAGAGGATACGATACACCCCTGGTGGCCGATATACATTTTACACCCAACGCTGCCGAGTTAGCGGCGAGGATTGTTGAAAAAGTAAGGGTTAACCCCGGTAATTATGTTGACAAGAAAAAATTTGAACAGATTGATTATACCGATGCAGAATATACCGAAGAGATCGAAAGGATAAGAGACCGTTTTATGCCACTGGTAAAAATTTGTAAAGAATATGGAACAGCCATGCGTATCGGCACCAATCATGGAAGTTTGAGTGACCGGATCATGAGCCGCTATGGCGATACAGCTATGGGTATGGTTGAAAGCGCCATGGAATTTTTAAGGATAGCCAGAGATGAGGATTATCACAATATTGTGTTGAGTATGAAGAGCAGTAATCCACAGGTGATGGTACAGGCTTATCGGTTACTCATCAATCATATGATGGAAGAATTTGGTGAAGCTTATCCTCTGCATCTGGGTGTTACTGAAGCGGGCGATGGCGAAGATGGAAGAATAAAATCAGCTATAGGAATCGGAACATTATTGGAAGATGGCATTGGGGATACTATACGTGTTTCATTAACAGAAGATCCGGAGTTGGAAATTCCTGTTTGTAATGATATAGTAAAAAGGTATCAGACGGCTACTATTGATAACGTAGAAAGTAATGAATTTAAAGGCTCTGCAAAGCCCCTCTTTTTTGAAGAGGGATTGGGGGTGAGGCTTCCTTATTCTCCTTTTGAATATAACAGAAGAGAAAGTTTTGCAGTAACTAATATTGGCGCAAAGCACGTTCCGGTAGTTGTGGCTGATTTTAGTAAACAGGAAAAAATTACACCTGATGACTTGCAGGATATTGGCTACACTTACGATGCAGCTACTGATAAATGGAATATAGGTGATGCGGCGGCTGACTATATTTTCTGTAATCAGCCTTTAGATTTTGATCTGCCCGGAACTTTAAAAGTTATACTTTATCATCAACCATGGCTTACAGTTGCTGATAACGAAAAGTATGTTCTTCTTTTGGATGGGGATCAGTACCTGGATGAAAAACTGGAAAAATCAACACTCCTGAATTTTGTAATGGTTGATTGCTATTCTGAAGGATATCCTGATCAATCCACAGAGAAATTATTTTTAAAATTAAAAGAAGATAAGAC
>JANOFR010000113.1:0-4498 GCA_031413755.1 Chitinophagaceae bacterium
CCTGGCATCTTCATCCAGTACCTGTACTTTTACAATGCCGCAATAATCAAATCCTGCATTTGCTGCAAGATGTTTTATGAGCTCTGTATGTTTTTGAATGGCACTCATTGATCTGGAGAAGTATCTTCTACATGAAGTTTATGAAAAAACCGGTGTGCGATCGGGGCAATTAAAATACCGATCGTACTGATAAAGGCAACACCACTGAACAAAGCATACATGGATGCAAATACTTTGGCAGTTTTAGTTAAAACAATATGCGGGTCAATCATTGGCCCCATACCGCTTAAAATCATTGATGCATTTAAAAGACTGTCATACCAATCCATTTCGGGGATCGTAAATTTATATCCAAGAACACCTGTCAGTAAACAAAACGCCAGGATCAACAGGCTAAGTAAAACATTGTTCCAAAGTCGCCTGTAATAAACTTTAATGGGAGCCAGTTTTTGTTTTTTATGTTCGTACATAAGTTGCCTTTTTATAAAAATACAAAAGCCCTGCTATTGTGCAGGGCTTTTCATTTATTAAAATTATTTAAAAATTGATATCATAGCCAATTGTTCCGATCAGTTCAAAATAGCCAAAGCTGTGGTTTACTTTACCATTACCAACCCCAAGGGCATTGGTATAATTGGCAAAACCGGTTTTGGCGGTTCCTTCAAAAAATAAGCTTTTGCTTATGTACCATCTGGCACCTGCTTCAGCGCCAAAACAATAACCGGCAATAATAAAACGGTTATCAACCCTTTTATTGCTGAGCCTGATATCTGTTTTAGGAATAAGAATACCGGCCCCTGCTTTCCATAATGCTGTAAAAACGGGTCGTTTTGCATTTCTTTTTAATTCGTATTGCTGAACATAATTTACCTGGTAAAAATTGGCACCGTTGGTATGTTCAAAGTGTAATTCATTAAATGTAAATGAAGTGTCTTTATTAAAATAAGTATTACCAATATTCCCCCTGGCCCTAACAACCTGGTTATTGTAAACGATGTATTTTGTATGATCATAATTAAGCTCGATCGCTTTGGTATGTTTTTTATTTAAGTAAAATCCGATCCGGTAATTGTATTGCGGCACCGAAACTTCAAGCGGTTTTTTTACAATTCCATCCAGGTCACTTCTGTCATGTGCTTTTGCTTTGTAAATGGTAAAATTATGATGAACACCATTTACCATAGAGTTGAAATGAATATTGCTTTTGGTATACCACTCGGTATTGTATCCCCATTGCAGGTAAATACCCGAAATTAATTTATCTTTTTTCTGTGCAGATACATTTATAAAAAGGCCACTAAATAAAATAAAGCCAGTCAGTTTCTTCATATGTCAGTTTTCCTAAAGGATATAACGATAATCCAGTCTTTTTATGCCTTAATACTGTAATTTAATTGGAGCAAATTTAAGTAATAATGATACTCCAACGCCAAATCAGTTAAAAGTGCTCTATATTATAATGTACAGCATAGCGGTAAAAATTACGAGGTAACCACTTTCCGGTTATGGCTTTAGCTCATGTTTCCAGAGTTACCTGCAACATTAGCATATTAGCATTGGTGCAACTGCATATGCGGCAGAAGGATTAAGCCTCATATGCCATATTAGCGTAGATTTAATTGTGGATTGAGTTTTGTGTTTAATGTATTAAATTACTAAAAAATGAGTTTACAAAACTTAACCATAAAATCGCAGGAAATATTACAGCAGGCACAGCAATTGGCTTTTACGGCCAATAATGCTACTATAGAAACGGAGCATGTTTTAAAAGCTTTGTTGAACGATAAGGATTCACCTGTTGAGTACCTGCTGAAAAAGAATAACGTTAACGTAAGTTATGTTGATGAAAAATTGGAAGTTGCTATTCAAAAGTTGCCAAAAATCTCGGGCGGAGAACCTGCTCAATCATTAAGCCGTGAAGCAAATAATGTATTGTTGCGGTCAACAGCAGCCTTAAAAACTTTTAAAGATGAATTTGTAAGTGTTGAACATTTGCTGCTGGCACTGTTGCAGGGCAGTGATAATACAGCCAAATTATTAAAAGATACAGGCTTAACAGAAAAGGGATTAATTGCGGCCATTAAGGATTTAAAAAAAGGTTCAACTGTATCTTCCCAAACCTCCGAAACACAGTTTAATGCACTGAATAAGTATGCCAAAAATTTAATTGAAATGGCCAGGGCCGGAAAACTGGATCCGGTAATCGGCAGGGATGAAGAAATACGAAGAACCCTGCATATCTTATCCAGGAGAAGTAAAAATAACCCGATTTTAGTTGGTGAGCCCGGGGTTGGTAAAACAGCCATAGCCGAAGGTTTGGCCATGCGTATTGTAAATGGTGATGTACCCGAAAATTTAAAATCAAAAATTATTTATGCTTTGGATATGGGGCAGCTTATAGCCGGTGCTAAATATAAAGGTGAATTTGAAGAGCGGTTAAAATCAGTTGTAAAAGAAGTAAGTACCAGTGACGGACAGATCATTTTATTTATTGATGAAATACATACCCTGGTTGGAGCCGGTGGTGGAGATGGAGCTATGGATGCAGCCAATATCTTAAAACCTGCTTTGGCAAGGGGAGAACTGAGAGCTATTGGAGCAACAACATTAAGCGAGTATCAAAAATTCTTTGAAAAAGATAAAGCGCTGGAACGCAGGTTTCAAAAAGTTATGATTGATGAGCCGACGGTGGAAGATGCCGTCTCCATTTTACGTGGATTGAAAGACAGGTACGAAACTTACCATCATGTTTTGATAAAAGATGAAGCCATCATTGCTGCAGTAGAATTATCGAGCAGGTATATAACCGACCGGTTTTTACCGGACAAAGCTATTGATCTGATTGATGAAAGTGCTGCCAAACTTCGATTGGAAATGAACAGCATGCCGGAAGAATTGGACGAGTTGGAAAGAAAGATCCGTCAGTTGGAAATTGAAAGGGAAGCAATTAAAAGAGAAAGTGATGAGCAAAAACTCAAACAGTTAAATACCGAGATATCTAATCTCTCCGTAGAAAGAGATACGTTTAAGGCCAAATGGCAACAGGAAAAAGAAATAGTGGAAAAAATACAGAATGCCAAGGCAGAAATTGAAAATTTAAAACTGGCAGCTGATAAGGCAGAACGGGAAGGTGATTATGGTAAAGTTGCTGAAATAAGGTATGGTAAAGTACAGGAGCAGGAAAAAATTGTTGATGAATATACCACGCAATTGAATGACAATACTGAAAAGCGTATGTTAAAAGAAGAGGTGGATGCAGAAGATATAGCCGAAAATGTGGCAAAAGCGACTGGGATACCGGTAATGAAAATGATGCAAAGCGAAAGGGTAAAATTATTACATTTAGAAGAAGAGTTACATAAAAGGGTAGTAGGGCAGGAAGAAGCGATTGAAGCCGTTTCAGATGCCATCCGTAGAAGCAGGGCTGGTTTGCAGGACCCTAAAAAACCGATAGGTTCCTTCATATTTCTTGGAACAACAGGGGTTGGTAAAACAGAATTGGCAAAAGCACTGGCAGAATATCTTTTTGATGATGATACGATGATGACCAGGATAGATATGAGTGAATACCAGGAAAAACACGCTGTGAGCAGGCTTTTAGGCGCCCCTCCGGGATATATTGGTTATGAAGAAGGAGGACAGTTAACTGAGGCAGTTAGGCGAAAACCATACAGTGTTATACTGCTTGATGAAATTGAAAAAGCACATCCTGACGTTTTTAATGTACTTTTGCAGGTATTGGATGACGGAAGACTGACTGATAACAAAGGTCGTATTGTTAATTTTAAAAATACGATCATTATTATGACCTCAAATATGGGTAGCCATATTATCCAGGATAATTTTGAGAATGTAAGTGAGGAGAATAAGGAAAAGACGGTACAAAAGACCAAAGATGAAGTAATGGTTTTATTACGGCAAACCATTCGCCCTGAGTTTTTAAACCGGATTGATGAAGTTATCATGTTTCAGCCATTGCTGAAAAAAGAAATAAAAGGCATCATCAGGATGCAACTGGATAGTTTAAAAGAACTGGTTTCTAAAAGCGGTATCAACCTGCAGTTTAGTGATTATGTTCTGGATTTTTTAGCTGAGCATGGTTACGATCCGCAATTTGGAGCAAGACCCCTTAAGCGTTTAATACAAAAAGAAATTGTAAATCAGTTAAGCAAAAGAATATTGGCGGCTGATATTGATAAAACAAGGCCTGTTTTAGTTGATGTATTTGATGGGACAATGGTTTTTAGAAACGAATCAGCTAAAGAAACCCGGGTTAAAGAAAAAAAGAATTAGACAGAGCATTATATTTTAAAAAAAGTTGTTTAAATACAACAGATAAAAGACAAATACTATGGCAATGAAAGCAAAAGAGGTGGTAGAGATCATCCCACCAAAAGATATCTTTGTTGGTAACCCTGATGCAGCGGTAACCTTAATGGAGTTTGGAGAATACGAAAGCGAAGATTGTGCAAAAGCAAATGAAGTGGTGAAGAAGTTG
>JANOFR010000114.1:0-2230 GCA_031413755.1 Chitinophagaceae bacterium
AGCTTATTTTATTTTTAAAGATCATGCCGTTGCAAACACGATCAGTAAAACGGTTAATAAAGAATTTATTACCCTGCCGGTAATATTATCCGGACTTATTGCCGCGATATTCTGGAATTTATTAACCTGGTGGTATGGTATTCCTTCATCATCTTCTCATACCTTGATAGGCGGTTTTGCCGGTGCTGCTATTGCACATGCTATCACGGTTAAGGGCTTTGGAATAAGCTGGGGAAAGATTGTAGAATCAGACATTATCATCAAAACGGTTATATTCATTTTTCTCGCCCCGATAATTGGGATGGTCATTTCCATTTTTATTACCATAGTAACCATTATGCGAAATGTGTGGGCCAGGATAGGTATTATAGCTTTGCTTACCATATTAACTGTTTTTTTATTCGACTATTTTGAAAACAGTAAAATGAATGAAAACCTGGAGAAGTTTTTGAAAGTGGATAAGTATAAAATAGAAGTAAGCGAAACATTAGCCAAAAAAGAAAAGAATCCCAATGATACAGCCCTTATAAAAGCCTATGTTACCGCAAAGGAAAAGCTGGATAAGGCAATGCCCAACTATAATAAAATTGTGGTACTCATTGATGATTATGATAAACTGGGCGCAAAAAATATTGCCAAACAGGCAACTGATAACGGGTGGTTAAAAGATATTGAAGCCAGCAGGTTAAAGGATGATGTTCGCAATGCAAACGACTTTTTGGTATTGGAAGCAAAAGCTGCCAGTGACAAAAAAGCAAATGATGAATACAAAATTGCAAAAGACGTCACAGAAAAATATAAAGTCCCGATAAAAATGTTTTTAGCAAAGGAAATTAATGCAGACAGTGCTCTGGATGCCATACATGCAATATATCCTATCAATGCGGTTAATAAAGAAAAAGTAAAAAAGAAAATCACTTCATTCAGTATTGAGAAAGCACTGGCAAAAGATATTGATAAAGCCGAGAACAGTGTGATCATTTGGGGGATCATTTGTACATCTATATTATTTTGCCTGGTTTATATATATGTTGAAAAAATAAGAACGCCAACCGCTTTTAAAGTTGCCAATATGTTTAAAAAACTGCAGCTTTTAAGTTCGGCCGCATTCAGCATCGGGCATGGTGGAAACGATGCACAAAAAGTTATGGGCATTATTGGTGCTGCATTAATTGCTAATGGAACAATACAGAATTTTTCTGATCTTCCAAATTGGGTACCGATTGCCTGCTATGTTGCAATAGGATTTGGTACAATGAGCGGTGGTTGGAAAATTGTAAAAACAATGGGAACTAAGATCACAAAAGTTACGCCATTGGAAGGGGTTGCTGCAGAAACGTCTGGTGCATTTACCTTGTTTTTTACCGGGCAAATGGGAATACCTGTTTCTACCACACATACTATTACTGGAAGTATAATTGGCGCCGGTGCTACCAAACGCTTAAGTGCAGTGCGATGGGGTGTAACCGTAAACTTGCTTTGGGCCTGGATTTTAACAATCCCCGTAAGTGGATTATTGGCAGCCGGCGTGTATTATGTTGTTCATTTCTTTATTAATTAAAAGCCCCTGAAAAATAATTACAAAACACTCAATGCGAATGGGTGTTTTTTTGTTTTCTTTGCATATGAATAAGATTTTAGTAACCGGCGGCTGTGGTTATATCGGGGCACATACCATCGTTGATTTAATTGAAAACGGATTTGATGTTATCTCTGCTGATAATAATTCCAGAAGTAACGAAAATATTTTAGAAGCGGTCGAAAAAATCACAGGCAAATCTGTAAAGAACTATAAAGTTGATCTTTGTATTTATGATGATACGGTAGCCATCTTCCAGGAAAATCCGGATATCACCGGCATCATTCATTTTGCAGCCTATAAATCGGTAGGTGAATCCGTTAAAAAACCTATGCTTTATTTTGAAAATAATTTAAACTCACTCATCAATATTTTAAAATGTGCCGATGAGTTTAAAATTGAAAATTTTGTTTTCTCTTCTTCCTGTACCGTTTATGGCAACCCTGATAAAATACCGGTAACGGAAGAAACACCCATGAAAGCAGCAGAGTCTGCTTATGGTGCCACCAAACAAATGGGAGAGCAGATCGTTGCCGATACCGTAAATTCAAATAATAACAATGCCATTTTGCTCCGGTATTTTAATCCTGTGGGCGCACACCCATCGGCATTAATGGGCGAGTTGCCTTTGGGTAAACCCCAAAACCTGGT
>JANOFR010000115.1:0-54184 GCA_031413755.1 Chitinophagaceae bacterium
GAAGGTTGACGAATTTGCATAAGGATCCTGAAAGGAAATAGGTAATGAATGATTATTTAAAAAAATCATAATGGAAAAGGTGTTTGCAAAAACAGAAGAACTGGCCGGTAACATTAAAGCTTATGTTAATGCCAGGATTGAGTCAGTAAAATTAAATACGGCTGAAAAAAGTTCAGTTGTAATTGCTAATCTAATAGCAGGAATGGTTGTTGCAGTTGTGTTTCTCTTTTTTATAGTATTCGCCAGTGTGGCATTATCATTAGGGCTGGGTGAATGGCTCGGTAAAACCTGGGCCGGTTTTCTGATCGTGGCCGGTTTATACCTGTTGATTGGATTAGTGGTTTGGACAACAAGAGAAAGAATTATACAGTTACCGGTTATGAATGCATTAATTAAACAATTTTTCAGAGAAGAAGATGAAGAAGATTAAAAGCATAAAGCAATTAAAAGCTGAAAAAAAAAGGATAAGGCAGCAGCAGGTAGACCTGGAGGATAAGATAGGTAAAAACTGGAAAGAACTGAAAGAGGGTTTAAAGCCTGTTAAAATTGTAAAAGAAACTTTCAGTAATATACTAAAAGGTAAAACTGAAGAAAATCTGTATGGGAATGGGTTTATAAAAAGTGCATTCACTTATGGAGTTACCCTGCTGGCAAAAAAATTTGTTGATAAAACAGGCATTAAACTGGGTAAGCTATTTAAAAAAGACACGGTCAATGAAAATTAATATAACTGTATACTTCCGTAAAAGTAGTGTTTTATCAACTTAAGAGATAGATTTAGTAATGGATGAACACGCACAATGGCACAACAACTTTTACAGACAGTGATAGTTGTTGTGCTTTATTGCTTACAACATACAGTACCTATTTATAAAAAAGCGAGAACAGGCAGGCCTTTAACTGTTTCCTGTGTATAATCATACTATTTCCTGACAATTATCAGCCGAATCAAGTAAACCTTTGACCAATTTAGCAGTAGTTAAAGTGAATTCAGTTAAATGATCCTTATGTCTATTTCAACCCAAAATAAGATTCAGCATTCAAATCACTTTGAAACATTTTTTGAATATGCCAGTATGGGTATTGTGATAACCGATATGCAGGGCAGCATAACTGCTATAAATCCTTATGCATTAAAAGAGTTTGGGTATGAACAATATGAATTGATTGGAAAAAAAGTTGAAATACTGATCCCATCCCGTTTTCATAAAAGCCATGCCCAACATCACCAGGCATATCATCTAAAACCTGTGACCAGGCAGATGGGTGAGGGTATGGATATGGACCTGGTTGCTAAAAAAAAAGACGGAACTGAAATAGCGGTAGAGATCAGCTTGAGCAATTATAAAATTGATAAGGAAAATTATGTTATCGCTTTTATCAATAATGTTACTTTACGTAAAAAAGCGGAAGCAAAAATTGAAAAGCTGAATAATGAACTGGAGGCTACTATTGAGAAACGTACCAAAGAGTTAATGGAAGCACTTAAAAAATTAGAATTATCACAAATTGCTCTTGAAAAATCTATTTTATTTCAGAAAGCAATACTGGATAATGCAGGAGCCATGATCATTGCCACAGATAAAAAGGGTGTCATAAAATTTTTTAATCCGGAAGCCTCACTAAATCTCGGGTACAGTGAATCCGAAGTGATTGATAAAAAGTCACCAATGATATTTCATTTAAAAGCTGAAATAGACAAAAAAAGAAAAGAGATCTATAAGGAATTTGGAATAAATATCAGTAAAGATTTTGAAGTAATGGTGGAAAAACCCCGAAGAAATATTCATGAGGAACAGCAATATAATTACCTCAGAAAAAATGGGTCAACCTTTCCCGTTTCATTAACCATTACGGCAGTTTATGATAAAGAAGGAAAAATTATTGGGTATATGGGGGTATCGTTTGATATTACCGAACGGAAAAAGGCAGATGCGGCATTACGAAAAATGCTTGATAAGGAAAAGGATCTGAGTGAATTGAAATCAAGATTTATATCAATGGCTTCGCATGAATTCCGGACACCGCTCAGCACCGTGCTTTCCTCAGCTTATCTGATTGAAAAGTACACCAAAACCGGAGAACAGCCCCAAAGGGAAAAACATTTACAACGTATTACATCCTCCGTAAGTATGCTTACAGATATCCTGAATGATTTTTTAAGCCTGGGAAAAATTGAAGAAGGAAAGATACAGGTAAGGTTTACAACTTTTAATGTAGCACAGGTGGTTAATAAAATTATTGATGAAATTAAAGGTTCATTTCAAAAACAACAAAAGATCCATTACAGGCATAAAGGTCCGGCTGAAGTTGAATTGGATCAGTCATTGCTTAAACATATCATTTTAAATCTTGTTTCCAATGCCAGTAAGTTTTCGCCGGTAAAGAGCCTGATAGAAATTAAAACGGTTTGCCGGAAAAACTGTTTAATTCTTTCTGTAAAAGATCCGGGTATTGGCATTTCAAAAGATGATCAGAAACATTTAATGGAACGGTTTTTCAGGGGGGCCAATGCAGGGAATATACAGGGCACCGGCCTGGGGCTGCATATAGTTTCTAAATATGCAGAACTTATGAATGGAACAGTTGCCTGTTGCAGCGAACTGGAAAAAGGAACTGAGTTTATCATAACATTTGAAATAAAAGCGAACGTTCATGAAAAAGATCCTGTTAATTGAGGACAATGATGATATCCGTAATAATACGGCAGAAATTCTGGAGTTGTCCAACTACCAGGTAATTCTTGCAGCCAATGGAAAAATAGGCGTTGAACTGGCCATTAAACATGTTCCGGATCTGATCATCTGTGATATCATGATGCCTGAACTGGATGGTTATGGGGTGTTTCATGCCGTTCATAAAAATGAGGCTATAAAAAATACACCCTTTATATTCTTAACTGCCTTAACCGAACGGAGTGATCTTAGGAAAGGTATGGAACTGGGTGCCGATGACTATATTACCAAGCCTTTTTCAGGGACAGAATTACTGAATGCTGTAGACAGCCGGTTAAAAAAACTTGATTTACTCAAGAAGGATCTGTCTGCAGGCCTGGATGGGTTGCAGGAGTTAATGCACGCAGCTGGTGGATCAAATGATCTTATGTTATTTACTGAAGGACGTAATATTAACAGGTATAAAAAGAAACAGGTGATTTACTCCGAAGGTAATCATCCCAACTGTTTATATTATGTAATAAAAGGTAAAGTAAAAGTGAGTATAAGCAATGATGACGGTAAAGAGTTAGTAACAGAACTCTTCTGCCCCGGAGATTTTCTAGGCTATGTGGCCCTCCTTGAAGAAACTGTTTACAGGGATAGTGCTAAAGCTTTGGAAGAGACCGAACTGGCAGTTATACCAAAAGATGATTTTGAAGAACTGATAAATAACAATAAAGAAGTAACGCATAAGTTCATCAGGCTGCTGGCCAAAAATATATCTGAAAAAGAAAAACAGCTTTTGGGTATAGCTTATAATTCACTACGAAAAAAAGTAGCAGAGGCACTGCTTTTACTGCTAAAAAAATTCAGGCAAAACAGTGATCAAAAATTCAGTATTGATCTTAACAGGGACATCCTGGCAACTATTGCGGGCACTGCTAAAGAGTCACTCATTCGTACACTTGGAGATTTCAGGAATGAAAAACTGATTGATATCGAAGATGGAAATATCTACATTATCAATCAGCATAAACTGGAGCACCTTGTTAACTGAAAACATAAATACATAGATCAACCCATTAGGTTTACAAAGCAAGGCTTGGTTTGCGGGCATTTCACTTTTATTTCATCCGGACCCAGTTAAATTTTTTATAAATATCTTCAAAAAACAGGACCCTTCCTGTTGAATCAATGCCGGCAGGATTATACCATATAATTACAGGCATGTGTTCATCTGCATGAACAGTTATGGGTGATTGGTTTCGCAGGCATCCTTTTTGTTCAAGTGTATCTATTGCTATATGGTTATTCTTTAAAATAAGATGGCCCATTTCCATTGGTTTTTCCATCCGCATGCAGCCATGGCTGAAGTAGCGCTTGTTAAGCATAAACAGATTTTTGTTTGGGGTATCATGCAGGTATGCACCAAACGGGTTATAGAAATTCAATTTTAATAATCCCAATGCATTGTCACATCCGGTACTCTGGCGGATGATGTATGGAAAATAGGATCTGCTGAGTTTATTCCAGTTAACAGAATATGGATCCACAATTTTCCCCGACATATTTATTACCTGGTAATTGTTTGCATTTATATAACCGGGGTTTCTTTTAATATCAGGCAGTAATTCTTTGGTTGCGATGCTATAGGGCACATGCCAGTAAGGGTATAAGATCACTTCATTGACTACACTTGCCACTGTATATGTTGGGGTTGATCTTTTACCCACCACCATCCGCATTTCAAGAAGGATCTCATTGCTACGGTATACTTTCAAATAGGCAGCAGGAATATTTACTACGATCACTGACTTACTTTGTATAAGACAATATAGCCACCGGTAATAATTGATGGAAAGGTTAAGTGCCTGCAGTCTTTCTGCCAATGGTATATTCAGTTCCTGCCTGATGGTTGAACGAAGTACCCCATCCGGTAAAAGGCTGAATTGCCGTTGCGCTTCTTTTACTTTTTGTATCAGGGTACTATCGGGTAAATTTTTATTGACAGCCCCAATAATCCCCAGTTGATATAATTTTAAAACCAATGGTTTGTTGCTTTCAGAAACTTTGCCGGATGTGATAATGACCTCCCTGAAATTACTATCGGCTAAAACAATAAGGTATGATTTTATTTTATTTTCCATTGCCGTGATCTCCGGTAATTCAGGGGTGAGCTGCAAAAAAAGCAGCTGCAACGTGTTTTTAACGGTATGATCTGCCAGTAAAGCCGGGATGTTGCGGCAATTGGGTATATATTTAAGTCCATAGTAATCAAATGCAGGCTTTGTATTGCCATAGGCCAGGTCATTATAAAAGTGCAGGGCTGCTTCTGTAAAATGGATTTCTGCCGCCATGGAATCATCAACATTTTTGAGGCGTATGGTTCCATCGCGGAAAGACCCGATAAAATCAAACTGGTAATCACTTTCCCGGAGTGCCATAACAGGGGAAAGTTTAAGGGTATATAAAAATATATCACGGTTGACTGTGTTCTCTTTTTGTATCCAGGCTGTTTTATAATTCAACAGGGTATAAAATTCTTTTATCTCCGCATTACCGGTATACCTGTTCTCCAAAAGAAAACGCTGCAGATGATCAGGAGTAATTTGGGAAAAAGTTGTAAGCACCGCGGCAATGACAAATAATAGGGTAAAACTGAATTTCCGGGAACTGTTTTTCACTGACTAAAGGATATTTTCTGAAAGGAAATGGTTGAATGCAGTTCTTAAGTCTCCAAACTGCTTCTCCGCAGTTTTCATATTATTTCTGAGCCGCTTCCATTTTTGATCAATTTCTTTAATGATTTTTCCGTCTGATGATATTTCGGGGGCAATTAATTTTTCCATTTCATTAACTTCATCCCGGAGTATTCTGATCAAATCATCCTGCCTGATGAACCTGGTTTGAAAATGATCCACTTCTTCCAGTAAATTTTTATCGAACCTGTCCTGAAGAATTTCTGCGACCCTGTTTTTCAGGTGAATATTTTCTTCCATCATGAATTCAAGTAACCTTTTCCAGGTATCCTTTTCATGATGCAGCTGTTTTAATTTCATCTCCGGCATATAATATCTTTTTAAATACCTGTGGTTTTTAAGTATGTTTTGCATAGTGTAATTTTTTTTGATTTACTGCTATAAAGATATTATTATCAGAAGGCTTTAATAAGTATTTTCATCATCCATAATCCTGATATTGGTCAATAATTTTAATCTAAAAAAGGGTAAAGGAATAAAAAAACCCCGCCATACTTTATGGCAGGGGTGTTAAGCCAAACAGGAGCCGGCTTATTTTACTGCGATGTGTTTTGACGCTAAAAGCTTTTTAGCTTCTTCCTTGCGGGGTAACGCAATCTTCAATACGCCATCTACATACTTAGCTTCTATTTTTTCCTTGTTCACTTCTTCAGGCAGTGTGAAAGTGCGGCTGAAAGAGGAATAGTTGTACTCTTTACGGGTAAATTTTTTCTCTTTTTCTTCCTTTGTTTCTTCCTTTTCACTGCTGATGGTAAGCATATTACCGTCTACATCAATTTGAAAATCATCTTTTTTCATACCAGGTACAGCTAATGATACCAGGTATTCATCTTTATGTTCAGTAATATTTACAGCCGGTACGTTTAAGGTTCTGGCTGATAACCCACCGTCAAACCACTCATTCCAGGGTTTGAAAAAATCGTCAAATACAAATGGCATTCTTTCGATTGGTCTACTTAATAATTGAGTTCCCATGATAACCTCCTTTTTAATTTAGTGAGTAATTCATTTTTACATAACAAAAATACTTCGAAACCGGAGGGCTGACAAAGACCATGGTCAATAAAATCAATGAGATTGGTCAGCACTGAAAAGAGATTGCCTCAATTTATGGTTCCTGCTGCCACCCTGCAGTATTTTTTTAGAAAGTATGCTGCTTACGCCGGGTTTTTAAATAACCCCCGGCAAGAACAATATTTAACGCCTGCGTTTAAAATAAAAAGTAAGCAAATAAAAAGCCACACGGATGAATTGATACGAAGCCCAGCGGACAAACTGTTTGAAAATATTGTTAGAGTGAACATGTTTTTCTTTGGTAATGGCGATACAGTCATTTTGAATAATACGTTCCAGGGTTCGTTCAGTTTCTGAGGCAAAATCCGGATTGCGGACATCTACATTCAGTTCAATGCTGGCATAAGCACTTATATTATTTAGATTGTAAGAACCTATAGTTAACCACTCACTGTCGCACACGGCTACTTTTGCATGTAAAACAGCCGGCTGATATTCGTACAATTCTATTTTATTCCGCAGCAGCCAGTCATACATCCAGCGTTCTGCATATTTTGAAACTAAAACATCCGAAGTCCCGGCTGTGATCACTTTTATTTTCACGCCCCGTTTGGCTGCATTTTTTAATAACCTGCGGATCGTTTTTCCGGGTAAAAAATAACTGCACATAATTGAGATGTGTGACCGGGCATGCCGGAACATGTCAATATAGGATACTGAAATTTCATTTTTTCGTCGTACCCAATCGTTACGCCGCATTCTTAACAAGCTATTTTCTGCTTCAGGGAATTCAAACAATATCTCCTTCTCTTCGCAGGGAGTAATGCTCATTTTTACCGGAAAGCCATTCCATGTTTTCCAGCAAAGTACACAGAGATCTACGGCAATATCCCCTTCGGCATAAAGGGCAAAATCAAGCCAGGCAGGATCTCCGGGCATATCGTTATAACGGTTGGTAATATTTATACCGCCAACAAGTGCAAATTTTGTATCGGCAACAAACACTTTATGATGTAAACGTCTGCCGAAATAATAATTTTTACTTTTAAAAAAAGGTTCAAAAAAGCGAAAACTGATCCCGGCCGCTTTCAATGCTGCAATAAAATGTGTAGACATTACCTGTGATGCATAACCATCTGCCAGTAAATGAACGGATACCTTTCTTCCGGCAGCAGCTTTTAATGCTTCCGCTACCAGCTTACCTGTTTCATCATCATCAAAAATATAAGTCTGCAGGTGAATAGTTTCAGTAGCCTGGTTAATTAATTGCAGCAGCAGATCAAAATATGGCTTACCGCCCCGGATCAATTTTATTTTATTACGGGTTGTAAATGTTGTTGCTGCTTTTCTGTTTCCGGTATACATCAGCTTAAGGGGCATTTAATTATTTTGTAACCTTTTTTCACTACAGCAACAAATATAAATCTATACTTTAAGATATAATTTTTCATAATATTCTTTTGCCATCCTGTTGCTGTCAAATTGTGGAATAATATCCTGCATTCCTTTTTTTACAATGGATAACCAGGCAGCTGGGTTATCATAGTACATGGGTATCACTTCGTTTTCCAATATTTCATACAAACGGTTGGCATCTGATTCATCCTGTTGATGAACAGGTAAAGCGGGATCTGAACCGGGAATAATAAAACTATTTTCTTTGTCCTTTGCAAATTCAGGGAACCATCCATCAGAGATAGAAACATTTACTGCTCCATTCATAGCAGCAGACATACCACTGGTGCCGGATGCTTCATGTGTCATGCGTGGTACATTCAGCCACACATCGGCACCCTGTTTCAGCAGTTTTGATAATTTCATTTCATAACCCACAAGTATGGAACAGTTATTATGCGTTTTACAAAGGTTTACTATTTTATCAAAAATGGCTATGGCTGAATAATCCATTGGGTAGGGCTTTCCTGCCCAGATTATCTGAACAGGTCTTTCCACATTTGTAATGAGTTTCAGAAAGCGTTCCATATTATTCAACAGAAGCTCAGGCCGCTTATATCCGCCAAAACGTTTGGCAAAAACAATTGTCAGTTTTTTCTCATCAAAAATTTCACCATTCTGGTCAGCCACTTCTTCAAATAATATTTTTTTCTTTTGTAGTTTTATTTTCTTTAGTGCTTCATCATTATTTTCATATAATGCCTGGTACAATTCCGGGTCGTGCCAGTAAGAAAAACTCTGTGCATTGCTGATACCGGTGATACTGCAGGTGTTATGATATCCCTGCCATATCCTGTACAAATATTGTTGGTGCAGTTTTGATACAGCATTGGTAATTCCGGCCAGTCGTAATGCAGTAAGGCTGTGGTTAAGTTCTTCATTTTCAATATGCGAAATGGCCCTTATTTCAGTCATCGGAACATCACAAAAAAAACCTGATTTTTCTAAAAAGACAAGATCTGTTTTTTCGTTTCCTCCCGGCTCCGGGGTATGATTGGTGAAAACAAGCCGTTTCTTAACTTCCTCCACATTTTTTAATCTTTTGTACAGGTAAAATGCCAGGGGTAAAGCATGCGATTCATTCAGGTGATACCTGTCGGGCAACCAGTTTAATTTCTCCAGCAGTTTTGCGCCTCCTTTGCCCAACAATATGGCTGCTGCAATTTTTGTTTCCGGATTGGAATCATATAATTTATGGCAGATGCATTTAGCCAGGTAATCATTTTCAGGGATATCGGTACTTAAAAAAAATACCGGAGCTGTTTGAAAAACTTCGGGCGGCAGGTAATAAGCGGTAGCAAATACATCATAACCCGAAACTTTTATGCTTAATAATATACCGGTCTTTTGTAAAAAACCATATACTTTTTCCTGGAACAATACATCCATTGACTGGTCCTGTTTTCGAACCTGGTCGTAGTAGCCGTATTTCCATAATATACCTATACCAACCATGTTCTGCCTCAGTTCATAAGCACTTCGCATATGTGAACCGGACAAAAAACCCAAACCACCGGCATAGGTCTTTAAGGTTTGATGTATACCAAACTCCATACTGAAATAAGCCACCTTATTTTTAAAGGCAGGATCTGGTTTGTAAGGAAAATTGACAGCAAAGCTCATGAAAACAAATCTTTAATAAACCACAATATGGTTCGTATTGGTTCTTTGATGTGCTTTACTTTTAGGAATGTGCAGGCTGAGTATACCCAGTCTGTATTCAGCACAAACAAATTCGGGATCTGCGTCTTCGGGTAAAAGTAAATGGCGCTCCAGAAAATCAGTATCAAATTCGTGTATCTGTAATTTTCTCTTAAGCTCATCGCAATGATTATGCAATATTATTACTGATAAAATATTATCCTTTATGTCAATAAAAATATCTTCCCGTTTTATACCGGGTAGTGCCACTTCTATTTTATAATAATCCTTTAATTCATCCATATTCAGAGGAGGCTTCAAGGCAGATTCTTTATGGGTCAGTTTTAAATCATTTAGCAGTGCCTCCATCCCAGGTAATGGAATATATTCTCCGGGATAAACCAAACATTCGTTGTATTGTTTTAATAGTTGTGTCATTGGGATAGGGGGTTGATGAATTAAAGGTAGGCTATTGCAAAGCCTCTTTTAATGATGGAGATAATAACAAATCATGATTATTATCATTACTTGTTTTTTCTGTTCCTGCGGATTACTTTCTCAATTTCCACAGCAATAAAGATTACAAAAGAAATTGCCATACAACAAGCAAATTCTTTGATTGTCAAAGGCTTTGTTTTGAAAAGCGTATTAAAAAAAGGAAGATAGATTACTGCCAATTGCAGGATAAAAGTAATGGCTACTGTAAAAACCAATGCCCTGTTGGAAAAAATACCCTGTCGGAATAAAGAAACAGTTTCTGACCGGATGGCCATTACATGCATTAACTGCCCCAGGCAAAGAACCGTAAATACCATCGTTTGCCAATGTGAATCATTATTGTGTATAGCATAAGCCTGTGTGCCGATTGTTAATGCAGCTAATAAAAGACCTACCCAAGCCACATGAATACCCAGCCCATCTGCAAAAATACTTTGCCCCGGATTTCGGGGAGGTCGCTTCATAATATTTTTTTCAGCTGGTTCCAGCGCCAAAGCCAAACCGGGTAAGCCATCAGTAACCAGGTTGATCCATAAAATATGGATGGGCAATAACGGAATAGGTAAGCCAAAGAACGGGGCAAGAAAAATTGTCCATATCTCTGCAGAATTTCCGGTTAGAATGTACCTGATAAATTTCCGGATATTATCAAAAATACGCCGCCCTTCTTTCACCGCTTTTACTATCGTAGCAAAATTATCATCCAGTAAGATCATATGGGCTGCTTCTTTTGAAACATCTGTGCCGGTAATGCCCATCGCCACGCCGATATCGGCATGTTTTAATGCCGGTGCATCATTCACACCATCACCGGTCATGGCCACATATTCCCCTCTTTGCTGCAATGCCTTTACAATATTCAGTTTTTGTTCAGGCGAAACCCGGGCATATACTTTAATATGATCCACTACTTCCAACAGTTCCTGTTCACTCATCGCTTTCAATTCAGAGCCTGTGATTATCCGGTCTTCTTTTGTTTCAATGATATCAAGGCGTTTGGCAATAGTTGCTGCTGTAACAGGGTGATCCCCTGTTATCATAACCGGTTTTATTCCGGCCGTTCTGCATTCAAGCACAGCCTGCCTGGCTTCATCCCTGGGTGGATCAATGATACCGGCAATGCCTAATAATTGCAAATTGGTTTCTATAGCAGCCGGCGTAATAACTTCAGGTAATGTATCAAACTCCCTCCAGGCAAAACCAATTACACGTAACCCGTTTAACAGCATTTTATTTAATGGGTCTTCCCATGTCTTTACTGAAATAGTATCTGATGATTTCTGCATCAGCATTTCCATGGCGCCTTTAACAAAAGCAATATATTTATCACCATATCGGTGAATGGTCGTCATACATTTTCTATCAGAATCAAACGGAATTTCTGCCACACGGGGAAATTGTTTTTCTATGACTGATTTATCATAGCCCCCGGCGTATGCAAATTCATACAATGCGGTTTCGGTCGGGTCGCCAATAGTATTATTTATTTCATCTTTATAAACATCATTGTTCAGCGCCATTGCCTGCATCAGCCATGTATTCTCATTGTTTTTATCAGCTGTTGTATTTTCATTTTTATTGCTCGTTGAAAAATCCTTCCCTGCGACCTCTTCCACGGTCATTTTATTAAGGGTAAGTGTTCCGGTTTTATCGGTACAGATATAAGTAACTGAACCCAGGGTTTCTACAGCAGGCAGTTTTCTGATCAATGCATTTTTTTTGACCATCTTTTTTGCACCAAGGGCAAGGGCAATTGTGATAACAGCAGGCAAGGCTTCAGGAATAGCAGCAACAGCAAGTGATAAGGATGTAAGCAACATTAATACCACATCTTCGCCCCGCAGATAGCCCACTATAAAAACGATGGCACAAATAAAAAGAACGATGTAAGCGAGATTTCTTCCAAATGCGGCCAGTCTTTTTTGCAGGGGGGTTTGTATGCCTGGCACCTGCAGTAAACGGGCGATCCTTCCTAATTCTGTTTCCATTCCGGTGGCCACCACTATTCCTTTACCACGCCCAAAAGTAATATGGGTACCCTTAAAAGCCATGTTGCTGTAATCACCTAAGGGAAGATCAGGTGAGGTTAAAGTATGGGTTTGCTTTTCAGCAGCATGGGATTCACCGGTAAGCGATGATTCGTTCACTTTTAAATGTACAGCTTCACTAAGCCGGACATCAGCAGGAAGTATATTACCGGCTTCCAGTAAAATAATATCGCCCGGTACAAGTGAAGTTGAACAAACAGTGGTGACCGAATTATTTCTGATCACCATTGCTTTTGTAACCGCCATCTTTTTTAATGCGTCCATTGCTTTTTCTGCACGGAATTCCTGTACAAAACCTATGATCGCATTTAATATAACAATGGCCACTATAACAAAGGTATCGGTAATATCACCCAACAGCCCCGAAATGATCGCTGCGCCTATCAGCACCATGATCATAAAGTCTTTAAACTGCAGCAGGAACAATAACCAGGGCGGTCTTTTCCGGGTTCCTTCAATTTCATTAGGGCCATATTCTTCCAGTCTCTTTTCTGCTTCAATGCCTGACAATCCCTTTTCTGAACTTCCGGTTATTTCCAGTACTACATTAATATCGGTAAGGTGCCAGTTCATCAGCTATAATATTTTGTGAAGTTCATTAGCTTTGCCAACCGTTTGAATGATGATCATCAGTATAATGAATGATTGATTTCATTGTATAGCTTTCAGGTAAATACTACTTTCATTAAAACTGAACAAATATAGCTACGGCCGAAACCTTTAAAATTATTTTATGACAATTGAGTTTCATACCCCATACGGAAAAGTGGATGAAAAACTGATCAATTCTATCAGGAGCGATGTATTGGAATTTTCACATATCAATAAAAAAATATCAAGGGCAGAAATCATGTTAAAAGAAGACCTGGGTATTATTCATGGAGAAAATAAAGTTTGTGAAATAAGACTTTCAGTTTATAATGATGACCTATTTGTTCGCAGAAGTACAGAAAATTTTGAAAAATCATCCAGGGAGGTAATAAAAGAATTAAAACGCCTGGTAAGGCAACAGGTAAAGAATAAAAATGAACCTCCGGATTATTTGCTCAGTACAGTAAAGATCTGATAAATTTTATTGGGTAAAACTTATTTTCAAATTCGAAAGATCATAATTTAATCAGGGCTTAATCTTTTTGTAGGTAACCTAATATCAAACCTGTTAAAATAATCCCAGCCTTCTTTCCTGGTAAGCACATCTATAATAGCTGGGTTCCAAAATCTTTTTCCTGCAGGTATTTCGCAACCATCCGGTTGCGTTTACTAAACCTGCTGCTGCCACTGCCATGTGAAAAAATGATAATCGCATTTGCATTAAGCGGAATAATCAATTCACCCTGTACGGTAACCTTACTAACAGGAATGCTTATTTCATTATGAAAAAGCAGATCCATTTTTTACATTTTATCCGGTTAATACAATTGGGGTCCTGGCCTTTTTATTAATTTCAAATTCTGCCAGTTGCGACAGCCTGCTGTCAATTTGTTTTTCATTTCCTTCAGCTTCATGAAAAAGGGCAGCATGTTTTTCCATTTCCAAAGCATTGGCAAAAGCCGCGGCAGTGCCATAAATACTGATTTTATAATGGTTAATAACCTGGATACCGGCAAGCAGGCAGGCATCCTTTATTTCAGGATCTGTACAGGTAGAAAGTTTTTCGTTTGTTTCTTCAATAAATGCATGCATTACCCGGTTATTCAGACTAAGCGAATTTATTTTTTCCTGCTCAAAAAAATTTTCCATTTTATGTACATGCTGCTGAACAAAATCAAGATATTTCTGCAATACCGTTTTAAGCATTAACGAACCGGTTTTGTTTATCCACTCCGGTAAAATGTTTTGTAACTGTATTTCGGCACTGGTAAACTTACTGGCATCATAATCCAGCAGGTTGTGTAAAGTGGTGATGGTTTGATTATTTTCTGTCATGGTCGTAATTTTTAATTGATACAAATTTATCATTTTGAATTTTTTAAAATCATGACCGCTATCACGGTAAATATTGATAATCCTCATTGGGTGAAACTGGTACCTGAAACCATTAATGTTACTGACAATAATCATTGATCTGGTTGATAAGAAACATTAAAAATAATTTTTAAATAGACTTGCTTTGTTAAGCAGTCAGGCGTTAGGAATTTTTAAATAAAGCGGAATGTAAATTTTTATGGAAAAGAAAACACAACCAGGCAAACCCAATGAATTTCCCTCACCGGAAAAATATCCTGAAATAATAACACCTGTTGATCCGGAAGAACCCATTATCCCGGATGAAGACCCTGAAATTATTCCGGATGAGGATCCTTTTGAGAACCCTCCACCCTTTGAGATACCCGAACCGGGTGAAGGACCTTAAATAGTAAAGTATATGAGAAATACCCAATTAAACCGGGAAGCAACAACGGCTGTTGATTACAAACAACTAAAAGTAAGCAGTACTTCATTTCAGGATGAAGGAATGATTCCTTTGAAATATACGGGCGATGGTAAAAACATAAATCCTTCGCTTGATATTGCGGATATACCGGAAGAAGCCAAATGCCTGGTATTGATTGTTGAAGACCCTGATGCGCCGGTTGGTACATGGGTGCATTGGCTGGTATGGAATATTCCGGTAACACATCACATTAAAGAAAATGAGGTGCATGGTATACAGGGGTTGAATGATTTTCAGCAAAATCAGTATCGAGGCCCATGCCCGCCTTCAGGCACTCACCGCTATTTTTTTAAGGTATATGCATTAAATGCATTATTGGATCTGCCTTCCAATACCGGGAAGTTTCAGTTAGAGAAGGCGATGAGTGAATATATCATAGCTTTTGGCGAAATAATTGGATTGTATAAAAGAAAAAACAGCGCAAAATGAAAACAATATTATTTATACTGGTCTCTTTTATTGCATTTACATCAACCATATCAGGCCTGTTAATGATCAGCTATCCCAATGGTGAGATCATGGACCTATCACTCAGCCTCCTGGATAAAACACCCTTTAAAAATTTCCTGGTACCCGGAATATTGTTAACTGTACTCGTTGGGGCTGTTAACATGCTTGCCGTTTTTTATAATATGCAGCGTCATGCCAGCAGGTATAATTGGGCTATAGCAGGTGCCGTTATGATCAGCGGATGGATCATTGTTCAGATGATATTAATTGAAGCTGCACACTGGTTACATTTTTTATACCTGGGTATCGGGATACTCATTATATTATTGGCTTACCAGCTAAAAGGGAAATGGGCAGTATAATAAACAAGATCATTTTTAAAATAAAATTTATTATGAAAAAAGTACTTTTATTTATCGCTATGATCAGCAGTTTTAATGCTGCATTTGCATACCGTATTGAGTATGGAAATAATATCATCATCAGCAGGCCCGTATATGAAAATTTGTATATAGCCGGTGGTACGATCACTATAAATGCACCAATTTACGGAGACCTGATCATTGCGGGGGGTACCATTATTATCAACGATTCGGTAATGAATGATATTTTATTAATTGGGGGCACTGTAACTATAAATGGCTTTGTAGGTGATGATATCCGGTGTGCAGGAGGTAATATCAGGATCAGCAAAAATGTAACAGGTGATGTGGTGGTAACCGGTGGTGCTGTAATAATTGATAAAGGGATTACAATTGGCGGTTTGCTGGCAACAGGGGGGGATGTTACCATTGATGGAATTATAAATGGTGAAATTAAAGGAGCATTTGGTGATCTGTTTATTAATGGAAATGTTTCAAAAAATATTGATTGCAGCGGGGGAAGAATAACTGTGAACGGTACCATTGGCGGGAAATCAAAATTATCGGCCAGGCATATTGTCATTGGCAACTATGCAGCTTTCAATGGCGATGTTCGTTATTGGAATAAAAAAGAATCCGTAGATTTTAAGCAATCATTGAAAAACAGTAAAGCTGTTTTTGACCCGTCATTACGTATCAGTACCGGAGAATGGTATTACCTGGGCTCTGCTACTATACTTGGTTTATTATGGTACCTGGGCATGGCATTTCTTATGATCATGATTTTTCAGTACCTGTTTTCGGCAACGGTTAAAAAAGCAGCTGATACAGTTTTTAACAGTACACTCAAATCGCTGGGTATTGGATTTTTATTTTTTATTGCAGTTCCGGTTTTAGCCTTAATCGCTTTTGTAAGCCTGATTGGTGTTCCACTGGGTATTTTGTTTGTCTTCTTCTATATTGTGCTTATACTGCTGGCAACCGTTATCACTTCAGTTATAGCAGCCAACTGGTTCAATAACCGTAAAGATCATAAATGGAATTACTGGCGCCTTATATTTTCAGCTTTCGGTATCTATTTTTTATTGAAGCTGGTATCATTAGCACCTTTTGCCGGATGGTTGATCAATATGATTATGGTCTTTATTTCGTTTGGGGGGATCTTTTTGAATGTACAGTGGAAAAAGAAACCACTGTTATAAAAACAGCAGTTAAAATTATTTTATGCAAATAACAAATAACATAAAACCGCCCGTTACAGCATATTGGTTTGCCTTTCTGTTATTATTTATCTTTCTTGGCTTTTATGGAAAGGAGCTCATTGAATGGATATTGATAAAACTATACGAAATATTTATTCAGAAAGATCCGGTTATTGTTTGATTTACCGGAATTCTATTTACGGCTCAGTAATAAATTAAGGGGCTTCCATTCTTCAATATGATCACTGACTATCTTAAGAATTGCTACAAAAGGAATAAACAATACCATCCCGGCAATACCCATAACAATACTTCCTGAAATCATTGCAATTAACATCGCTAAAGTGCTTACGTGCAGCTGGGTCCCTACTACTTTTGGGTATATTACATTTGCTTCAAGATATTGAACAAAGCCAAAAACAGCGATAACACCCAGCGGGTACCATATATTTCCTGTCTGCATCCAAACCATCGAAATGGGTAAAACAGAACTGAAAATTGTTCCTAAATAAGGAATGATGGTCATGATGGCACAGAGCATTCCAAAAAGTATAGGATGTTTTACGCCTAATGCAAACAATCCGATACTGTTGAGTATGCCAACAATAAGGTACACCATGATCATCCCTTTGATATACTTATAATAAGTATGAATGGTTTGCTGCAAAATATGGTCAAGCTGCGGTTGATATTCAACAGGTGTAATGGTTTTAAGGAACTTTACAAATACCTGACGGTGGTACATGAACAGAGCTGTAAAAACGGGTGTTAGAAAAAGCATGAAAACAGTGGTAACTATATTTTGAATGGTGGATTTTAAAATACTGCCGATTGACCCTGAAAAATTTTCATTCCAGTTGTTTTGCAGGTCAATAGTAATTCCGAATGCCGCAGCCAGCCATGTTTGAAACTGCTGCAGAACGATCCCCAGTTTATTAAAAATTACAGGGGCATCTTTACTGAATACATTCATTTGCCAGATCAATACCGCCAGCAATGTACTGAACAGTACCGTTACAATTGCCAGGCAGGCAGTAATGGCGAGAGGCCTGTTCCAGCCTTTCAGTTCAAGCCACTTACAAACCGGATACATGATCATGGCAATTAATAATCCGAAAAATAACGGAATTAAAAGTGTTTTACCAAAATAAAGGATCACTGCCGAAAAAAATACCAGCTGTAAGTATTTTAAAACAGGCATTGTTTTATGTGTATTGGGCTGCATGGTATTTAACAGTGTAAATTGATAAAATATATTGGGTTGAATCATGACAGTAGTAAGTAAATGAACTGACAATAATCAGCAGCTGATCAAAAATTTGAGTTGATCATATTTGCTTTTGTCGCATAGCATTAACGTTACAGAAATATTAATATACGTATTGGGCGTTTTAAACAAGCCGGGAACAATTTAAAAACCGTTAATAGCTGTTACTTATTTTTCTGGTTAAGCTTTACTTATTAAAAATACCTGAAAATAATACGGCCATTCAATTTACCCGGATATCCGGCTGGTTCATAAATGACATGCAGTTATAGTTATTGACCCCTTGCCTCCTCTGCTCAATGGAGTTGTTTACTTTCTATAATTGTTTTAATCAAAAGAAATATCGGTTTCAGAATTTAAATAAGGAGACGCCCTGTTTTTTAATATCTTTAAGAAAGTTATTCAAAATATAAACAAATGTTGTTATTAGGTATTGACCTGGGTACGTCTTCAGTTAAAGTTTCTGTTTTGGATGCTGTAACACAGCAGTGTATTGCCTCGGTTCAGTATCCCGAAACGGAGATGGAAATTATTTCATCCCGGCCCGGATGGGCCGAACAAGATGCTGACGGGTGGTGGGAACATGTGAAACAGGCTGTTCTCAAATGTAATGCCACCAAACTTTATGATCCGGGGGATATTGCGGCCATTGGCATTGCCTATCAAATGCATGGATTGGTTCTGGTTGATAAAGAACAAAACGTTTTAAGAAATTCAATCATCTGGTGCGACAGCCGGGCAGTAGAAACCGGTGACATTGCTTTTGCTGGTATCGGTACCGAAAAATGTTTATATCATTTATTAAACGCTCCCGGAAATTTTACAGCCTCCAAACTGGCCTGGGTTAAGGAACATGAACCGGCTGTTTATGAAAAGATTGATAAGGTTTTACTGCCCGGCGATTTTATTGCCATGAAGTTAACAGGTTCAGTTACCACAACTGTATCTGCACTTTCAGAAGGAATATTCTGGGATTACCGGAGTAACAGTATCTCCAATGACATACTTACTTATTATGGATTTGACCGTACACTTTTTCCGGAAATAAATTCAGTGTTTGCAGTACATGGTTATTTAAAAGATACGGTTTCAACAGGGTTATCATTACAGCCAGGAATTCCGGTATCTTATAAAGCAGGCGATCAACTTAACAATGCACTTTCTTTAAACGTGGTTAAGCCCGGGGAAGTGGCTGCTACTGCTGGTACCAGCGGCGTAATCTATGGGGTAAGTGACCAGTTGGAATTTGATCAGCAGTCCCGTATCAATAGCTTTGCCCATGTTAATCATGAGGCCGGTAAAATAAGAATTGGAGTATTATTATGTATCAATGGCGCCGGTATATGTAACCGGTGGGTTAAAAACCTGGTTGGTTCAAACCGGTCTTATCCTGATTTAAATAAAGCTGCAGCAACAATAGCACCCGGTTCAAATGGCTTACTGGCATTGCCTTTCGGTAATGGCGCCGAACGCATGCTTAATAACCGGCGGGTAGGTGCACAGTTTGTAAATCTTGATTTTAATATACATACCGATGCACACCTGGTAAGGGCTGCACAGGAAGGTATCGCATTTTCCTTTCGGTATGGGTTGGATATCATGCGGGAGAACGGTATGCATCCAGCCATCATAAGGGCGGGCAAGTCCAATCTTTTTTTAAGCGATGTATTTACCAGGTCTTTTGTAAACAGTACACAGGTAGCGGTTGAATTTTATGGTGGTGATGGCAGTTTTGGAGCTGCGCTTGGAGCCGGAATCGGAGCAGGTATTTATAATGATGCAGCAGCAGCTTTCAGTAACAGAAAACCATTGGGTTGTATTGAACCTGAAAAAAATAATTACAGTGAAGAATTATATCAATACTGGAAATCATATTTAATTGAAAAACTCAGCACTGTACAGTAACCGATACATATCGTATAACCAATAAATAAAAGACAGATGAAAATCATAACCGGAGAAAAGGAATTTTTTAAAAACATTCCCCAGATAAAATTTGAAGGAAGGGAAACGGATAATCCACTTGCATACCGCTGGTATGATGAAAATAAAATAGTGGCAGGTCAATCAATGAAATCGTATCTGCGTTTTGCCTGTGCATACTGGCATTCATTTGTTGGCAGCGGTGCCGATCCTTTTGGCGAGCCCACCCATATCTTTCCCTGGGATAAAAAAACAGATGCCCTTGAAAAAGCAAAAGATAAAGCAGATGCAGCATTTGAATTTATAACAAAACTCGGGTTATCATATTATTGCTTTCATGATGTGGATGCTGTAGAATATACCCATGATGTTGCAGATAATGAAAAGCGCCTGCAGGCAATAACCGCTTACTTAAAAGAAAAACAGGATGCCAGCGGTGTAAAATTATTATGGGGTACTGCTAACCTTTTTTCCGGCAAAAGGTATATGAATGGTGCCGCAACGAACCCCGATTTTCATGTTCTCTCTCATGGAGCTGCCCAGGTAAAAGCTGCGCTGGATGCAACTATTGCGCTTAACGGAGAAAATTATGTTTTTTGGGGAGGACGTGAAGGATACATGAGTTTACTGAACACAAACATGAAAAGAGAAAAAGAACATTTTGCCAGGTTCCTGCATACGGCAAAAGATTATGCCAGAAAGAATGGATTTAAAGGTAATTTCTTCATAGAACCAAAACCATGTGAACCATCCAAACATCAATATGATTATGATTGTGAAACGGTTATTGGATTTTTACGCCAGTATGATCTGTTAGATGATTTTAGTTTGAATATTGAAGTGAATCATGCAACACTTGCAGGGCATACCATGCAACATGAATTACAGGTAGCTGCGGATGCCGGTTTGCTGGGCAGTATGGATGCCAACCGTGGTGATTATCAAAACGGATGGGATACGGATCAGTTCCCAAATAATATCAATGAATTAACAGAGATCATGCTGGTTGTTTTGGAAGCAGGTGGTTTTAAAGGAGGGGGGATCAACTTTGATGCAAAGATCAGGCGTAACTCAACCGATGCGGCAGACCTGTTTTATGCCCATATTGGCGGAATAGATGCATTTGCCAGGGCGTTGATCAATGCGGATAATATTTTACAGAGGTCTGATTATAAAAAAATAAGAACAGAACGGTATGCTTCCTTCGACACAGGAAAAGGAAAAGAGTTTGAAGAAGGCAACCTGTCTTTAGAAGACCTGAGAAACTTTGCAGTACAAAATGGAGAACCTGCCGTATTGAGTGGGAAACAGGAGTATATGGAAAATATAATAAACCACTATATTTAGATATTCATTTATTCAATACAAATCCAGAACTACATGAACAGTTTACATACCGGGGATTATTTGGTTTTTTTGTTTTATTTTATAGTGGTTGCCGGTTATGGCTATTGGGTTTACCGCCGCAAAAAAAAGGCAACCATCACTGCTTCACATGATTATTTTCTGGCCGAAGGCTCATTAACCTGGTGGGCAATCGGAGCATCACTGATCGCTTCAAACATTTCTGCTGAACAGTTTATTGGCATGAGCGGGAGTGGTTTTAAAATGGGACTGGCCATTTCCACTTACGAATGGATGGCAGCAGCATCGCTGATGATTGTGGCTATATTTTTTATGCCGGTTTATTTAAAAAATAAGATCTATACCATGCCGCAATTTTTGCACCAGCGGTATAATGGAACCGTTGCCATGATCATGGCCGTGTTTTGGCTGCTGTTATATGTAGTGGTTAACCTTACATCCATACTTTATCTTGGTGCATTGGCTATCAACAGTATTTCGGGTATTGATACAACACTTTGTATGTACCTGCTGGCAATTTTTGCGATATTTATTACACTGGGCGGGATGAAAGTAATTGGGTATACAGATGTGATCCAGGTTTTCTTTTTAATACTTGGTGGATTGGTAACTACTTACCTGGCCCTTAACCTGGTGTCAGAAAAATTCGGCACAACGGGCACTGTTAATGGATTTAATTTAATGGTACAACATGCTGATGATCATTTCCACATGATCTTTAAAAAAGATAATCCGAATTATATGGATCTTCCGGGTTTAGCAGTACTGATAGGAGGTATGTGGATAGTGAATTTAAATTATTGGGGCTGTAATCAATACATCACACAAAGGGCATTGGGAGCAGATTTACCAACTGCCCGTAAGGGATTACTTTTTGCAGCATTTTTAAAATTATTAATGCCCGTGATTGTTGTTTTGCCCGGCATTGCTGCTTATGTATTACACCAGCAGGGAAATTTTCAAACGGATATGTTACAGGATGGCGCATTAAATCCTGATAAAGCATATCCTGTATTATTAAACTTATTACCTGCAGGACTAAAAGGGCTTGCTTTTGCAGCATTAACAGCAGCGATCGTAGCCTCTTTGGCCGGAAAAGCAAACAGTATTTCTACCATTTTTACTTTAGACATTTATAAAAAGAAATTAAGGCCCGAAGCTGATGAAAAGAAGATGGTGCATATTGGCAAAATTACTGTTGTGGCCGCAATGCTTTTAGCAGTTTTGATTGCACCGTTAATGGGTATAGATAAAAAAGGGGGCTTTCAATATATTCAGGAATATACCGGGTTTGTAAGCCCGGGTATTTTTGCCATGTTTATACTTGGTTTTTTCTGGAAAAAAACAACCTCAAACGCTGCTTTGTTTGCTACTATTGGCGGCTTCGCATTTTCATTGTTCTTTAAGTTCTTACCCAATATCATGAACCTTTCCTTTCTTGAGCAATTTGGTTTTGCAAAAGCAAACGCTGAGGGCATTTTTGAAATTCCTTTTATTGACAGGATGGGATTTGTGTTTTTGATTTGCGTAATAGGTATGGTTTTCATCAGCCTGGTTGAAAACAGAAGAGGCGTTACAACAAACGGGCTGGATATAGACAGTAAGATGTTTAAACTGAGCCCTGGTTTTGCTGTTGGTGCATTAATTGTTTTTGGAATCCTGGCAGCATTATATACTGTTTACTGGTAAAAAAAGGTTACCGTACCGATGAAATTTGATAACACTTATTTAATGGATAGCGTAACTTAAAAAATTAATAAAATGGGAAGGGGTAAATGTTTATTGATAAAATAATTTATAACCTGAGCAGCATTTCCTGTAATGCTCCAAAATCTGCTTCTATCAGGCTGCTTACTTTTTCTTTGCCGATTATGTCCTGTACCGAAGCAGGAATTTCAATCTGATCATTGATCAGGGGCTCTATTATATTGTAAAATTTTACCGGGTGAGCGGTCTCTAAAAATATCCCTTTTTCGGCGGGATGTGTTTGCAGGTAATTTTCCAATGCAAGGTATGCAACGGCTCCGTGAGGATCTGCTGTATATCCGGTATCAGCATAAACCTTTTTAATAGTTGCCCTGGTTTCTTCATCACTGATGCTGTAGCTGCTTACTTTTGTTTTTAAATGATGGAACTGCTGGTGAAACAGTTCCAGTATGCGGATGAAATTACCTGGATCGCCAACATCCATGGCATTGCTGATCGTTGCTATTGCTGTAGCAGGTTGATAATTTTCGGTTTGTAAATAACGGGTAACAACATTATTGGCATTGCAGGCTGCAATAAAATGTTTTACCGGAAGGCCGGATGCATTGGCTAAAAGCCCGGCACAGATATTTCCAAAATTACCGCTGGGTACACTTATCACCGGGGGTGAATTTTTTTCTTTCCATTGTTTGTAGGCAAAAAAATAATAAAACTGTTGTGGCAGCCAACGGGCCACATTAATTGAATTGGCAGAAGTGAGTACTAATTTTTTATTCAGTCCTTCATCTGAAAAAGCCTGCTTTACCATTTGCTGGCAATCATCAAAACTTCCATTTACTTCCAGTGCATGTACATTATTACCGAGCGTGGTCAATTGTTTTTCCTGAACACTGCTTACTTTACCCGAGGGATACAGTATTACTACATCAACGCCATCTACCTTATAAAAACCATTGGCTACTGCACCTCCGGTATCACCTGACGTGGCAACCAATACGGTAATTTTTTTTGCTGCATTTTTTACAAAGTAGCCAAGACAGCGGCTCATAAATCTTGCGCCCACATCTTTAAAAGCTAATGTAGGGCCATGAAATAATTCTAAGGAAAAAATATTTTCTGTTACGCTTATCAACGGAACAGGGAAGTTGACCGTTTCTTCTGCAATGGTATACAGATCTTCTTCCCTGATGGTATTTCCAACATAGGGTTTGATCACTTCAAAAGCAATTTCCGTATTACTCCGTTTTTCAATTTGCCCGATCAATTCTTTACTAACCTGTGGAATGGTATCCGGAAAATATAAACCTTTATCCGGGGCTTGTCCGGAAACCGTTGCATCTTTAAAACTTACTTTTGGTGATCGCTTATTTAAACTATAAAATTGCATGGCTTCATTTTAAATGTATTGATCATTCTTCAGAAAATGTAACGCCTTTGTAATTGACAGTTGTAACATAGGTATTATAATCTACGCCGATATTGTTATAGATCTTTATCATTAACTGTTCAATATTTTTTGCAACAGCTTCATCTTTACTTAACATAAAAACGGAAGGCCCTGATCCGCTGATACCACCGCCCAGGGCACCGGCTTCTTTACTTTGCTTTTTTGCCTCATCAAAACCCGGGATCAATATACTTCGTATTGGCTCTACAATTACATCTTCCAGGCTACGGCCGATCAGCTCATAATCAGCTTTTAAAAATCCGGCTACCAATCCTGCAATATTTCCCCATTGTTTGATGGCATCTTTCAGCTGAACTTCTTTTCGCAGTATCTGCCTTGCATCAGAAGTCTTTACTTCTATCAGCGGATGAACAACCGTTACAAATAAAGCAGGTGCAGTAAGCGGTACTATATCCAATGGAAAAATAGAACGTACCAGGGTAATGCCACCATAAATGCAGGGTACGATGTTATCTGCATGTTTTACACCACTGGCTAATTTTTCTCCATTCATGGCAAAGCGTACCAGGTCTTCTTTGCTGAAAAAATTATTCAATAAATGATTGGCAGCCACAACAGCACCAGCCGAACTTGCAGCGCTGGAACCAAGACCGCTGCCGGGTTTGATATTTTTTTTAATGATCAGATCAAAGCCGGTATTTTTTCCATATTCTTCAAGCAATGCAGTTAGTGCTGCACCGGCCACATTTTTTTCTGTTTCCGTTGGTAAATTAAAATCATCAATATGTTTTATTCTGATGCCGGGTTCATCACTTAAAATTAATTCCATTTCATCCTGCGGATGATTAAGTGCCATACCCAGAATATCAAAACCACAAACAAGATTGGCAACCGTGGCAGGGGAACAGACTTTTACTTTTTTCATTACATTACATTTTAGCGGCACGGATAATATCTGCAAATACGCCGCTTGCCGTTACATCAGCCCCTGCTCCTGCACCCTTTACCACCAGGGGTTGTTCGGGATAACGGTTTGTATAAAACAGTACTACATTATCTTTACCATACAGGTGATAAAAATCATGCCGGGGATCAATTTGCTGTAAACCAACTGATGCTTTTTTATTTTCAACAGCGGCAACATAAGAAGCAACAAACTTCAGTTTATTACCTGCAGCAGCAGCCTCTTTATAAATGGATTTAAAATGCGCTTCCTGTTTTTCCATTTCAGCATAAAAATTTTCTACAGAACCCTCCATGCAACTTTCAGGCATAAAAGAATTAATGCTAATGTCTTCCATCTCTATCTTTTCTCCGGCTTCCCTGGCCAGGATCATGATCTTCCTCATTACATCTTTACCACTCAGGTCGAGTCGTGGATCCGGTTCTGTATAGCCTTCATCCTGTGCCTGCCTGACCACTGAAGCAAAACTTTTGTCACCAGTATAATTATTGAATACAAAGTTAAGGGTGCCGCTGAGCACTGCTTCCATTTTATTTATTTTGTCGCCGCTGCTGATCAGGTCATTTAAAGTACTGATAATGGGCAGGCCAGCTCCAACGTTGGTTTCAAACATAAATTTTGCATTGTATTCCCTTGCAGATTCTTTAAGCTGATGGTAATAACTGTAAGCAGAAGAACAGGCTACTTTATTACAGGCCACCACAGCAATATTTTTTTGCAATAGTTTATTGTATGTTGCGGCAACGGTATCATTGGCGGTAACGTCCACAAATATAGTATTCCGTAAATTTTTTGAGATCACCAGGTCAATATAGTTGTCTATGGTTCCGGGTTCTGCATTGTTTAAGGGCTCTTTCCAGTCGTTTAAATCAATGCCATTCTCTTTGATCAGTGTTTTTTTACTGTTGGCCAGACCCACAACTTTTATAGTTAGGCGCAACCTGTCTTTTAAAAATGCAGATTGCTGATTGAATTGTGCAAGTAACTTTCCACCAACATTTCCAACACCTGCAATAAATAAGTTTACTTGTTTGTAAGTGGTTTCAAAAAATTCTTCATGGAGTACATTTACTGCTTTTATTTCATCCTTGATTGAAATGACCGCACTTATATTTCTTTCGGATGAACCCTGTGCAATAGCCCTGATATTGATACCGTTTTTTCCTAACGCATTAAACATTCTTCCGGCAATACCGGTATGGCTTTTCATATTATCACCCACTACGGCTACAATTGACAGATCATTTTCCACAATCAGCGGTTCTACTTTATTTATTTCAATTTCATAGTCAAATATTTCATCTACTGCCTGTTTGGCCCCGGGGGCATTGGATGTTTCAATGGCTACACTGATGGAATGTTCTGATGAACTTTGTGTTATCAGGATAACATTTATTTTCCGGGCAGCCAATGCTTCAAACAATCGTTTTGAAAAACCCGGTATACCAGCCATACCACTTCCTTCAAGACTAATAAGTGAGATCTTGGCTATACTTGAAATGCCCCTGATCGGAGACCCGTTAGCCATGCTTTCATTTTGAATAATGGTGCCAACATCCTGCGGGGCAAATGTGTTTTTTATCAAAACCGGAATGTTTTTCCGCATTACAGGTTGTATAGTTGGCGGATAAATTATTTTAGCGCCAAAATGCGAAAACTCCATTGCTTCCTGGTAAGATGCCTGCGGGATTAATTTGATATTATTGACAATTCTCGGATCGGCTGTCATCATCCCCGAAACATCTGTCCAAATTTCCAGAACTTCAGCATCAACTGCAGCAGCAAAAATAGCTGCAGAATAATCTGATCCCCCCCTGCCTAAAGTAGTGGTATTGCCTGCTGCATCTGAAGATATAAATCCTGGAAGAATAAAAAAAGTAGAAGGTGAAGCAGAAAAATATTGTTGACAATTTTTAGCCGTCTCAGAAAAATCTACAACAGCTGCACCAAAATTACTGTTGGTTATGATCAGTTCCCTGGAATCTTTCCATACTGCATTTATGGAAACAGACCTTAATTTTGATGCAATGATTTGTGAGGAGAGCAGCTCACCATAACTGACTACTTTATCTTTGGTACGGTCAGATAATTCGCTTAATAAAAAAATTCCATTACAGAGATCTTCCATTTCGTTGCATAATTTTTTGGTAAGGCTTAATACACTGCTTTGAATGGCAACGGGTATCAGGTCTTTAACAGTATCCAAATGCCTTTTCGCAATTTCCTGTAACGTATTTTTATATTTTTCATCACTTCCTGCAGCAAGATGAGCAGCTTTTAATAACAGATCGGTAATGCCACCCAATGCAGATACAACCACTATGGTTTTACCGGCTGTTACTTTTTTTGTAAGAATGTCAGTTACTTTATTAATATTTTCTGCCGATGCAACAGAACTGCCGCCGAATTTTAAAACCTGCATAATTGTTTATTTAATGATATAGTTATTTCTTTTTGAAGATAGCCGGAGCCCAAATGATGATATGAAAAAGTGTAACCCTTAAAGGGTTGTTATTGTGCCTGTAGTTTTGGAAACTACATAATTGCAATGAAAAGTATCGTGGTTGTAAATGTTCATTTGTGTGAAATGAAGGTACAGAAAAGACAGGGTTTTAATATATATTTTAGTTTATTTAAAATCCCACTTGTTTTAAAGCCGGATTTTAAAAAATTATTAAAAAACTGGAAAAAAAACATTTAATTTCTCAGTTGTTCCTGTATTTAAAAGTTGCATCTTTTTAAGTCCTGAAATATGATCAGGGATATTACAAAATTAAAAATAGCCCTCCGTAGAAACGGAAGGCTATTAACGATTGCCTGCTCAGCATAAGCATTAATAATATTACTTAAGACCGAACCTGCTATAAAATCTAACTCAGATTCCTATTTAAAACGCATATACAGCTGCAATTAAAAAGCTGGAAGCTGTTTTTTTAAAAACGGCGTTTTTATCAGTAAATAAAACGGCATTTTTCGTGTTATCCAGCCTGAATTCCGGTATAATAATAAATCCGCCTGTTTTGAAACTGGCTGATAAAGTGGTTGAAAAAACATTTCCTCCTTCAGTAGCTGCACTGAAAACTTTGTATTGCTTTTCATCACCAAACAATTCAGTACGAAGTGTAAGTCCAAGCCATGATTTTGGATCATAGTTGAAGTACAATGCTGAGCCCCACCAGGATTCGCCTTTATTGTTTTTTAAACCATTCCAGGTTTGTGTTGAAGTAATAGTGCCGTTATAACCGATATTGAATTTTTCACTTATTTTGGCAGTTACAACTGCATCAACCTGATTTGTTTTGGATGTGTCTGGTGACTGGCCACCTGCATAGTTGAGGTAAATTTTTACTTTATCGGAGGGAGCAAAACTATACTGTGCAATTAAAAATTTCCGGTTGATCTGGCCATCAGGTATAACCCTGTAATCAGTTGCATTGGATATACCAACCATTAAACCATGTTTACCTTTAGTTAATTCTGCTTTAAAGCCGGTATGAGAAAACGGGCCATTGGTAAACATATAGCTCATGCTGTAATTTCTGTTCAGTTGCGGGTCAACGAGCTCATACCCTACATGCGTTGCCCAACTGCCTATAGTGAATTTTACCCAATCGACAGGTGCATAACTTACATACAATTGCTTGATGGCTTGTGTTATACCATCATCGTTATAGGCAAAATCTTTTGCCCTTTGTCCAAAACCTAAATCAACAACTGCGTTAACTTTTCTTCCTTTGTGTTCAAGCTTTACACTGGCCATACCTAAAGCAAAGCTGTTGTTTGTTTGTGTAAAACTGGTAAAACCATTTGCCCTGGTATTGGCAAAGTCAATTTTATAGTAGGCATCTGCAGAGCCGCTGATGATCAGTAAAGGCTCTTTTTTGGGTTCATCCGGCGGAGCCACAACAGCAGTATCAGCTTTTGAAAAATTTACAGATGCGGTTTGAGCTATTGATAAGTTATAAGACAGCACAAATATGGCTGACACGATTATTTTTTGTAACATTGTAATACATTTTAGATGTTAAGAAAAGGGCACAGCAGGAATAAACTTTTGCAACAAGGTTATTCCATTAATGCAGTGCCTTTTTCGATTTTGTTAAATTAAAGTTCTACTGATTTTTCTTCCAGTATGCCGTTGTTATGTACCAGTAAAGTTCCCTGCAGGTATTTTTCATTATGCTGGGAAGCATCAAGGCCTGCTTCTTCATCTTTTTCACTAACTCTTATAGGAGCAACAAAGTTGATGAATTTGAAAATGGCGTATGATACAACAAAACTGTATGCGGCAACAATGCCCATGGCTTTTAACTGGGTGAAAAAGAAACCGGGATTGCCATAGAATAATCCATTGGGCCCGCCGGCAATTCCATGAACAGCTGTACTGGCAAAAACACCGGTAAGCAACATGCCTACCATACCGCCCAAACCATGACAGGGGAATACATCCAGCATATCATCAACTTTTGAACGTTGTTTAATACTTACGGCTACATTGGATACCAGGGCACCAACCAAACCAATGATTATACTTTGCGGAATGCCTACATAACCTGCTGCCGGTGTAATGGCAACCAGGCCAACAACAGCCCCGATGCAAAAACCAAGTACTGAAGGTTTTTTCCCTTTCAAAATATCAAAAAACATCCAGGCAAGGCCGGCTGCAGATGCTGCAGTTGAAGTTGTGCCAAAAGCATTTACCGCTAATGGGTTTGCACCCAATGCAGAGCCGGCATTAAAACCAAACCATCCAAACCAGAGTAGCCCGGTTCCAATTAAAACATAGGGAACATTGGCAGGTGGGATCTCTTTATTATCAAGATGAGATTTTCTTCTTTTTAATACCATGGCTCCGGCCAGGGCAGCACAACCGGCTGTAATGTGTACAACGGTTCCGCCTGCAAAATCCCAGGCGCCCATTTTTGCCAGGAATCCATCCGGATGCCAGCTCCAGTGTGCTACGGGTGCATACACCAAAATGGCAAATAGTACAATAAACAGTACGTAAGATGTGAACTTGATCCGTTCTGCAACGGCTCCCACAACCAACCCCGGTGTAATGATGGCGAACATCAGTTGAAAAAGGGAAAACAGGGTTAATGGAATAGTTGGAGCTCCAACCCAGGGTGCGCCTGATTTTACACCATTGTAAAAGGCAAATGTAGATGGGTTGCCAATGATACCGCCCATTGATTCGCCAAAGGCAAGGCTAAAACCACAAACGATCCATAGTACGCCTACAATACCTGCAGCAACTACACTTTTTATCATGGTAGAGATTACATTCTTACGGTTTACCATGCCACCGTAAAAAAAGGCCAGGCCCGGTGTCATTAAAAACACCAGTGCAGTAGATACTAATACCCAGGCGATGTCGGAGGAACTGTACTGCGTTTCAGTTGCACCGGGTACATAATCTGCTGCTGGTTTAATGAACATAGCAATGATAGCAACCGCAACCAGAAGAATGAATGGCAGAACTTGTTTTGCTTTTACTGTACTCATAAATTTGAATTGGGTTTAAACATGTGAAAAATAAATAATTAAAACAATTTCGCCAAAGAAAGTAAAAAAATATCAGAAATCGCAAAAATAATTTACATATTTATTAATAAAATGTATAAATGTGTATTATTTGTTTAAAATAATTCACATATTTTATAATATAATATTAAAATAGGAGGTTTAACCAATAAAGACGTGAAGTGATTTATCCTTGGATTCTAAGATACTCAAGCCATTTAAAAGAAATTCATCTACTTTTCGGGCACATTCCCGCCCTTCGCTGATGGCCCAAACTACCAGGCTTTGTCCCCGGCGCATATCACCGGCTGTGAAGATTTTAGAGATATTGGTGCAGTATTCTTTTTCTGAAGCTTTAATATTTCCTCTTGCGTCCAGGTCTACACCCAGCTCATTTAATAATCCAACATGTTGCGGATGAATAAAACCCATGGCAAGTAATGCCAGTTCACAAGGAATTTCCCGCTCGCTGTTTTCCACTTCAAAAAACCGGGCAGGCCGGCCTTCAACTACCTTCCATTCCAGATCAACAATTTTTAAGGCGATCAGATTTCCATTATCATCCCCAATAAAAGCTTTTGTGGCAACTGCCCAATTGCGAATAACACCTTCTTCATGTGAACTGGTTTCTTTCAGCAGCATGGGATAGCCTGGCCAGGGCATAAATTCATCTCTTTCAGCGGGAGGTTTTGGTAAGAGTTCAAATTGAGTAACCGACCTGGCCCCCTGCCGGTTGGAAGTGCCTGCACAATCACTACCGGTATCTCCGCCACCAATCACTACCACATTTTTTCCGGTAGCATGTACTTCTTTAAATAAAATATTACTTTCAATATTTGAGTTTGATAAAAAATCTTTACCGGCAACCCGTTTATTATTTTGTTTTAAAAAATCCATAGCAAAATGAACACCGTTCAATTCCCTGCCCGGGATAGATAAATTTCTGGGCGTTGTACATCCACCGGTTAAAACAACCGCATTGTATTCCCGCAGTATATCAGTAATGCTGATATTTACACCCACATTGGCCAGGCATTTAAAAACGATCCCTTCTTCTTCCATCAATTTTATCCTTCTGTCGACCACCCATTTTTCTAATTTAAAATCAGGAATGCCATAGCGCAATAATCCGCCGGGTGCATCATCTCTTTCATAAACCGTAACTGAATGGCCCGCATAATTTAATTGTGCCGCTGTTGCCATACCCGCAGGGCCAGAGCCAATAACAGCAACTTTTTTAACCGATTGCAGATTGGGCTTTTTAGGTTTTACAAAACCTTTTTCAAAAGCAATTTCAATGATATGTTTTTCAATTTCTTCAATGGCAATAGCGGGTTGATTAATACCCAGCACACAGGCGGTTTCGCAGGGTGCAGGACAAATGCGCCCGGTAAACTCCGGAAAATTATTGGTTGAGTTTAAAATATCATAAGCTTCTTTCCAGTCCCGGGTATAAACGGCATTATTAAATTCCGGTATCACATTACCTAATGGACAGCCATGATGACAAAAAGGTACACCACAATCCATACAGCGGCCTGCCTGCTGATTTAATTTTTCATCAGTATACCGTTCAACAAATTCATTGCTATGCTGTAATCTTTCTGCTACCGGTTGTTTACCCGGGAGTTCTCTTGTATATTCTTTAAAGCCTGTTGGGTTGCCCATTATTATATGTTGATCAGTTATTCATTTTATTTATTCCGGTCATGCATCCTGTTTTATACCTGCTGTTTTATTCATCAAAGTATTTTTATAATCTTTTGGAAATACTTTTACAAAATGGGGTAATTGATTATCCAGATCATCAGCAATGAATTTAGCCACCGTGCTGCCTGTATAGGCTACATGTTTTTGCAACATGTTTAATAATTCATTTTTATCATGCTTATCGCAGGGATCAAGATCAACCATCTCTGTATTACAATTATCTGTAAATTTTTCTTTGATGTCATACACATAGGCAATGCCCCCACTCATACCCGCTGCAAAATTTCTTCCGGTATCTCCCAAAATCAAAACCCGCCCACCGGTCATATATTCACAACCATGATCGCCAATTGATTCTACCACAACATTTGCCCCTGAATTCCGCACTGCAAAACGTTCTCCTGCCTTGCCTCTGATAAATGCTTCGCCTGATGTGGCACCATAAAAAGCAACATTACCAATAATGCTGTTTTCTTCCGGTACATAGGTTGCATTTTTTGGCGGATAAATGATCAGCCTGGCACCACTAAATCCTTTACCAAAATAATCATTGGCATCGCCTTCCAGTTCAAGTGTAATACCATTTGTAGTGAAGGCCCCAAAACTCTGCCCGGCGGTACCATTGAAATTAAAGTGTATGGTATTATCCGGTAAACCGGCAGACCTGTATTTTTTGGTGATCTCATTCGACAGTATGGTGCCGGTTGTACGGTCAGTATTTTTGATGTTGAATGAAGCTTTTACTGAATCTTTATTTTCAATAGCCGGTTTGGCAGTTTCCAATAATTTCCAATCCAGGCAGTCATCCAATCCATGATCCTGTTCTTCGCTGCAGTATAAAGTGGTGTAAACAGAACCCGGTTCTTTATAAAGAACAGGGGAGAGGTCAATATTTTTATATTTCCAGTGATCAATATTATCTTTCATTTTAAGATTATCAACCTGCCCGATCATTTCATTCACCGTTTGGTAACCAAGTTCTGCCATTATTTCTCTAAGCTCCTTTGTTATCATTTTAAAAAAATTAACCACATGGTCAGGATCTCCTGTAAACCTGTTTCTTAATTCGGGATCCTGTGTTGCCACACCAACCGGGCAGGTATTCAGGTGGCATTTACGCATCATGATACAGCCTTCTACAACCAATGCTGCCGAAGCAATGCCCCATTCTTCGGCACCCAGCAAAGCAGCGATGGCAATATCTCTTCCGGTTTTTAATTGCCCATCAGCCTGTACAACCACACGGCTGCGCAATTTATTTTTTACTAAGGTCTGTTGTGTTTCTGCCAAACCTAATTCCCAGGGTAAGCCTGCATGTTTAATTGAGCTAACCGGCGAGGCACCTGTACCACCATCATGTCCTGATACCAGTACCACATCTGCTTTTGCTTTGGTAACACCGGCTGCAATTGTACCAACACCTGCCTTGCTAACCAGCTTTACACTTATTCTGGCGCTGCGGTTTGCATTTTTCAAATCATAGATCAACTGCGCCAGATCTTCAATACTGTAAATATCATGATGTGGTGGCGGAGAGATCAATCCAACACCCGGAGTTGCATGTCGTACCCTGCCGATCCAGTCATCAACTTTATGCCCGGGTAATTGTCCTCCTTCACCGGGCTTGGCTCCCTGCGCCATTTTGATCTGCAGCTCATCTGCTTCAGTAAGGTATAAACTGGTAACACCAAATCTTGCCGATGCAACCTGTTTGATAGAACTCCTCATGGAATCGCCATTTTCTAATAGTTCATATCTTTTTTCATCTTCGCCACCTTCACCGGTATTACTTTTTCCGCCAAGCCGGTTCATCGCAATGGCCAGTGTTGTATGTGCTTCCCAGGAGATGGAACCAAAGCTCATGGCTCCGGTAGCAAACCGTTTGTAAATATTTTCTGCAGGCTCTACTTCATCAATATGGATTGAAGGCCTGTTATTTTTAAATTCAAATAAACTTCTGATCGTACATGCTTTTTCACTTTGGTCATTTACCAGTTTTGAATATTTTTTGAAAGTTTGATAATCATTCATTTTTGTAGCATGCTGCAACAGGTGAATGGTTTCCGGATTAAATAAATGAAACTCACCTTTTCTTTTCCATTGATATATTCCGCCCACCGGCAGCCTGTCTGTAGGAATATCTTTTTTATTAAAAGCAAAGAAATGTTTGGCCAGTACTTCCCTGGCAATTTCATCCAGTCCCAATCCTTCAATCCTGGAAATGGCACCGGTAAAATATTTGTCAACCACTTCTTTATTTAATCCTAAAATTTCAAAAGTTTGTGCACCCTGGTAAGATTGCAAAGTGGAAATACCCATTTTCGAAAACACTTTTAGTAATCCATCATTTACTGCCCTGGTATAATTTTTCTTTAACTCATCTTCCGTTAAATCCGTTTTTCCATTAGACGCTTTTGAAAATTTACCGGTTTCTTTCATATCTCTTATTGAAGAGAGTGCCAGGTAAGGGTTGATAGCTGTTGCACCAAACCCGATGAGGCAGGCAAAATGATGTACTTCCCATACATCACCCGATTCAACAATGATACCCACCTGCCCGCGCATACCTTTGCGGATGAGGTGATGGTGAATGGCCGCTGTTGACAGTAAAGATGGAATGGGTGCATGGTTTGAATCAATGGCCCTGTCCTGTAAGATCAATACTTTAAAACCATCTTCCACGGCTTCTACTGCATAATTACAGATCCTGTCAATTCCTTTTTTTAATGAACCGGGCCCGCCATCCGCTTTAAAATAACACTGAATTGTTTTTGACTGAAATAAACCGGTGTCAATGCTTCTTATTTTTTCCAGTGCATAATTACTGAGCACCGGATGTTTTAATGCTACACTGTGGCAGGTTAGCGGATCTTCTTCCAGTAAATTACCATTGTTACCGGCAAATGTTGCCAGCGACATCACTAATCTTTCACGAATAGGATCTATGGGTGGATTGGTTACCTGTGCAAATAATTGTTTGAAATAACTGCTTAAGTGTTGCGGTTCATCACTCAACACTGCTAAAGGAACATCGGTTCCCATAGAACCGATGGGCTCTTTACCTTCCAAAGCCATGGGGGCAATGATCGTATCCAGATCTTCTTTGGTGTAACCAAATGATTTCTGGTATTTAAAAACCTGGTCATGTTCAAGATGTGTAAACATTACCCTTGGATCCGGTAATTCTTCCAGGCGTATTTTATATTTATTAAGCCAGTCGCCATAAGGTTTTTGTGAGCATATCTCTTTTTTCAATTCTTCATCACTGATGATCTTTCCCTGCTCCATATCCACTACAAACATTTTGCCGGGTTGTAATCTTCCTTTTTCAATGATGGTTGATGGATCAACAGGTAATACACCTGTTTCAGATGCCATGATAACACGTCCGTCATTGGTAACACAATACCTGGATGGACGAAGGCCGTTCCGGTCTAATGTGGCACCAATTATCTTTCCATCAGTGAAAGAGATCGATGCAGGCCCGTCCCATGGCTCCATGAAAGAAGAGTGGAATTCATAAAAAGCTTTTTTTACCGGATCCATTTCTTCATGGCCGTCCCAGGCTTCGGGTATCAGCATCATAATTACATGCGGTAATGAACGGCCCGCATGTGTTAAGAGTTCAATGATATTATCCAGGCAGGCTGAATCACTCTGACCGGGCATGACCGTTGGTAATAACATTTCCATTTCTTCTTTTGAAAAAAATGAAGAAGTGAAACCTTTTTCACTCGTCTTCAGCCAGTTTAAATTTCCCTGCAGTGTATTTATTTCGCCATTGTGGGCAATAAAGCGGAATGGCTGTGCCAGTTTCCAGGATGGAAAAGTGTTGGTGGCAAATCTTGAATGTACCAACCCAAATGCACTTACCACTCTTTTATTTTTCAGATCAGGAAAATATTCCCTGACCTGTATACTGGTTAACTGGCCTTTGTAAACAATGGTTTTGTAAGATAAGGAAGCAATATAAAAACCAATTTCATCTTTTCTTACGGTACTGTTGATAATATGTGTTGTATAATTACGGAGTATAAATAATTTTCTCTCAAAATTTTCAGGATTGGAAATATGATCGGGACAGGCAATAAAAACCTGTTCCATTTCAGGTTCTACACTTAAAGCTGTACGGCCAATACCATCAGCATTAACCGGTACTTTTCTGAATGCCAAAATTTCAAGTCCCAGTTTTTCAGCACTGCGGTTTAAAATATCACGGCATTCTTCCCGTAAACGGATCTCTTTCGGAAAAAAAACCATGCCTACACCATATTTGCCAAAAGTGGGAAGGTGCACACCAAGTTTTAAACATTCATCAAAGAAAAATTCGTGTGGAACCTGGATCATGATACCGGCACCATCGCCCGAATTCTGCTCGCAACCACAGGCACCACGGTGTTCCATATTTTCCAAAACAGTTAACGCATCAGCTATATGCTGATGTGATTTATGCCCTTTGATATTGGCTACAAAGCCAATACCACAGGCATCATGTTCAAAAGATGGGTCGTACAATCCGGGGTTGTTTGCCATTATAGTTAGTTTTAATTTCTATTGAACTGACATTTTTAAAATAGCAAGCATTCGTTAGTTGACTGTTTTCAATGGGGTATAGGATTCAAAAAAAAATTCAATCAACCTGCTAATGACAATTTTTAACAAAAATTGAATTTAGCCACCAAGACCCGAAGGCACAAAAGGAAAATGCGTAGCATTTTTCTGCTTCGTGTCTTGGTGCCTTCGTGGCAAACCTTTTTCGCAGCGAAGCTGAGAAATTCTTTTCCTTATTGTGATTTGCAACATGTCCTGACTTTTCGGGAAGAGCATAATTTTTGATTTTATCAAATCAAATACCCAAACAACTGGTCATCTGTATTGATTTCCGAAAATCCAATATTGGATTCATTCAAATTTTTTAATAACAGATCATAATCCAGCCTGCTTTGCAATTCAACACCAACCAATGCAGGGCCGTTTTCTTTATTGGTTTTTTGCATGTACTCAAACCGGGTGATGTCATCTGTTGGTCCCAATACATTATTTACAAATTCTTTTAAAGCACCGGGGCGTTGTGCAAAGCTGATGAGGAAATAATGTTTCAATCCTTCATATTGAAGGCTTCTTTCCTTTATCTCCTGCATGCGGTCTATATCATTATTGCTGCCACTTACAATACACACTACATTTTTTCCTTTTATTAATGCGGCATAATCATCCAATGCTGCAATGGACATGGCACCTGCCGGTTCAACCACGATCGCATCTTCATTGTATAATTTTAAAATGGTGGAACAGATCTTTCCCTCCGGCACCAAATGCATGTCATCCAGCACATCTTTACAAATAGAGAATGTGATATCGCCAACCCTTTTAACAGCAGCGCCGTCAACAAAACGTTCAATACTTTTCAATTCAACCGGATGGCCCGCTTTCAATGCTTCAAACATAGAGGGGGCTCCTTCCGGTTCTACACCGATTATTTTTGTTTTGGGTGAACAGGTTTTAAAATATGTTCCAACACCGGCACTTAATCCTCCGCCACCAACGGGGATAAATAAAAAATCAATTTCAGATTGGTCCTCCAGAATTTCAACACCAACAGTTCCCTGACCTTCAATGATGCGGTGATCATCAAATGGTGGAATGAAAACCATTCCATTTTTTTCTGTGAATTGTTTGGCAGCAAGGGCACAATCATCAAAGGAATCACCCACCAGTTTTATCTCAATAAAATGTTCACCAAACATTTTTGTCTGGGTTATTTTTTGTTTGGGTGTAATGACGGGCATAAAGACCACACCCTTTACATTCAGCTTTTTACAACTGTAGGCAAAACCCTGTGCATGATTGCCGGCACTGGCACATACTACACCTTTGCTTAACTGTTCAGCAGGCAGTAAACTCATCATATTGTAAGCGCCACGTATTTTGTATGAACGTACTACCTGCAGATCTTCTCTTTTCAAAAAAACACTACAATGATATTTTTTTGACAGATTATGATTGAAAAGCAGTGGTGTGCGGTTGACTATTTTTTTCAACCGCTTTGCCGCATCATGAAATGATAAATTAAATCCGGTATGTGTTGTTGCTTGCATGTTTTTTAATTAACAACTACTTCTGTTTTTACGGTCAGTCCTTTTAATTGTGCAGCTGCAGCATTTTCTTTTGCGGTAAATGCTTTTTGATTTTCGGGTCTCAAACTTCTCACTGTTTTACCTGCCTGCCACAATTCACTCTCACGCAGCTCTTTCAATTCTTCTTCCAGCTTCTCCCTGTAATCGGGTTTGCTGTTGCTGTCAATAGAACGTTGCGACTCTTTACCGCTGGCAACGCTATCATATAATTCAGTAAAGACCGGAGCTGTTGCATCACGGAATTTTTTCCACCAATCCAATGCGCCCCGTTGTGCGGTAGTTGAGCAGTTGGCATACATCCAGTCCATTCCATTTTCTGCAACCAAAGGCATTAAAGATTGGGTAAGTTCTTCAACCGTTTCATTAAATGCTTCGGAAGGAGAGTGTCCCCTGGCACGCAGCACATCAAATTGTGCAGCAAAAATTCCCTGGATAGCGCCCATCAATGTTCCTCTTTCGCCGGTGAGATCGCTGTATACTTCTTTTCTGAAATCGGTTTCAAATAAATAACCGCTGCCCACGGCAATGCCTAAAGCGGCAACTCTTTCAAATGCTTTACCGGTAGCATCCTGGAAAATGGCATAAGAGCTGTTGAGGCCACGTCCCTGTAAAAACATTCTTCTTAAAGATGTGCCACTGCCTTTTGGTGCTACCAGAAAAACATCCACATCTTTAGGCGGAACGATTCCTGTTTGTTCATTAAACGTGATACCAAAGCCATGTGAAAAATACAAAGCCTTACCGGGGGTAAGGTGTTTTTGTACGGTGGGCCACAATGCTATTTGTGCCGCATCACTTAAGAGATAACAAATGATGGTGCCTTTCTCCAGTGCTTCTTCAATTTCGAATAAAGTTTCTCCGGGAACAAAACCATCAGTAACCGCTTTATCCCATGATCTTGAATTTTTACGCTGACCAACAATTACGTTGATGCCATTGTCTTTCTGGTTCAGTGCCTGTCCGGGGCCCTGAACACCATAACCGATAACAGCTACTGTTTCATTTTTCAGCACTTCCTGTGCTTTGCTTAACGGGAATTCTTCCCGGGTAACTACGTTTTCTTCAACGCCACCAAATTTTAATTTTGCCATGATAATTTATTTAATTGTAATTATGAATAGTTGTTTGTTTACATGGTGAATACTTCTTCATTTTTATCTAAAAATTCATTTTCTATAACTACTTCGCCCGGTTCTTTTTGTTCAAATTCTTTAAGCCTTTCATGAAAATCGCTGCTGCCTTTTATAATGGCCACCCGTGCACTGCGTACAAATTCTATCAGGCCATAAGGTTCTAAAACTTTTAAAAGCCCATCTGTTTCTTCACGCTGACCGGTTGTCTCAAAAACCGTATAATCTTTACGGATGGCTACCACACGGGCTCCATGTTCTCTTAAAAGTCTTTCTACTTTCACTTTTTCTGCAATTGCATCTGTACTTACTTTATAAAGGGCCAGTTCCTGCCATACAATTTCATCTTCGGTATTATAATAGGCTTTCAATACTTCCACCTGTTTTTCAATCTGGCGGCAGAGTTTTATAACCACATCTTCAAACTCATTGATGACGATCGTAAAACGATGTACACTGTCAACCTCAGTTGGGGATGTATTCAAACTATCGACATTAATTTTTCTGCGTGAAAAAATAATGGCAATACGGTTTAGCAAACCGATCTGGTTTTCTGTATAAACGGTTATGGTAAATTCCTGCTTGAGCATAAGTAAAAAGTTAAAAGTCAAAAGTTAAAATCATTTACGTTTTTTAAGATTTAAAATTATCGAAGCAATAATCTTTGAAATCTCATCAGCTTCTTTTATTAATTTATCCAGTGTATTTGTATCTGCAAAACTTCCCTCCTTTAAAAGGCAAAGCCAATACTTTGTTTTGTTTGCCGATTTAATGGCAATGGCATTATAATTTATGTAGTCTTTATTTGAAACTCCTGCACTGCCTTCAACTAAGTTGGCTCCAACCGATGTGGCCGCCCTTAGCAATTGGTCAAATAAAGAATAATGAATCCTTTCATATTTGGCAGCACTTATAAATTCAAGAATACTTTTTGAAAAATAAAAAGCCCGGTGCCTTATATTGTAAACAGGCACCCCTTCTTCAACAATTGACATTATCTCCTGACTCATAATTTTTGACTTTTAACTTTTGATTTAAATCTCATCCTTACTCAGTACAACTTCTGAAACACCTTTTCCTTGTGGTACCATGGGAAAAACATTATTTTCTTTACCCACCATTACTTCCAATAAATAAGAACCCTTACTGTTGATCATGGTATGCAGCGCCTTTTTTAATTCTTCTCTTTTTGAAACAGATCTGCCTGGAATGTTGTAGGCTTTTGCAACCTGTACAAAATCAGGGCTGGTTATATCAGTAAAAGAATATCTTTTTTCATGAAAGAGTTCCTGCCATTGCCGTACCATTCCAAGAAACTGATTATTTAGAATTAAAATTTTTATATCAACATTAAACTGCATAATGGTACCCAGTTCCTGAATCGTCATTTGAAAACCACCATCACCTATTACAGCAATCACCGTTCTTTTTGGATCGCCGAATTTTGCACCAATAGCAGCCGGTAAGGCAAAGCCCATGGTACCCAGGCCACCGCTGGTAATATTACTTTTGCTTTTATTGAATTTTGCATAACGGCATGCCGCCATCTGGTGCTGTCCAACATCAGTTACAATAATTGAATCAGCATTTGTTAATTCATTGATCATATTAATTACTTCACCCATGGTAAGACTTTCTTTAGTGGGATGTAGTTCTTCACGGATCACTTTTTCCTGTTCTTTCTTTTTGCAGTCATCAAATTTCTGCATCCACTGCGGATAAACTTTTCTTTCAATTAATTCCGAAAGCATGGGTAATGTTTCTTTACAATCTCCCCAAACAGCAACCGTGGTTTTTACATTTTTGTCAATCTCAGACGGATCAATATCCAGGTGAATAACTTTTGCCTGTTTGGCATATTTATCCAGCCTGCCGGTAACACGATCATCGAAACGCATGCCGATCGCAATTAATACATCACATTCGTTAGTTAATAAATTTGGTCCGTAATTGCCATGCATACCCAGCATACCCATGGCCAACGGATGATCTGTTGGGATGGCACTCATACCCATGATCGTCCATGCAGCAGGAATACGTGATTTTTCCAGGAATGCAATAAATTCTTTTTCGGCTTTTCCCAGGATAATTCCCTGCCCAAAAATTACAAATGGTCTTTCTGCTTCATTGATAAGTTTAGCAGCTTCTTCAACATATTTTTTACGAACGATGGGAGCCGGGCGATAGCTGCGGATATGATTACATTTTTCATATCCTTCATATTCGAATATTTGTAACTGTGCATTTTTGGTAATATCAATTAATACCGGGCCGGGCCTGCCGCTCTTTGCTATATAAAATGCTTTGGCTAAAACCGCCGGAATTTCTGTTGCATCCGTAACCTGGTAATTCCATTTGGTTATGGGTGTTGTAATATTGATAACATCCGTTTCCTGGAAAGCATCGGTACCCAATAAATGAGCAAACACCTGGCCGGTGATACAAACAACCGGAGTAGAATCAATCATGGCATCGGCAAGTCCGGTTACTAAATTGGTAGCACCGGGGCCACTGGTTGCAAATACAACACCCACCTCTCCACTGGTTCTTGCATAACCCTGTGCCGCATGTATAGCACCCTGCTCATGCCGAACAAGAATATGTTTTAACTGATCATGATAATCATACAAGGCATCGTAGATGGGCATGATGGCACCACCCGGATAACCAAAGATGGTACTTACCTTTTCAATGATCAATGCTTCCAATACTGCTTTACTGCCGCTGATAGCAACAGTAGGTTTAGTTTTCGCAATGATCTTTTCTTCCAAAAGTTCAATAGTATCCATAAAAAAATATTTATACTTCGTCAGTCACACAACCTTCACTGGCATCTTTAACCTGTTGTGCGTACTTAAATAAAATTCCCTTTGTTGCTTTTAATTTGGGCTGAACCCATGTTGCTTTTCGTTTATTTATTTCTTCTTCATCAACTTTTAAATTGATGCTGTTATTTTTTACATCTATTTCAATGATATCATTATCATATACCAAAGCAATTAATCCTCCGTTAAATGCTTCCGGTGTAATGTGCCCCACAACAAATCCATGTGTTCCGCCACTAAATCTTCCATCAGTGATCAGCGCTACAGACTTGCCCAAACCAGCGCCCATAATGGCTGAAGTGGGTTTTAACATTTCCGGCATGCCCGGTGCACCTTTGGGGCCGATATTTCTTATTACAACCACATCACCTTTCTGAACTTTGCCATCGGCAATTCCTTTTATCACCGCCTGCTCACCATCAAATACCCTTGCAGGGCCTTCAAACTTTTCACCTTCTTTACCGGTAATTTTTGCAACACTTCCTTTTTCTGCCAGGTTACCATAGAGTATTTGTAAATGACCTGTTGCTTTCAATGGCCTTTCTATGGGTAAAATGATATCCTGTTTTTCAAAATCAAGATCCGGAGCTTCTGCTAAATTTTCAGCAACTGTTTTCCCGGTTACGGTTAAACAACCGCCATGTAATAATCCTTTGCTCAATAAATATTTCATAACTGCAGGCACACCACCATGCTGATGCAGATCTTCCATCAGGTATTTTCCGCTGGGTTTCATATCGGCCAGCAGGGGCACCCTGTTGCTTATTATTTGAAAATCATCCTGCGTTAACGGAACATCTACCGATTTTGCCATGGCTATAAAATGCAGGACAGCATTGGTGCTTCCACCCAAAGCCATAACAACGGTTACAGCATTTTCAAATGCATTACGGGTCATGATATCAGAAGGCCTGATATCTTTTTCCAATAATAATTTAATTGCTTTGCCGGCAGCTGCACATTCTTTTTGTTTTTCCTGGCTAAGTGCCGGGTTAGATGATGAGTTGGGCAAACTCATGCCCAATGCTTCAATAGCACTGGCCATAGTATTGGCGGTGTACATGCCGCCACAGGCACCTGCACCCGGACAGGCGTGTTTTACGATTCCTTTAAAATCAGCTTCATTTAAATCACCGGCTATCTTTTTTCCTAAAGCTTCAAAGGCACTTACGATATTCAGATCTTCACCTTTATAATGCCCATGGGCAATCGTTCCGCCATACAGCATCAGCGAAGGGCGATTCAATCTTCCCATCGCCATAATGGAACCCGGCATGTTTTTATCACAACCGGGAATAGTGATCAGTGCATCATAATATTGTGCGCCGGCATTTGTTTCAATACTGTCTGCTATCAGATCACGGCTTACCAAACTATACCGCATTCCATCTGTGCCCATACTGATACCGTCACTCACACCGATGGTATAAAACCGTAAGCCGATTAAACCAGTTGTTTCATTTACACTTTTCTTTATGGTTATTGACAGGTCATTTAAATGCATATTGCAGGGATTACCGTCCCAGCCCATGCTTACAATACCTACCTGTGCTTTGCTGAAATCCTCATCTTTAAAACCAATGGCATACAGCATAGCCTGTGCTGCAGGCTGCGTTGGGTCCTGCGTAATGGTACTGCTATATTTATTTAATGCCATTATGCTGTTTGTAGTGATGGTTTAAATTGCTGTTCCAGTACTTTTGCTTTATATGCTTTTTGAATTACAGCAGAAAGGGAATCTTCCCAATCTGTTTTGAAATCCACATCATCCAGTGAAGCTATTTCAACTACTTCAGCTGCGGTGCCGCAATAAAAAGCGTGATCTGCTTCTTTCATCTCATCAACGGTAAAAAATTTTTCTTCTACAGGAATATTTAATTCATTACAAATTTCAATTATGGTAGCCCTGGTAATTCCCGGAAGAATATTTCCTTTGGCCGGGGTGTAAAAAACAGCATCCTTTTCATAAAATACATTAGCACCCGGTCCTTCTGCTACAAAACCATTGGCATCAAGTAATAAAGCTTCATCAAATCCATTATCCTTCGCTTCCTGGCAGGCCAGGATAGAGTTTACATAATGTCCGCTTACTTTTGCATCAATATGAAAAGCTTTGGGATTGGGACGTTGATAGGAAGAGGTCATCAACCTCATTTTATTTGCCAGATAACCATTTGTCCATTCCCATGCCTGTATCGTTAAGTATGATTCTTTTCCTTTTGATAAGCCCATATTGGGAGAACAGATCACCAATGGGCGCAGATAAGCATCAGTGAAATTATTCCGGAGTAAAACTTCGTAACTTAATTTTGTCAGTTGTACAGATGTGTAATGAAATGGGATTTTCATAACCGAAGCGGAATGCCGGAGCCTGTCGTAATGTTCAGTTGCTTTGAATATCCTGGTTCCGTCTTTAACAGGATAGGAACGTATGCCTTCAAAAACGGCATAGCCATAATGAAGAGACTGGCTGTACAGGTCAGTCTTTGCATCGGCGGCTTTTACAAATTGGCCGTTGAAATAAATAATGCTGTCTTCGTTGTAATACATAATTTTTTTTTCAGTTGCAGGAATAAAAAACCCGCCTTTTTAGAGGCGGGTTGCTATATTTTAGTTTTTTAATTAAACTCATGCACCACCTCCGTGAGAAGAAGATATAATAATCACATTTGCAATAATAATTGCAAAGTTGGCTGTGATGATATTATATGTTTTTTTCTTCAACATGAAGGATGTATGTTTTTGTAAATATACACCCGCCGTTTCAATAAAAGAACTCAGCAAGCAAAAATTAATTTAACCAAACCGCCAATTGACCTCACCCCAACCCTCTCCAAAAGGAGAGGGGGCAGAACTCATGTTGGCAAAGCGTTTTTAATGTTTCTGTTTTAATACTATTCTATATTGAATCATTATATAATCGTTGATTTACTAAACTCCATATTCGACCTTCTTACTGAACCCGGGATATTACCACAGATATATTCAGTGATCAATTCACCCAGTGTTGATGTACTGTAAGCATTCATCGCATCAATATCTTTGGTTACAAAACCATTTGATAAGGTCCATTCAACAGCTTCTCTTACCAGGGCCGCTTCAGCTATCATGTTAAGATGATCAAGTAACATTGCCGCTGAAAGTATCGATCCCACCGGGTTTGCGATGTCTTTTCCTGCAGCCTGCGGATAAGAACCATGAATGGGTTCAAATAAAGCATTCCCTTTACCAATAGATGCAGAGGGCAATAGACCCAAAGAACCACTGATGACACTTGCTTCATCGCTGATAATATCGCCAAACATATTTTCTGTAAGAATAACATCAAACTGTTTTGGGTTAAGGATGATCTGCATGGCCGCATTATCAACAAACATATAGTCAACAGCTACTTCCGGATATTGTGTTGTCAGTTCCTGCACCACTTTTCGCCAAAGTCTTGAGGTTTCTAAAACATTGGCTTTGTCAACCAGGGTTAATTTCTTTTTTCTGTTTTTAGCCGATTGAAAAGCAAGGTGAGCAATGCGTTCAATCTCCCCGCGGCTGTAAACACAGGCATCAGAGGCCTGGTTGCCATCTTCACTGATCTCTTTTTTGCCAAAATAAATACCGCCGGTTAATTCCCTGAAAATGATAAAATCGGCGCCTTCAATATTTTTTGTTTTTAGCGGAGAAAGATGATGCAATGATTTATATGTACTTACCGGGCGGATATTAGCATATAACTGTAATGATTTACGCAGTTTAAGTAAACCCTGTTCAGGCCTAACTTTAGCTGATGGGTCATTGTCGTATTTTGGATGGCCGATGGCTCCAAATAAAATGGCATCACTGTCTAAACAAACTTCAATGGTTTCATCGGGCAGGGGATTTCCGGTTTTATCAATTGCATCCGCACCCATCAGGCAATAGGTGTATTCAAACTCATGGCCGAATGTTTGCGCAATAGCATTTAATACATGTACCGACTGTTTTGTTACTTCGGGTCCAATTCCGTCTCCTTCAATTATGGCTATCTTTTTTTTCATAGTATCCCTTTGCAAAAAGGTTGTTTTTAGTTTTCAATTTGTTCGAACTGTTCAATATTTTCTTTTATACTTAATAAGAAATCAATATCATCATAGCCATTTAACAAACATGTTTTTTTGTAGCTGTTGATTTCAAAGGCCTCGGCCCATCCACTCTCCGGTGTGGAATTTGGGGGCCTTGATATGGTAATGGTCTGCTTTTCTAAATCAATAAAGAGTTCTGTTTGATTATCACAGGCAAAGATCTTTTGCAGGAATTCGTCACTTACCTGTATTGGCAATATGCCATTGTTTAATGCATTGTTCTTAAATATATCAGCAAAAAAACTGGACACTACAACCCTAAAACCATAATCCAATAACGACCAGGCAGCATGTTCACGTGATGAACCGCAACCAAAGTTTTTACCGGCGACTAAAATTTCACCACTGAATTGTGATTGATTCAAAGGGAAATCTTCTTTTTGTTTTGTTTCATCATCGTTTTCATAGCGCCAGTCACGAAAAAGATTTTTACCAAAACCATCTTTGGTAGTTGCTTTTAAAAACCGGGCAGGTATGATCTGGTCCGTATCGATGTTTTCGAAATTGATGGGAACAAACCTGCTTGTAAAGCCCCCCCACCCCCCCAAGGGGGGATTTAGAGTCTGCTGATTTGAAGGCTCTTTTTTTGTGTTAATATTTATGTTCTTATCTGACATAATTCTTTTTAAAGTTTAGAGTACTAAAGTCCCTGCTTTGGAGGGATTTAGGGAGGCCGTTCTTACATCAGTCACCACACCGGTTATCGCAGCAGCAGCAGCTGTTAACGGACTTGCCAATAATGTTCTTGCACCTGCTCCCTGCCTGCCTTCAAAATTCCGGTTACTGGTACTGATACAATATTTTCCAAATGGAATTTTATCTTCATTCATACCCAGGCATGCAGAGCAGCCTGGCTGACGCAGGTTAAATCCTGCTGCTTTAAAAATTTTATCAATGCCTTCTTCTATGGCCTGGGCTTCTACCTGTTTACTGCCAGGTACGATCCATACTTCCACATCATCAGCTTTCTTTTTTCCTTTTACAAAATTGGCAACCATTCGCAGGTCTTCAATTCTGGAATTGGTGCAACTCCCAATAAATACATAATCAATTTTCTGACCAAGGATCGCAGCACCCTGCTGCAGATCCATATAGGCTAATGATTTTGATAAGCCAGATTTATCATTTGCATGTATAGTTTCTGTTGTTGGTATTTTTTGCGATATACCAATGCCCATTCCGGGATTGGTGCCATAGGTTATCATCGGTTCTATATCTTCTGCATTGATAAAAATTTCTTTATCAAAAGCAGCATCCCCATCTGAAAATAATGTTGACCAGGAACTCATTGCCTTTTCCCAGGCTTCAGCTTCCGGAGCAAATTTTCTTCCTTTTATATAGCTGAACGTTACTTCGTCAGGAGCAATTAATCCGCAACGGGCACCCATTTCAATACTCATGTTACAGATGGTCATCCTGGCTTCCATGGATAGTGAACGGATGGCAGAACCTGCAAACTCAACCGCATAGCCGGTTGCACCGCTTGCTGTTATTTTAGAAAGAATGTATAAAACGATATCTTTTGATACTACCCCGTAGTTTAATGATCCTTCAACATTGATACGCATTAATTTTGGTTTGCTTTGCAATAAACATTGCGTTGCAAAAACCATTTCCACCTCACTGGTGCCAATACCAAAAGCAATAGCACCAAAGGCACCATGTGTGGAAGTGTGGCTGTCGCCACAAACAATCGTCATGCCCGGTTGGGTAATGCCCAGTTCGGGACCAATTACATGAACAATACCCTGGTATTTATGTCCAAGGCCATATAGTTCAATTCCGTGATCAGCACAATTTTTTATCAATGCTTCTACCTGCAAACGGCCAAGCTCTTCTTTGATGGGAAGATGTTGGTCGATAGTGGGTACGTTATGATCAGCAGTAGCTACCGTACTTTTGGGACGAAATACTTTAATACCCCTTTTATTTAAACCTGTAAAAGCCTGCGGGCTGGTAACTTCATGAATAAAATGCCTGTCAATATATAAAACCGAAGGGCCATCGTCAATTGTTTTAACGATGTGTTTTTCCCAGATCTTTTCAAATAATGTCTTCCCTGGGTCCCCTCCTGAACTACGTTCATTCCCGTAACCGGGAACCCCCGTGGGGGAGGGTCTGGACTCTGTTTTTGTATGGTACCCTGCTTTATTCATTCTTTACTTATGTATTAACTGCCAGTTATGCTACTGCCGTGTTTGATTGATATTGTTCAGCCATAAATGAAAGATCCGCATCTTCCACTTCTTTTTTACTATCGGCAACATTAAGAAACCGGTTATATAAAACATCAATATCATTTCTGTCAAACTCAAACCCGAGTTTTTGAAAACGATAAGCCAGAGCACTGCGGCCACTGCGGGCTGTTAGTACAATTTTAGAGCTGTCGGCACCAACAGCTTCAGGGTTAATGCTCTCATAGGTCAATGCATCTTTCAAAAAACCATCCTGGTGAATACCGGATGAATGTGAGAAAGCATTGCTGCCTACGATTGCTTTATTGGGCTGTACCGGCATACGCATGGTGTCTGATACGAGCCTGCTCATGGGATTCAGCGTTTCTGTTATTATATTGGTATAAAGCCCTAGGTCTTTATGCTGTTTAATGATCATCACCACTTCTTCCAGCGAAGTATTGCCGGCTCTTTCGCCCAAACCATTGATGGTACATTCAATTTGCCGGGCACCGGCAATGATACCCGCTATTGCATTTGCAGTAGCCAAACCCAGGTCATTGTGGCAATGGCAGGAGATGATCGCCTGATCAATGTTGTATACATTATTTTTCAGGTAGGCAATTTTCTCCCCGTATTGATGGGGTAAGCAATAACCGGTTGTATCCGGAATGTTTACCGTTGTTGCACCAGCCTTGATAACTGCTTCAATAACCTGTGCCAGGTAATCATTGTCGGTACGGCCGGCATCTTCTGCATAGAACTCAACATCGTCTGTAAAATTTCTTGCCCATTTTACACATTGAACAGCTCTTTCCAGAATCTCATTTCTTGTGGAGTTGAATTTTGATTTGATATGGTAATCTGAAGTGCCGATACCGGTATGGATCCTTGGTTTTGCTGCATATTTTAATGCCTGCGCAGCAACTTCAATATCTTTAAGTACGGCACGGCTCAGAGCACAAACAGTAGTATTCCTGATGGTTTTGGCAATTTTATTTACCGAATCAAAATCTCCCGGAGATGAAATAGGAAATCCTGCTTCAATAATATCTACGCCCATAGCTTCCAGTTGCAAAGCCAGTTCGAGTTTTTCATCGCTGTTAAGCTTACAACCGGGTACCTGTTCACCATCCCGTAACGTGGTATCAAAAATGTGAATTTTTCCTGTTGACATAATTTATCTGATAAATAAGTAAGTATAGAATACAGGCTGTTTATTTTTACAGAACCCGGTATTAAAGCAATGAATAATCACCCTGTTAAACTAAATTACCTTTATAAGTTATGTTATGAAAATTAAAATAAGGCTGTATTTACAGCTTTTAACTACCTTTATTTATCACAGGATCCTTTGCTGTAAAGGGTTTTAAATTTTTTAAATTACGATGGCCAACCGTTCAATTGATGCTTTATTTCAATTGGTTAAGTCACTTGAAAAAAGTGAAAAACGCAATTTTAAGCTTTATGTAAAGCGCAATTCAGATATAGAGGACCTGAAAATTATTCAGTTGTTTGATGTTCTGGATAAGATGAACAGTTATGATGAAAAGCAACTTTTAAAAAAAACAAAGAGTATTACAAAGCAACAGCTCTCCAATATTAAGGCTCATTTGTATAAAGAGATATTATCAAGCCTCAGGCTGATCAAAGATGAAAATAATATTGATATTCTGCTTCATGAGCAAATGGACCATGCAAGAATATTATTCAACAAAGGGCTGCGGCTTCAAAGCCTGCATGTACTGGATAAGATGAAGAAACTGGCAGCTGCCCATAACCAGGTTACTTACCTGATGCAGATTTTATTTTTTGAAAAAAAGATTGAATCGCTATATATCACCCGCAGTATTGAAAGCCGGGCTGATGAGCTGATCAGCGAAGTAAATGTGGCAACAGCAAAAATAAGTACCATTGCAAACCTGTCTAATCTGGCTTTAAAATTATACAGCTGGTACATTAAAAACGGGCATGCAAGAACAGCAGCCGATGATATGGCCATTCAAAAAATATTTAATGATCAACTTCCAAAGGATGTACAGCTTTGTACTCATTTTTATGAAAAGCTGTACCTCTACCAGAGTTACTGCTGGTATGCTTTTATCAGGCAGGACTTTTTAATGTATTACCGCTATACCCAAAAATGGGTTGATTTGTTTACCCATGAACCCGTAATGATTGAAGTTGAAACTTCACATTATATAAAGGGTATGCATAACCTCATGGGGGCGCATTTTGATCTGCGCAACTTTAAAAAACTGGAAGAAACGTTACATCAGTTTGAAAAATTTGCAGCTAAAAATTTGGTGTTAAAAAATGAAAATAACCTGATACAAACTTTTGTATACCTGTATACCTCTAAATTAAATAAACATTTTTTGGATGGTACTTTTACAGCAGGATTACAATTGGTTCCTGAAATTGAAGGTAAATTAAAAGAATATGAACTGTATTTAGACCGGCACAGGATACTGGTATTTTATTATAAAATTGCCAGTTTATATTTTGGCAGCGGCGACAACAGCAGGGCTGTTGATTACCTGAATAAGATCATCAACTGGAAAGTGGACCTTCGTACAGACCTGCAATGCTACAGCAGGCTGCTTCACCTTATTGCACAATATGAATTGGGTAATTTTGACCTGATGGAATACCTGATCAGATCGGTTTACCGTTTTATGGCCAAGATGGAAAATATGAGTGTAGTGGAAGAAGAAATGTTTAAATTTTTGCGGCTGTCTTTCCACCTGTCTGCAAAAAATATTAAACCGGAGCTGGAAAAATTATTACTGAAACTTAAGAAACATGAAAACAACCGTTTGGAAACAAGGGCATTCCTTTACCTGGATGTGATTTCCTGGCTGGAAAGCAAGATCAATCATATTCCGGTGCAGGATATAATAAGAAATAAATTTCTTGCATCAGGGAAATAATTAATTTACGGATATGGATCCTGATCACGTGGCAACAAATAAATAAACAGGGTTTTCCGGAAAAACTACATTAACAATAGAATTAAAGAATGAAAAAGGTATTTTGCTTTGGCGAATTATTACTGCGGATGTCGCCAGAATTAAACAGGCGATGGATAAGGATTGCGCAAATACCGGTTTATATCGGCGGTGCCGAATTAAATGTGGCAACTGCTCTTGCAAAATGGCATGTACCTTCAAAATATGGCACAGCTTTACCCGATACATATTTCAGTAAGGAAATAAGGGATGAATTGCAATTGAATAATATTGATACATCCGGCATACATTTTTCAGGCAGGCGAATTGGTGTTTATTACCTGCCACAGGGAGCCGATCTAAAAAATGCTGCCGTTATTTATGACAGGGATCATTCTTCCTTTTCAGAATTAGAGCCCGGTATACTGAACTGGGATGAGTTACTGGAAGATTGCGGGTGGTTTCATTTCAGTGCCATTAGTCCTGCATTAAATGAAACAATTGCAGCCGTTTGTAAAGAAGGACTGCAAGCTGCTTCAGCAAAGGGTTTAACTATATCGGTTGATTTAAATTACCGGGCTAAACTCTGGCAATATGGTAAATCTCCGGTAGAAGTAATGCCGGAACTTGTTACGTATTGTAATGTAGTGATGGGTAATATCTGGGCTGCTGAAATTTTACTCGGATTACAATCCAACATAAAAGAAAGCAAAGGAAAATCAATTGAAACATTGATTGAAGGAGCCGGCAACAGCATGAAACAAATGCATCTGTCTTATCCGAATATAACAACCATGGCATATACTTTCCGCCTGGAAGAATCCTATTTTGCTGTATTACAACATGGCGCTGTTATGAAAGTTTCAAAAGAATATCCATTAATCAACCTTGTAGATAAAGCAGGCAGCGGCGATTGTTTTATGGGCGGGCTGATTTACGGTTTAGTTAATCAGCACCAACCTCAGGATATCATCAACTTTGCAGGGGCTGCTGCCGTTGGTAAAATGCGGGAAAAGGGTGATGCTACCAATCAAACTATTGATGATGTAAAAAAAATATTAGCTGAATATGAATAAACAAAAAATAACAGATGCCATTATTGAACAGGGAATGTTGCCTTTGTATTATCATAAAGATGCGGAAACAACTTTGGAACTTGCCCGGTCTTTATACAAAGTCGGTATTCGTGTTATTGAATATACAAACAGGGGAGATAATGCCATTGATAATTTTAAATTACTCATTCAGGAAAGAGATAAAAATATGCCTGGTTTGTTATTAGGTATTGGTACGATTAAGACCACCGCCGATGCAAATATTTTTTTATATGCAGGCGCCGATTTTATCATTTGTCCGATTGTAGTACCTGCTGTAGCAGCTGTTGTACATAAGGCCGGTAAATTATGGATTCCCGGTTGTATGACAGTTACTGAAATTGCGATGGCAGAAGAAGCCGGGGCAACATTAGTAAAACTTTTTCCCGGAAATATTTTAGGCTGTGCATTTGTATCAGCCATTAAAAATCTATTCCCCGATTTATTATTTATGCCTACAGGTGGTGTGGATACAACCAGGGAAAATATTGAAGGATGGTTTAAAGCCGGTGTTTGCGCAGTTGGTATAGGCAGTAAGCTCATCAGTAAAAAATTAATGGAGGCAAAAGATTACAAAACAGTAGAAACAGAAACAATAAAAGTGATGGAATTAATTCAAACCATAAAAAAATAATAGTACTTGCCCCAACAAGCAATAGGAAAATACAGGTGGACGATTTGTTCCCTTGTTTTTTTTGCCACCACTATTAATTATCTTGATAGGGCGGTTATTAGTTTATTGAAATCAACTTTATCAAAGGAATTTACCTGGTCCGAGTCTGATTATGCAAATATTGTAATTGCATTTCAGGTTTGTTATGCTGTTGGCTTTTTAGGTGCAGGCAGATTAATTGATAAGCTGGGTACAAAAATTGGGTATGCGCTGGCTACTGCTTTATGGAGTGTGGCAGCAGTTGGGCATGCATTAGCTACTTCAACTATGGGTTTTTTTATTGCCCGTGCTGCATTGGGTTTTACAGAAGCAGGTAACTTTCCGGCAGCTATTAAAGCGGTTGCAGAATGGTTTCCCAAAAAAGAAAGGGCTTTGGCAACTGGTATTTTCAATTCGGGTGCAAATATTGGGGCTGTCGTTGCACCGATTATGGTGCCTTGGATTTTGGGAATCTATGGCTGGGAAGCTGCTTTCCTCATCACAGGAGCAGTTGGATTTGTTTGGTTGATATTTTGGTGGCTATACTATGACACACCTGCGAAGCAAAAAAGACTTTCCAAAGCAGAATTTGATTACATACATAGTGATAACGAAATAGCCACAGAAGATACTACGCCTGTCAAATGGATTGACTTGTTTAAAATCAAACAAACTTGGGCTTTTATCTTTGGAAAGTTATTGACAGACCCGATTTGGTGGTT
>JANOFR010000116.1:0-8523 GCA_031413755.1 Chitinophagaceae bacterium
GTTTGTTTGAACGCAGCACAAACTTCAGTGATGGCAGTACCCACGCCGGTGGTAGATCCGGAACCGGCCTGTGTAGGACCGGGTGGCAGATCCGTATCACCTAATTCAAATCTTACTTTGTTTTGTGGCAGGCCCATTGATTCAGCGCCAATGTTTACCATGGCGGTAGAAGTGCCCGGGCCCATATCACTTACAGCACTTTGTAATATCAATGTTCCATCAGCTTTCAAAATGCCTTTGGCAGATGCCTGTCCACGCCCTGCACCAAACACACCACCCGCCATACCATAACCAACCAGCATACCATCTTCTGTTAAACTACCGGGAACGGTAGGCCGGTTTTGCCAGCCAATTTTTTCTTTACCCAAAGCATAACATTCTTTGAGGAACTTGGTACTCCAGGGAAGTTTGTTTACAGGATTAATATCCGTATGATTGATCAACCTCAGTTCGATGGGATCAATATTTAATTTGTAAGACAATTCATCTAATGCAGATTCCAGAGCAAAGCATCCGGTAGCTGGTCCGGGCCCACGCATCCAGGTGGGTGTATTTACATCAAGCGGTAATAAGCGGTAACTGGTATTTACATTGGGGCAATTGTATAAAAACTGCGAAACATTTACAATGCCTTCGCCAAAATCTTCATAGCTGGATGTGTTGCTAACCGCATGATGTGTAATGCCGGTAAGCTTGCCCTGTTTATCGGCGCTGATGCCAATTTTTTGCCAGGCTTGCGGACGATAACCAACACTGGTAAACATTTGCTCACGGGTCAATATGAGCTTTACCGGGCGCTTTAATTTTTTTGCTGCAATGCAGGCTGCAGGTACATGTGGCCAGCTGCGCAAACCACTGCCAAAAGCACCACCAACATATTCGGTAACCACCCGAACATTTTTTTCATCAAGGCCAAAGTTAAGGGCCAGATTGCGTTGTACGCCTTTTGGCCCCTGCGTTTTATCATACACGGTTAATTTATCATCACCATCCCATACAGCAATAGTGGCATGTAGTTCCATGGGATTATGTGTTTCAATTGGGATGGTATATTCTGCTTCTACCATTACTTCTCCGGTTTTGTAAGCATCCGCATCGCCCCGTTTATAGTCGCCCGATTTTTTTAATTTTTTTTCATCGGTTTTTGATTTTTCAAAATCGGTATCAAATGCATCTTTTATGTATACTGCTTTTACCAATGATGCTGCATGTACGGCTCTCTCCAATGTATCGGCAATTACCATGGCTATTGGCTGGCCATTGCTGAACACCAGGTTGTTGTTAAAAACTTTTAATCCTCCCCATTCATAACCCTTTTTTTTGGGGTCTTTGGCAAAGGGATAATAACCCGGTACAACAGGGCAGTTGCCATAATAAATAATATCCAGAACACCCGCTGCTCTTTTTGCATCGGCGAGTATCATGTTTTTAATGGCACCTTTGGCAATGGTACTGCAAACAAAAACAGCATAAGCCATATTGGCCAGTTTATGCTCAGCCGAAAATGTTGCTTTGCCGGTTACTTTATCTACGCCATCCACACGGTCGTCGGCAAACCAGGTTTCGGGTATTTGAAGATTTTTATCCATTGGTTGGTATCAATTAATTCCTGATTAAATTATTTGTGCAGCCTGTTGCAAAGCTTCTGCTACAGCAGCCTTACCCATTTTAATTTTAAAATTGTTGTGGCCAAAACCGGCAGCGCCTTCCATAGCCATACCTGCTGCTGCAGTAAAATTTTCTTTTGTTGCCTGCTTACCGGTTACAAATTTTTCAACGGCTGTCAACCGCCAGGGTTTATGTGCCACTCCACCCATGGCCAGCTTTGCATGATTGATTGTGTTGCCGGATATTTCCAGGGCAACAGCTACCGAAACCAATGCAAATGCATAAGAAGCACGGTCTCGTATTTTCAGGTAATGGCTTTTATTAAATGTGTTTGCAGGCAGGTGAATGCCGGTAATGAGTTCGCCTTTTAGTAAATTATTATCCAGCTCTGCTGTATCGCCGGGCAGGCGGTGAAAATCGGTGAACAATATTTTCCGGTCGCCTTTTGGGCCAGTGATATTTACAGTTGCATCAAGTACCGCCAGCGCCACACACATATCGCTGGGGTGAACAGCAATACATTTTTGGGATGTGCCAAACACGGCATGCATACGGTTTTGCCCCTGTAAGGCACCGCAGCCGCTGTTGGGTTCACGTTTATTGCAGGGCATGGTAATATCGTAAAAGTAAGAACAACGGGTGCGTTGCATCATGTTGCCGCCAACCGTAGCCATATTTCTTAATTGTGCCGAAGCGCCTGCATTTATTGCCAGTGCAAGCAATGGATATTTTGATTTGATGAGCGGATGTTCTGCAACTTCACTGTTTAATGCTAATGCGCCAATCAGTATGCCTTTTGCATCGGCAGTAATTTCTTTTAAAGGCAGACCGTTTATATCAATTAATCTTTCCGGGGCGGTTACGCCCTTTTTCATCAGATCAACCAGGTTGGTACCACCCGCTATAAATTGTGCTGCTGTGTTTTTTGTTTTTGCATCAACGGCAGCTTTTGTTGTAGAGGTTCTTAAGTAGTCAAAGTTTATCATAATAATTGCCCTCCTTTTTTTACTTCCATAATGGCATCAACAATATTTGGATAAGCACCGCAGCGGCAGATATTACCGCTCATGTATTCCCGTATCTGGCCGGCAGAGTTTGCGTGGCCTTCTTTAACACAGGCAATGGCCGACATGATCTGCCCCGGTGTACAATAGCCGCATTGAAAACCATCATGCTTAATAAAGGCTTCCTGCATGGGGTGCAGTTTATCGCCATTGGCCAGGCCTTCAATAGTTGTAATTTTTTTTCCTTCATTCATCACTGCCAGCGATAAACAGGAGTTGATGCGTTTACCATCCACATGTACAGTGCAGGCACCACATTGCCCATGGTCGCAGCCTTTTTTGGTGCCCATCAGGTGTAATTGTTCCCGGAGTAAATCAAGCAGTGTTACCCTTGGCTCTACCGACATTGTATGTGCAATGCCGTTCACTTCCAGCCGCATTTGCATTTGCTCAAAAAGTGCTGCGATCTTTTCATCATTTTCCGCGGCTTTTACCAATACCGGCGAAGCAATGGTAAGTGCAGCAAGGGCTGTTGATTTTTTCAAAAAATCCCTTCGGGATCTGTTATTTTTTTGAGCAGGCATAGTGGGAGATATGTTGCTTAAATTTAGTTACTCCGGGGTTATTAAAAAAATGATTATTTGGAATGGACGATTGAAGTTGCTGGTCGGGCGACCAACAACGGCGAGGTTATTTGGCGATTCTTAAAAAAATGATTGTTTGGGAAAGCAAAAGTTGTTGAACAACGGCAATGTAAATAACTCCTGCGGCAGAAGGCTGCTAAAACAGCGATCATCAATGCAGCAGTAGGAAAAACTTTTATTTTTCGGCATTTTGGATCATATTTTTTTCTTTTCAATTTTTTCATGGTTGGGCAAATATGTTGGGAGTGCCGCTGAGCCATACCATTTAAATACCTCTGCTTCTAATACTTTTTCTTTAATTGTTGGATCGGTTTCTAATAAAGCATTTGCTTCCTCGATCGATTTTACGTTCAGGATAAAAATTCCACGATAGGTTTTATCATTTTTTAATAAAGGGCCGGCAATAATCAATTTGCCATTAGCAGCCATACGGCCAATATTTTCCATATGACCTTTGAACAAACTGTCCAGTACTTTTTTGTCTTCGGTTTTATTAGGTCCGGTTTTGAGGATTACAAGAATGTAATTTTTCATACCATAATCATCTCCGCCTAATGAATCTGCCAGCAACTTATTATATTTTGGATTTTCTGTTTGACTGGCTGCTGATAAACAGAAACTGAGTAGTAAAAGAAGCAGAAGTTTATTTTTCATGGTTTTAATTATTTAAAGCTTTTTGATAAAATGTCGTACATCGGTCACGGCCTGGCAATGTTGTGGAAATTGAAAAACAGCCCCGCTATTGGCAAAACCAAGGTTGGTGGCAGTTTATTTTTATTTTTTTCCGAAAATCATTTTTTTAATTAATGAGATTTGTCCTAAATGATAATAACTGTGCTCAATTACCGCTTCAATATTTCGTAAGTAAGATCCATATTTTTCATCAACAAAGGGTTCGTCTAATTTTCCCTGAGGCATTTGCTCTATTTGGTCAGCAAATTTTTCTGAATTATCCAAAAATCCGGCTAACAATATTTGCCAATCCCTTTCCGATTTTATTGTTGGAAGGTCAAAGCTGTATTTATCCTTAATATCCAGAACTCCGTATTCAAACACGTTCAAAAGTCCAACCATATAATAATTTATATGGTAAGTTAAAGCTGCTATGGTATTTAGGCCATCAATTTTTTGTGTTGCCTGTTCCCAGGTGATATCCTGTAATTGTTCCTTATAGTTTGTGTTAGCAACCCAATGTCCATGTAGCAGTACCTCTCTTAGTCTGTTTGCAATACATTCACTTCTTTTCATTAGTTATTTATTATCATTTTCAAGGTCGCTCAACATTGCCAGCAACCTGCATTGCTTGCCGAAGGGGTGGAATGATCCCGATAGCTATCGGGATATCCGCGCACAACTCCTGCCTGCCGGTAGGCAGGTTAGCTGATGTTTGTTTGTCAAGCCATCCAGCTAAGTAACTGAAAAAAAAACCGCATTATGGGCCATTTCTTTAATAGTTCTCTTTTGCGTTTTTAATAGTATCATTTCCAGAATGTAGTATTCTGTCAACTGTTATCCCGGATTTTTTCCATGTCTTTACTAATCTCTTTTTTCTGATCAAATAGTTCTGCAAATTTAGTGCAGTGGAGAAGTAGAGTGAGAAGCTTAACTGGATAAACAAAGTTATTGATAAATGATTTTACCCATAGCTTTAATTTGCTCAGGGCCTACTCCACAACAACCACCAATCATGTCAGCGCCCAAATCCATCCATTCTTTTACCATCACTTCACAAGAGGAGGATTCCGAAAGGCCCGACCATGTTTTGTTTTCGGGATGGTAGACCGCCCCTGAATTGGGATACACAACTATTTTTTTATCTCCCGCTCTTGTTTTAATGCATTGTATCAATTCTGAAATGTGTTCAGGAGAAGTGCAGTTTACTCCTATAGCAAATACGGTAGGATGATGGGTAAATAAAGCAGTGCATTTTTCAATTGGCGTCCCGTCACAGGTGTGTTTACCATCCTTGCAGGAAAAAGATATCCAGGCTGCTTTACTTTTGTTTTTTAAAATAGTTGATAGCACGATAGCCTCCTGAAAACCCGGAATGGTTTCACATGCGAGAATATCTGCGCTTGAACTATCCAATAATTTGATTCTCGGTTCATGGAAGTCAGTTAGCTCTTGATCTGAGATTCCATAATCGCCACGGTATTCCGAACCATTTGCTAAATAGGCTCCGTAAGGACCAATGCTGGCTGCGATCAGAGGTTTAGCCAGATCAGGATGTAATAACATGAAACGCCTCCTGGCTTCTTCCGCCACCTGAACTGATTTCAGGATCAGTGCACTGGCAGAAGGCTGATCATAGCCAAACGCCATAAATCCAGGAAAGGTGGCTTGATAACTGGAAGTGATAATGCACCGGGCGCCTGCTTCAAGATACGCTAAGTGTGCAAGCACAATTGCTTCCGGATTGGATTCCAATAACCTGGCGCTCCATAATTTTTGATTCAGATCACAGCCTTGCCTTTCCAATTCATTAGAAAGACCACCATCTAACAGGAGAGGATAGTTAATAGTCATAAAGCAAACGAAATTATCAATCAATAAACATTTTTCTACGCCTTGGTTCGTGGCACACGAAATAATTCTTCATCAATCTCCGTCAAATTCCTCATATAAATTATATAAAAAGCCAAAATCATCCTTTCCGGTTTCATAAAACCTGGCTGACGAAAAATAGTAATCAAGGTCATCCTTCGGTAACTTCCAATTACCGCTTACCGGATTAAAATGAATATAACCTAATTTTTGGCGGGCAACCTCCCGGCTATAAATTTCAACGCTTAATGAATCCCGCTGCCATATCTAATGGTTTTTATTTGCCGCTGTTACCTCGTAATCTTTTGATTGGCCTGAATGTTTCAATTTTTTTAAAAATTCATGAGCTGTATATTTTAGAAAACTTCCCTGTGGCGTTTCTTTTCCATTTTAAGCCAGTTCTTGCCAGATAAGCTGTATGTGGTTAGGCATCAACACAAATGCATAAACCTTTATTAATTTTTTTTGCGAAAGTTCTCTCAGATAACTTACAATTAAATCCTTATTCGCATTGTCATTCAGTAGACATTTCCATTGATGAACAGTAGCAGTAAAAAAATAAATATTTCCCCTTTCTGTATGTGATTTTCGGATTGTATGCACATCCTAATTTAAGATATTTATTTGTTTCGTGTGCCACGAACCAAGGCGGAGGCTTGCCGCAGTGCTGTTAGTTTATAACTGTACGCCCGGCAACTCAAGCCGACCCGATAGCTATCGGGTGAAAAACTGATGATGAAGTTTACAACAAAAAACTGAACATTGAACGTTGAGCCAGGACTTCTGCAGATAGTGAATAAAAAAGATAAGGATTTATCTGTCAGCCAGCATACAACAAACCAAATCTTGACTGTAGTTTTTTGCACTATGTTACTTTAGCTGATTAAATATTTGTTTGGAATATTTCCTGGAAAATAGTCAATATCATACTTTGCTTTAAGCAACAACGAAACGATTTCATAAATCTGTTTTTCAGTTCTTTGAAATTGCCGAAGTAAGCCCATCATTGAGTAACTTATAGGATTTACATCAGGAATAAATGTCTCCCATTCATATCCTTTTCCCCAAATAAGCCCTTTTACATTCGTTGTCAAGTCTGCTTGCTTTGAAATTAGAAATTTTAAAACGTCTAAACTTTTATTTGCATCCTGGTTTACGGTATGAAAGATTGCTGTGTGCCCACCAAAATCATTTTCATCAAATCCAGCTTTTGAATTAATATCTGCTCCGTGCTTGATAAGAATTTCAGCACTTGTCAAATGGTTGTATTCCGCACAAATGTGTAATAGAGAAGCCTCATAGAGTGGCGTAAATGTACAGTTAAATGAATACTTTTTTGTTATAGCATTTTTGTCGGCAGTTAATTGCCTGTCAAGTAAAGCAGCATCGTCTAACAATACAGAAAGTAAAATTTTGTCCTCAAAGTTTACCCCGTGGTCTACAAAAGTCTGAATACAACTTTTAAACAATGGTCCACGCGAGTACATATTTATAAGTTCATAAATTAGCGGTTTGCCATTAACTATTTGGTTTGGATTAACACCATTTTCAAAACACTCAGTTATTCCGTCAACAGAATGAAGTTCAAAGTCTGTAATAATTTTTTTTAAATATTCCATTCAATATTTAAAGTTTGAGGACTATCCAAAATAACTGCCACCGTTTTGCCAACCCTATAGCAGTTAGGCCTTAATTGATGTCGCTTGTTTTAATTATTATTTTAGTGTTTTACTTTTAGTCAATGGGTTCCCACAATTGAATTTTGTTTCCTTCTGCATCAAGAATATGCACAAATTTACCATAGTCAAATGTCTCAATTTTGTCTACAATGGTTACGCCTTCCTTTTTTAATTCTTCAACAAGTGCTTCCAGGTTTTCAACCCGGTAATTTATCATAAAGTCTTTTGTTGAAGGTTCAAAGTATTTTGTCGTTTCAGCAAAAGGTGTCCACTGTGTTTGTGCTTTCTTTGTGCTGTCTGGACTTTCATACCACTCAAATGTTGCACCATATGGATTGGTGTCTAACCCGAGGTGTTTTTGATACCATTCTGTCACTTTTTTTGGGTCTTTGCATTTAAAGAAAACGCCTCCAATGCCTGTTACTCTTTTCATTTTATTATTGTTTTTAGATGTTGTTGTAATTGTTTTGAAAGCGAATCCAAGAAAAAAAGTTGTTGCAAATGCCAAAGTTATAAAAATTGTTTTCTTCATATTTATCAAATTTAACTTTTTTTATTCTTTGGTCTGCTGCCGGTTTTCTATGCTTTTGACAAACCCTATCCTGCTGCCCGTATTTTGCCAAAACCTTGTGCGTTCATGTTTGTTATACAGATTGTGCGTTTAACTTTTTTCCCCGCCTTACATTCATGCCAAATGTTGTTTCAACCGCATTGTACCATTCTTCATCAGTTTGTGCATTCCAATCAACCCATTGTTCATCTGTCATAGATGCCCTCCATCCTAAAAACGGAAGTGCTGTTGGCCCCAGTGGATGTTTTAATTGCCACGTGTCGCCATTTGCTATTTCAAACATGGCATCTGCTACCAATGAAGGAGGCGTTGGTTGTTTGAGCGATTCTTCGAACATAGCTCCAAAACGAAGTTCCTGTGGATATTTAGAGTAGCTATCCACACTGATGTCTTGTGCCATTTTTGTATCAATAATCCCTGGTTGTATTAACGATACTCTGATATTAAATGGTTTCACTTCTTGTGCTAAAGAT
>JANOFR010000117.1:0-122960 GCA_031413755.1 Chitinophagaceae bacterium
GGTTTAATTTTATGGAAATTATACAAGAAAAATAGCACACAATAAATAAAAGGAATGAAAGCAGTTGTCTTTGAAAAATATGGAACACCTGACGTTCTTCAACTGAAGGATATTGAAAAACCAATACCCAAAAACAATGAAGTACTGGTAAAAATATATGCGACAACTGTAACAGCCGGAGATTGGCATATGCGGAAAGCCGACCCCTTTTTAGTGAGATTCTATGCTGGCTTGTTCAAACCTACCAAGTTTAACATACTGGGTTTTGAACTGGCTGGAGTTATTGAAGAAGTTGGTAAGGAAGTTAAATCATTCAGAAAAGGTGATAGTGTCTTTGCTTGCTGTGGATTTAAATTTGGGGCCTATGCCGAATATAAATGCCTTCCGGAAAATGATTTGATTGCCTTAAAACCTTCCAATATGACATTTGAAGAAGCTGCCGCAGTTCCTATTGGTGGCCTTACGGCATTAAGATTTCTAAAACAAGCCGGAGTAAAAACCGGGCACAACATACTCATTTATGGGGCATCAGGAAGTGTAGGTACTTTTTCAATTCAACTTGGTAAGTATTTTGGCGCCCATGTTACCGCTGTATGCAGTACGACAAATATAGATCTCGTAAAATCACTTGGTGCAGATAAAGTTGTTGATTATACTCAGGAAGATTTTACAAAATTGGGATCACAGTTTGATGTTATTTTTGACGCAGTTGGAAAAACTTCCAAATCAGCTTGCAAAAATTTATTAAAGCCGGAAGGAAAGTATATATCAGTATGGAGTCTTCCAAAGAAAAACCCAAATGATTTACTGTTTTTGAAAGAGCTTATTGAATCCGGAAAATTAAAGACAGTGATAGACAGAAGGTACACACTTGACCAAATCAGGGAAGCACATGCATATGTAGAAAAGCACCATAAAAAGGGAAATGTTGTAATAAATATATTGGAAAATGATAAAACAAATTTAACTGGCAACTAAGAATGAAACCTTTAGAAAAAGAAGATTACACAAAACTTACTGAACCATTAATGAAAGTAACCATTAATAACTTATTTGCCCTTTCAGTAGTTGAACATAAAGTAACAGGTAAGGTTTTCGTTGATAATCCTGACGATCCAAAAACTTTTTATATAGTTCATCCTTATGGCATGTCATTGTTATTTGGCGAGAGCAATAATGAAGAATTCAATAACAGTTTCAGAAATTATGCGCTAAACATAAATCATGTTCGGGACAAGCATGAATGGATGCAGGCGTTTCCTGGCAATTGGGATATTGTTCTCAATGAATTATTTAAAGGCAACTTAATTAAGTCATCGGAGAACACGTTGAAGAAAGAATCAGGAATAATTGAATTGAATACCCGGGTTAATTTCAAGTTTGACCACGACAAATATCTGAACTCAAAGATAATAAATCTTGAGTTTGATAATAAGATTGTAAGAACAGATAAGCAGATTTTCAGAGATATGAAAGGAAGTGTTGTTCCATTTTATTTTTGGGATAGTGAAGATGACTTTCTGAAAAATGGCGTAGGATTTAGTTTGTTTTATAAAGACAAATTAGCGTCAACAGCTTATTCATCATACATCCATGACGACAAATTTGAATTAGGCATTGAAACTGTTCCTGAGTTTCGTGGAAAAGGATTTGCAGCATATACATGTTCAGCGCTGATTGACTATTGTATTGAAAATAGTTATGAACCAATTTGGTCATGTCGTTTAGAAAATATTGGCTCATACAAGTTAGCTCAGAAAATCGGGTTTATACCTTCGGGAGAAATACCCTATTATAGATTAAGTAAATGAGCATTCACAATATTGTCGTATAACATCAATGATTGCATAAAAACTCTTTTTTTTCAATTACCATGACTAACTTTCAATTTATTACACTCTCTGATGGACGCCGACTAAGCTACCTTGAATTCGGAAAGGCAAAAGGGCATCCTGTCTTTTATTTTCATGGTGCTCCATCTTCCTGCTTAGAGCCTTTGCTAATTGGTAGTGAAGAATTTATTGAATATGGTTTACACATAATAGCTCCAAACAGGCCCGGTATTGGGCAATCAGATTTTCAAAATAACCGCAACTTCAATGACTGGCCCCAGGATGTTATTTCTCTTGCAGACCATTTAAAACTGGATAAATTTTCCGTATTTGGCAATTCTGGTGGAGGATGTTATGTTACTGCATGTGCTGCAATGATACCGGAACGATTACTTTCTGCTGTTGTTGTATCAGGAGGTTGGCAAATGAACCTTCCTGAAGCAAAGAAGAATTTAAAATTTCCTATTAGTATGTTTTGGACAATAGCGGCAAAATTCCCGTTCCTGTTGCCATTTCTTTTAAGCACTATGAAAAGTTCTCCAAAAGAGTCAAGAAAAAAAATATTTGCACAGGCAAAAAAGATGATGCCTGCACCGGATTATAATGCTTTTATACAATATGACAGGGCGGAAGTTTTAGCGAGGGCAATGGATGAAGCAATTTTAAATAAAAAAGGAGTTATTTGGGATTTGCGGTTGTATTTAAAAAAGTTCGATTTCAATTTATCGGAAATCACTTTCCCAATCACCTTCTTTCACGGTGGGATGGATAAAAATATGCCTATCGAATTAGTTAGGAAAATGGTGGCACAAATACCCAATGCAAAACTTATCACTTATGATAATGATGCTCATCTTTCGACACTATGTCATCACTTCAATGAAGCAGCCAGGACAATTTTAAATTTAGACAGAAATATTAACAGCCCACTACCATAAATTAAGGTAACAAAATGGTAGAATTTAAAAAAATAGAAATAACCGATGTGGCCAAAATACAGAAGATAGCCTATGAAACTTGGCCAACCACATTTGGCCAAGTAATACCGGAAGAACAGATAAACTATATGCTTCAATTAATTTACAATGAAGAATCGCTGAAGAAACAAATACTTGAAAAAGGACACAATTTTATACTGGCTGAAAAAGAAAACAAATCACTTGGTTTTACATCTTATGAAATTAATTATAATTCGGAGCCCCAACTAATGATACACAAACTTTACATTCTTCCGGAAACACAAGGCTTAGGCATTGGAACAAAATTTCTTACCCTACTTACTGAGATTGCACAACAAAACAACAACAATCAACTCCGTTTGAAAGTATATTTTGAAAATACCAAAGCCATAGGCTTCTATGAAAAATATGGATTCAATAAAATCGGAACAGAGACGACAGGCATAGGGAATAATTATAGCATTTTGGATAATATAATGATAAAAAAATTACTATGACTCAAGAAAAACTGCCACCAACAGCACATACGCCTCAACGATGTTACTACAGAATAACACCTCTTACTTAGACGCAATCAAAAAAACAATATGATTATCTATAAAAAGTAACAATCAGAATAGTAGTCTCATTATTATGTCCCCAAAAATTGAAGATATATTTGAATTAGCAAAATCATTGCAAAATGAATCAGATAAATTACTTATTCAGACAAATACTTCTTTTAATACAACTGTAAGCAATCATGAAAAATCAATTGGTATAGCTTGCGAATTTTTAAATAGGCTCAATACGGCAGTCTTAAAGCATTCATTTCATTCTGCTGAAGAAGAAATAAAGTTTTTCAAAGAAATCAAACCCGCATTTCTGGCTAATATAATTTTTCATCTTAATTGCCTACAGATTGAATCAGGGAGATCAAAAGCAGATGAAGCCACACTTGTAAAATATTTTAGCCGTTATATTAAACTGATAAACCAATACAATAGAGAGAATAAAGAATTTCATACTTATTACCGTTCAGGTGCTACACATCTGGATAATAAATATTTCAAAAGGGGAAGAAAAGACCCTAAGATTCTGATAGATTCTTATGTTTTCAATTTTGATGAAAAACTTTCCTCATCCCATGAGTTTAAAGTAGCAAAGCTGATTGCCTATGAAAGACTGGTCCAGTACATCAGCAATGAAATAAATAAAATCAGAAACACCGGTATAAAACAGTTGACAAATAAGTCAGGCAGCAGCCTTACATGGTCAGGCAGTAAAGTGGCACTGGTTGAATTGATATATGCTTTATATGCGTCTCAAAGCCTTAATGGTGGCAAAATAGAAATTCAGGATCTAGCCAACTTCTTTCAGCAAAGTTTTAATATTGACTTAGGGGATTTTTACAGGAAATATCTTGAAATAAAAGCCCGGAAATATAACCCCACCAAGTTTCTTGACACACTAAGAGATTCACTCGTTAAAAAGATGGAAGAAGAGTTGGAATAATTTTTTCACAATATGGGTACATCATGTGAAAAAAATCCAATCCCTCACCATTTGGTCTTACTTAATGCATTAATTCGAAATTATCTATTACCACTTAGTGGTATTTTACACCAAAAAAATATATTCCACAACCTGTATTCAACTTGTGAAAATTGATCAGGGTTATTAATCACCTTTGCATTTATATTTGATTGATTACTAACCCAAAGCTAAATGAGAAAAGAAACCAGCATGGTTGAAATTCAACCTTACTCAACAAAAGATTTTGCCAGAATATATAAAATAAGCCGGAAAACTTTCAGAAGATGGGTAAAGCCCTTTGGACATGAAATTGGAGATAGAAATGGGCATTATTATAACACAGGCCAGGTTAAAACCATATTCACCAAACTTGGAATGCCGGAAAGAATAGAAGGTAATTAGTAATAAATTATTTTGTCCCTGTTTACACCTATTTGAATCTTTTTGGTTCAGATTGAGACAGTAAGGTTTTCATTTGCTTCAGATTTGCATTCCAAATCCATTACTATGAAATCTGAAAACCAAAAATTTCAGCTTAGGCCCTATACTATAGCTGAACTGTCCGATATCTACGGCGTATCAAAGAAAACTTTCCGCAAATGGCTTGATCCATTTCAAAACGAAATAGGAATTCGTAATGGATTCTTCTATTCTGTAAAGCAGGTGCAGGTGATAATTGACAAATTAGGAGTTCCAACAATGCTTGATTTGGACGAGGCAGCGTAGTGAAAATCAATCTTAGCACAAGCCGATATTTCATAATTTTAACTTTTGAAACTACTTATCAGGATTTAAAATAGTCAGTATTGTTTTTCTTGATAAACCAATTTTGCTTTTGCTAAAATACTCTGCTATGTCTTTATTGCTTAGCTTATGAGTTATTTTTAAACCATTGCTAATAAGTCTTAAGTATTCATCCATTGGATAATTTAGTGGGAGAACATCTTTGTTAGTAAATGTTATGATTGGATAGCCTTTGTAATTTTCATTTAATTGAAGAACCCGGTTGTAAAAATTATAATCAAAATCTAATAACTTGGTATTGCATAACTGCTCATAATTTATAGTTGACGTTCTTCTTCCATTTTCCGAAGCAAACAAATGAGAAAATTGATTTTTGCTAATTAAATACAATCTTGCATAAGTTAGACTTCTTTTATTTGATTTTGCTGATATAAAACCAACTCCACGATTATTCCATGTGCCTGATTCTTTAGCAAAATAGAATCGCCTTTGTATAAGATAGGGTTCTGAATTTATTGGAGGCTGTATATCATTTTCGCAAGCCCTGTAGGTTTTTACCTGACCATTAATTACTAATTGTCCACCTTGAATATATATAAGAAACCTATTCAAATCCATGTTAGAGCCATAACAAGCATACCAGACCATATCAGGATTTGTTTGCATTTTCCCTTTCTTTTTATACTGAAGATACTCAACTATGCTAAGTACATTCACATTTGCAAAATTTGCGATAATATTGCTTTCCATTTGAGAATTCTTAGCTCCGGCCAATTCAAGTTGTACCTACTCGTTCCCACTCAACTCCATTCGGATAACCGTTAAAAATCCCCATCGCATATTTGTGTCCTGATTGCAAATAACACAATCCGAAACACAATGAGAACCGAACAAATACAAACAGACAGTGTAAGTGGCAACATCCTTCTTACTGGGTTCATTTTCCTGGCAAATCTTGATTTTACAGGTTACATAGACTATGCTATTAAAGCAGCTATTGGAGGTGTAATCTGGATGGGCTTTAAAGTAAGCACCGATTTTATCAGTAACAAAATAAAGAAGAAGCCATAATGAGTTTTTCCAAATTCTTATTGGGAACAGGTGTTGGTGTAGGCGTATTTGCCGGGATAAAGTATTTCCTGGGGTTAAAAAAATTGCAGGATGAAATTGAAATTATCCCGACAGTAAATATTCAAAAGATAGACCTGAAGGGATTGGTGATAAAGGTAGATGTGCAAATGAAAAACCCAACACAGGGAACGATGAACTTACATTTCCCCTATGTGAAGCTGCAATACAAGGGTTCGGTGATCGGCAGCTCATCAGCCATCAACAAGTATATTAAAATACCTGCTTATGGTGAGGCGAAAATTGAAGAGGTACTTATTACCATTCCGTTACTGAATATTTTCTCATTAGGTGTTGCACTGTATAAAAGTTTACAGAATAAAGAGACGGTGAAATTAGATGTAAGGGTGTTGACAGTAATACAAACCCCAATCAATAAAATCCCTTATGAATCATCAACCGAAGTATTGATAAGAAAATAAATGGAAGCCAACAAAAAGCGACATATAAAATCCGGCGCAGAGTATGAGCATCTTTTCCCAAAAGCAAGTGGCAGCAATGCCACTGTAAGAAAAAATGCTAATGTTTATCATACGGTTGAGTTTGTGCCGAAAGTGGTAAAAGAAAATGCGTGGCAAACAAAGGATTTAGCAAAGCTCTTAGAAAGAAATACGACCTATGAAACCTGCCGCAACATCTGGCAATTTGTGTATGACCACATTGCTTACCGGAAAGATGCTGACGGTTATGAACAGGTAAGAAGCCCTGCAAGGGCCTGGCACGACCGGTTTAAAGGGGTAGATTGCGATTGTTACACGGTATTCATCAGCAGTATCTTATGGAATTTACAGATTCCTCATACACTGCGAATTACCAAATACCACCGTGATTACTTTCAGCATATCTACCCCATCGTGCCAATAAGCAGTGATAAACACATCACCATTGATTGTGTGGTAAACGAATTCAATTACGAAGAACCCTTTAGTGAAAAAAAAGACTACCCAATGGATTTACAATATTTAAGCGGCATAGATGATTTGGATGGTAATGATGATGGTATGGAATTACTTGGCAAAGTAATAAAGAAGAAAATCCAGAACATTAAATCAGGTTCCGGTAAAAAACCAATGCTCCCGGCAAAGAAGTTTGGCGGTAAGAAAGGAAGTAAACCTAATCCTGTTGCAACAGAATCACCTGAAACAGATGCAACCCCTGGTGTATATAAGCCGCCAAAGAAAAAATTCTTTAAGAAAATTATAGCGGCTACCAACAAAGTAAATCCTGCTACTGTGTTGTTGAGAAACGGGGTACTTGCATCCATGAAGCTAAACATAATGGGAACTGCACAAAGATTGCGGTGGTCGTACATGAGTGAAGATGCTGCCGCAAGGAAAGGTATTGATAGAACAAAGCATAAGAAACTTGTCAGTGTAAGAAATAAAATTGAAAAAATATTTTATACTGCTGGCGGAAAGCCCATCAATCTGCGAAAGGCAATTCTCTCTGGAAAAGGAAATAAAGACAAGGCAGTGAATGGCCTGGGTTGGGTGGATGGTTTAAACGGTTTTGAAGGATTAGATTATGTGGATACCTATACGCCACTTAATCAATTACTCGGCGATGAAATATTTTACGATGAAAATATCACAGGTATAAATGGTTTGGGACAATTGGGAGAGCCGGTAACAGCAGCATCCATTGCAGCAGCAACAGCAGTGATTGCAGCCATTGCAAAGAACTTAAAAGATATAGGGAACCTGTTCAGCAAGAAAACAAAAGATGCTGATAATACTGATACGCCTATTGATATACCTGATACCCCTGCAATAGCAGTACCGGTTGTAAATGACGAAGTGGTGAATACACCAACTGCCGAACAAAAAGCATTGGTACAAAAGGAAATCAATAAGCCAACAGAGCCTGGTGAAGTATTACCTGGTCAAGCTTTAGTAAAGACAAACCCAACATTTACAGCGGAGCATAATACTCCTGTGCCAGAATACAGTTCACATGCAACCGTACCGGAAGAATCTTCCATGCAAAAAACAAGTGAAACCAATACGAATGTTGATGTAACTACCAAAGATGTTGTTAATAAAAAAGATGTGGGTGCTGATGATCCGAAAGAAACATTTTGGGATAAAAATAAGAAGTGGATAAAGCCTGTAGGTATTGGAGTTGGGGCATTGGGATTGTTATACATCGGCTTTAAAGCATTGAGTGCTGGAAAAAATAAAGCATCACCGCCAAAAGGAAAAACGGTAAATGGTTTGGATGGGGTTCGCAAAAAAAGAAAGAACCATCACCGCAAACATCATCAACACAGAGGGCAACACAGCAAAGTAAAACCCATTGCCCTGCTTTAAATCCAATTCTGAAAAACTAAAATATTAATCATGTCAAATAAGAAAAACCGCTATGTCAGTAAAGCCAAAAAGAAAAGCTTTATGGATGGCCTCAACGGTCAGCTTGATACAAAAGGAGATATAAAAAACTCTCTTTTAGAAACTGGTAAAGAACTTTTGGTAACAGTTATCATTGGCGGTGTAGCCGGTGCTGCGATTGGTAAACCATCTTTACTGATTGGTGCAGGTGTAACAGGTGCAGGTCATTATACGGGTAATAAACTGCTTTCTATGCTCGGCATTGGAATGATGGCTGCCAATGGCTTCCAAAGTAAAAGCGGAACAAACGGATTGGAAGGTTTGGATGGAATGAAAGAAAGAGTGCTGGTATTTAAAGACAGCTTTTCTGAAAAACTGTACTTAGATAAAATACTGAAAAAGAAAGAAGGCGGTACAAGTGGCATGGGAGAAATTCAATACTTCACTTATCCTGGAACAGATATGGCAGGGCTGGATGCCATTGAACAGGAAATAGCTAACAGCGGTGCTGAATACTATCAGCAGATAGCGGGAGGTGGTGGTGAGAGTGACTATGAAGTGGGCATGATAGACCGGGAAGATGTATTGATGTAATTATAACCCTATTAAAAACTATAAAACTAAAATTACTATGTTAGGATTTATTGACGGAGCAGAAGAATTTAATAATGCCGGAGCTTTGCTCGGCGTGGAAGGTATTGAAGATGGAGAATTGCTTGGAGCCTTGCGCCGGATGAACCCCGTACAGCGGATGCGTACAGTGGCAAAGCTCTCCAACACAGGCGGAGTAAGCAGGGGCAGCCGTGGTGAGATGGAAAAACACTTTGCAGAACTGCCGCCACATATTAAAGAAGCGTTGCTGAAAAGTGAATTGCGTTTGGCAGACAGTATAGTGTATTCCATCAAGCCTGTTACATCCAAAACAATTAAGATGTTTGAAACACAGGATGACAAAGAGATTGGTTTACGCAATATCAGTAATGCCAAATTACAAAAGAACCAGGCGTTTTTGGTGAGTGGGATTATCCTGTTGGCCGGTACGTCAGCCGATGGAAGCAAGGATAAAATCATTGCGACTAATTACAAAGGGTTAGAAGATTTTCCGGCAATTGCCAATGGCGAATTTAGTTTGAAGGCAAACAAAAAACAGATTGTGCCGGAGACCAGCAATAATGTTTTTAAGACAGCCAACTTTCACAACATACCAGTTGGTTATTATAAACTGGCAAATCCAAGATTGATTCATGATGACATCCTGATTGAATCAACGGTGGAACTCGGAACGGTAGACGGCATCCCTCAGAACACTTATATCTACCTCGGTTTGCATGGAACAATTACCACACCTTAATAAAGAGCTTCGGTAACAGTGGAGATTGCATACTTGTAGTTCTCAAAGCTGTTGGTAGTGGGTTTCTACCCACTACCGTGCCGGAGGACTGTAAAAAATAACTATGACTAAAACAGTTAAGAAACGGTTTGACATACTGATAACAACAGCCAACAGCAGTTTCAGTAAAACATTTGAACTGGATAAAAATATAACGGCTGTAAAAGGGATTTTGCTTACTGCTGATAAAGATGATCTGTTGTATTACAGGGGTAGTCAGAAAATTGAAATCAATAAGCAGGAATTTTTTCCTGAAAATTATGAAAGTAAATTATTAATGAGTGGTATCAATGTTTCGCCGAACCTGCGGTATTATGATCTGGGGAGAACACCCGTTGGAAATGGTGCAGTGAAAATGGAATATAAGGATGTGGATGATGGGAGAACCAGTTTTATACCGTATCGTATCTCAATTTATTTAGACTGTGAAATGGAAGAATAATGGAACAGGTAATTGTACATAAAATTGATCTCAGGCTGCAAGGGGAATTGCAATCTTTCCAGGTAAGGATACCCCGAAAAATTAAAAAGATAATTGGCATTGAAACAGGAGTAAGAATTATAGAGGTTTTACCGACATATACTCAACAGGGAAATTTTGAAAGATTTGGTATCAGAAGAAACCGGATGATGGGAGAATTAAAACTGCAATCACTGGACAACTGTAATTTCTTTTATACAAAGGAAATTTTTGATGAAGACAGAAGTATAGATAATGACGCAATTGAAATTTTTGATTCTCCAAGACGAAGAAGCCCATTCCCGGAATTTATGCCGCTTGAAGTATCTGAGTGGATGCCATTATTTTCCTGGACACATGGTTATAGGTTGGAAGAAGACCCGATACTGATAGGGGAAAACGCAGTAATCAGCGGAACGTATAAAGATTTCATCGGCAGGGGTTATAAAATTAACCCTGCTTACAAAGTGATGTTGTATATCTGGTGCAGTACCGATTAATCAATTAAATATGACGATTGACCTGGCTTTGGAATACATACCCCGGCGAATGAAAGAGTTGGGCTACACAGATTATGCCATCCGGTTTCGTCACCTGGTATTACAGCCGAAGCTAAGAATGAAACTGAATGGAGAAAACGAATTGTTTGTGTTGATTGAACCAATGGAAGATATAAGTGTGAGAAGTGAAACGGGAATATTTGATTTAGCGGAATTTAATGTTAACGAATACCAGTACGAACATCAGGGAACAATAAAAATAAGGAACTATGGAATGAGGGTAGCGCATTTACGCTTCATCCAGGTGATTCCAAAATTATAAATATCCATGCCTGTAAAAAACGATAAATACGATCAGCTTAAAATTGACAGGTTAAAAAAATACCTGGAAGATATGGCTGTAAAAGCACAGCCAAAGTTTTATGAAATTTTTGTTGATGGTTTAAAAGCTGTTCCGAAAACTGATAACCCTGCTGACTTTGATGGTTACGAATTATACATGAATGAGGATACTGAAAAAGTTCGCATCCTGATTTATTACACCGCCAATACACCAAGAAATGACCAGTATTGTTTTCATATACAACAGCAGAATGGATTGAATGGAATCAATGGCCTCGGTAACATCAATCAAATGATTCAGGAAAAACTGGATGCACAAAAAGAACAGATTGAAAAAGACAGGCTGGTTCATGAACTGGAAGAAGTCAAAACCAAACTCCGAGAATCTGAAGATTATGCAGAGATGCTGGAGGAACAGGTGGAGCAATTCAAATCACAGAAATTCAAACTCGGTAACATCAATCTTGGCGAACTGGCTTCTGTAGCGATGGAGAGCATGATGAGAAGGAATACCCACCTGCTGACAAAGATACCCGGTGGTGCAGCACTGGCTGGTATTATTGAAGAAGATACCAAAGAGAAAGAAAATCAATTGCTTCATCCGGCAACAGCACAACCTGAAGCAGAGGCTACTTTCAAACCAAAAACAGAACAACAACCAGGGCAGGAGCAACAAGGCTACCTGGAATTTTTACAGCAACTCAACCAGCATTTTAATGCGCCGCAATTAGAAAAGATCATGCACATCATCCAGGCATTTGCAGAAGAACCTAAACATCTGGATACAGTGGCAGAATTATTAAACATTAAAATAGAAACTCCATGAAAAAATTTCATTACGACATGAGCATTGAAGCCAATAACCAAACGGAGGCTGATGCAAAAATGTTATCGTTGACCACATTGGCGACCAAGCTCAACCCAAAAGAGCTTACCAAGCTGGCACATATCGTAAAACATGATCCGATAAAAACAGCACTCGCCAAAAAAGCATTAGGTGTATAAAAAGGGAACATATCATCAGCAACACGAAGAAGAATTTACCCTGAAAGAAAAGCTGCAATACTCTTTCATGGGATTGATTGTGCTGGGCGGCAGTTTTTACCTGGGCAGAAAGCTGATAAGAAATGTAAAATCAACCAACGAAGAAAAGAAGACTTATGAGGATGGCAGTTCTGCCACTTATGCCAAACAATTGAAAATGGCATTTGAAAATGATATGTGGTTTGGATGGGGAACAGATGAAGAAGCGATACGGGCAGTGATGAGAAAGATTCCGAGCAAAGAAGTATTTCGCCAGGTGATTACATCCTATGAAAGACTATATGCCCGGAGTTTGATGGAAGACATGAAAGATGAACTGACTTCAACTGAGTATAATGAGATGTTGGCAATACTGGCTGCAAAGCCTGATAACATTCGGGGAGGATACAAACCTGTTATTGGAGCAATACAATACCAGTCATGGGCAAAGAGATTGAAGGCTGCGTTTGATGTAACCTACGGTTGGTTTCCCGGAACTGATGAAGATGCAGTAAAAGCGGTGTTTATGGAAATACCAACCCAGGCCGATTTTAATAAAGTAATTGCAGCGTATAAAATTGAATACAGCCGGGATTTGATGAGTGATATAAAAAGTGAACTGGAGATTTGGGAATATGCTTCCATGATGAAAATAATTGTTGAAAAACCAAAAGTGTAATTGATGGCAACGAAAAGTAGAAAATCCAATACTTCTGAAAAACCATTTTCCAAAAAAGCAAAGAAGAAAAAAATAATCTTGCTGAGTGTAGGATTAGGTGCAGCAGGCATACTCGGATATTTTGGCTGGCAGCATTTCAAAAAGAAGAAGTCAGAAAGCAAGAACGATGAAGTGGATAAGATACTTGCTCCAAAAATTACGGAGCCGGTTTACACAAGACCTGATACTATTCCTAAGCCAAAGTATAAACTTAAGAAAGAACCGGTTTATATCCCGACAATTCCAGTTACACCTAAAGAAAGAGATGACTTCCCTTTGAAAAGGGGAAGCAAAGGCGATAAGGTAAAATTATTGCAACAGGCATTACTGGATAATTATGGTAAAAGCATTTTACCCAGGTATGGTGCAGATGGAGATTTTGGAAGTGAAATGCTTGTTGCGTTAAAAAAATTAAATCTGCCTTCAACTGTTGATGAAAATGTATTTAATGTACTCGTAAAAGGAAGCGGAACAAACACAACAAAAGATGATACTGCTAAACAATTGTACGATGCAGCCATTGCAAAGAATCTCTCCAAAGTAATGACACTGCTAAAGAAAATCAGGAACAAAGATGATTATTCAACAGTAAGCAGTTCATTTAAAACTTATCGGATTAATGGAGTGAGGCAGACACTTGTAAATGGATTACTCAACAGTTTTACTGATGAAAAACAAAAGCAGCAGATCCGCCTGGAGTTTACCCGAATGGGCCTACAGTATGATGGTAATAAATGGAGCTTATCAGGTTTAGATGGTATCGCCATTATTACCAAACAATCAACAATGGTTTGGAAAGATGCCCAAACAGGTGTTCAGGTTCCTGGGAATATGGTACTCGGTAATGAAGTGGCAACAAGGCTTTCCTACACACTCTTTGAAAATAAAGGACAATACTATTTAGTAAAAACCAATTCAATCAAATACCTGTAAAAAATCAAATTATTTATGAAGCGACACATTAAACACATTGTAATCCATAGCACTGCAACATTTGACCCGAAGATCATCCAGCACTATGGCTGTTTCCATTTTGTGGTGGAACGCAATGGAGAAATCAAACGCATCCATCCTGAAACTGCGATTATCAAAAACGTTCCTGAAGTGGATAATGAAGCCATCCATGTTGGCTACTTCGGCGGAAGGAACAAAGCCGGGATATTAGGTGATACAAAAACACCGGTGCAGGAAGAATCTTTATTTAACAAACTCGTAGCTCTTTCCATTAAGTATCCGAGTGCAACTATTGTTGGCCATGATGAACTGGATGCCAACTCTAATTGCCCTGGCTTTAACGTAAAAGAATGGTTACGGAATTATGAACCCGATTTAAACATGGCAGCCTGATGTTATTAGAAATTCAAACAACACTCAACCGCAACAACTACAAAGTTTACACAAGACCCTTTGAGTTGAATATTGTAGGTATCAGAACAGACAGTGTACACCCCAACAGTTTTGATGACAGCCTCAATATTTTTTATAAAACAAATGACGGTAAATGGCAACTGCATACGTTCCCAGCCACAACTGACCCCGGTACTTACTGGCTGAAAAATATGATGAACTCAAAAGGTACAGCCATTGTAAAAGAAGGACAGTATATCGGCTCACACGGAATAGGTATGCACAGGGGCAAATATTTAGCCCTTACGCAAAAAAGACCATTGACAGTAATCCGGGATTATAATAGAGATGCTGTATTAGATTTTATGAATGGCAAAGAGGAAACTGGAATCTTTGGTATCAACATTCACCATGCCTCTGCATGGGGAACTACAAAGACCGTTGATAAATATTCTGCCGGATGCCAGGTATTTGCCAATATAAATGACTTTAATCTTTTTATGCGATTGGCAGAAAGACATAAGCAACTCTATGGCAACGACTTTACCTATACGTTGCTTGACCAACGGGCATTGGCAAGAGAGCAGAAGAAAACCGCCGTTGCCTGAACAGCAGCCCTGGGATTAGGATTGGGAATTGCCACTGTTACCTATGTTATAAAAACAAATACTGATCTGTGAAACATTTTTTAAAGCAATTATTGCAGGATAAAAACGGTGATTTCAGTTTACGGGAATTACTCATTGCCCTTTTCTCATTGGTTGCTATTGTAAGCTGGATAGCCAAACAATTTTTCAACAAAGATGTGCCGGATTTTATTTTCTACTCCTTTATGTCGCTTGTTGGAGCCGGTTGCTTTGGTTATTCCATTGAAAAGAAAAACCCTATTGATAATAATTAAAAATCTATTTACCCTATGAGCAAATTTAAAATCAGAGACCTAATCTTTTTTTGTATCGGATGTATTATCGGATGTCTTGTTGCCTCAATATTTTCCCTCTGTAACAATGATGCTGGAGCAAGTACAATTATTATTTCCCCGGCTAAAATTCAGAAGCAGGCTGAATATACAGAGAAGGCGTTTCAGCAGGAAATTCAAACGCTCCACAATAAGAACCTTAAACTGGATTCAGCATTACGGTTACAAAATTCTGCGTTGGTAAAAGCAAAGAATAAAGTGTTGGTTTTGCAAACGCAGGTAAAAAGCCTGATTGGATTTGATAATTCATCCGCTAATGAAATCATTGATTCTTCCCAAATGATAAATGATTGCGTGGAACTAAAAACAAGAGTTGGGGAATTAATCACTGAATCAAATGTAAAAGACAGTATCAATGATGTTGTTGATGCCAACCTGGAAATGCAGGTAAAAAATAAAGATTCAACCATCCTGCTTCAGCAGTGGCAATACAAAGAGTTAAAACATTCATTTGAACAGTCCATTCAACAACAGCAGTTTTTAACTTCTGAAAATAAACTGTTGCGCAGAAAGATTAAACGAAAAATATTTGGTAACAGACTATTGAACATTGGTGTTATAGTGCTGTCAGTTATTACAGCAAAAAGTTTAATCCATTAATTGAATGAAAGAAAAAACAATCGCTTCTGGTTTCACCTTACTGGCTTCTATGATTTGCTACCACTATGCAAAACAGGCACAGAAAGATACAGTTCCCTATGTTATGCTCGGTGGGTTTGTTGGGGCAATTGTCGGTGAACTAATTTTTGAGAAATTAAAATCAAATGATAATGTCAATAAGGATAAATGATTCGGTTAATGGGGTGTATAATGTTGGAGCCTGTATTAAAATTGTCTTTAATGGCAGTGTGGTGCAGGTTACTAAAGCGCAGATAAAAACCATTGATACCATCCGCAATGATACCGTAAGGCTTGATATTGGTGAAGGGGCGTTGAAAAATATTTATGTAAGACTTTCTGATGTTAATTACCCCGAAGTATTCAGTGATGTAGTGGCGTTAAGGAATTACATCAAGGATCTGATGATACAAAATGGTTTTTCTACCGAAGCCAAGCAGGATGCTGAAATAAGCGAACTGCAACAGATCAGACAGGCATTGCTGGATATTAAAGTAGTATTTCAAAATGGCGGTGGTGGCGGAGTTGGAGGAGGTGTAAAGCAACCATTGAGAGAAGATGAATCACAACCCAATGTAATTTATAAGGGATATGCAGTCCCCAACGCCAATACCAGGGAGGCAGTTTGGGCAATTATTAAAATTTCCAGGATTGACAGTCAGATTATTTACGAATGGGCAGATGGCGATGAGAATTATGATAATGTTTGGGATAACCGTTATGAAATACGATACTTCCCTTCGGGCTTTATAATTGGACCAGCAGCAGAATGATAACTAAGGCAGGCTTTGATGCCTGCTTTTTTCTATGAAAAGATATACTACCATACCCGAAATAGTATTAGGCAATATCCCCGATATTGATGTACCTGAATTGCAGGTATCCTATACAAGAAGTAACCGGAAAGGCTTTGGTAAAATAACGAGTTCTGGTGATGCTGCATCTTTTATCAGGGATACATTTAACCAGGGCGAAGTTGAACTACAGGAACAGTTCATTGTTTTATACCTCAACCAGGCCAATGAAATCATCGGCTATTACAAACATTCCAAAGGAGCAATCAATGCAACAGTAGCGGATATTAGAATCATCCTGGCAACAGCATTGAAAAGCCTTGCTGTATCAATGGTGGTAGCACATAACCATCCATCGGGCAACTTAAAACCATCAAGGGCAGATGAGCAACTGACTGCGAAGATTAAAGAGAGTGCTGCAATGATGGAGGTTAAATTGCTTGACCATGTAATTGTTACCAGGGATAGTTATTATTCGTTTGCAGATGAAGGATTGCTTGGATTAGAAGGATTAATGAGTTTACCTTCAGCACAGCAGCGTTTTGTTGCAACAATAGGAGAAAATCTTTTTTCTAAGATTTCTCATAATAAAACTTCTATTGAAAAATTGGCAGCTTCATTTGGCATCACTGATAAAACGGAAGTAAAAGAATTGACAGAGCTGGCTATCGTCAACCGGGCAAGGAAACGTGCAGCCGGTGAATTTAATAAGAATAGGTTTGAAACCATTGTTGATCTATATAAGTCACAGGTAAATCTTTCTCACCGTACTTCTCAAAGTATTTTACTTCAACAGTATTCAACGCCGGCTCCCATCGCTTACCTGGCTGGTGTGTTCTGTAATTTGCACAAAGGCGTTTCTGTTTTTGAGCCTTCTGCCGGGAATGGTTTACTTACCATTGCTGCAAACCCATCTCAATGTATCGTCAATGAAATTGACACAGTACGAAGAAGGAATTTAGAAACACAAGGGTACAATCTGGTGATGAACGCCGATGCAACAAATCCTTTTCGTGGACTGGAAAGATGTTTTGATGCAGTGCTGACCAATCCGCCATTTGGCAAGATGGACAGGGAAGTGATGTATGATACTTTTCCGATAAAGCCCTTAGAGCATGTGATGGCTTTAAGGGCTTTAGATTGTATGAGAGATAATGGCAAAGCATCAATTATTATTGGAGGACATACACATTGGGAGGAAAGAGGCAGGATACAGGCAGGTAAGAACAGGATTTTCTTTAACTACCTGTACAGTCGCTATCATGTAATTGATGTAATCAATATTGACGGGCATAAACTTTATTCAAGACAAGGAACTTCATTTGATGTTCGTTTGATTTTGATTAATGGAAGAAAAGAGAAATCAACTGGTAATGCTCCAGTGAAAGACATACAAAAAGATATTGTCATAAACTCCTTTGATGAATTATTTGAAAGAGTAACAGATGCAATGGAAATAGCGATTGACCAAAACCCAAAAATGAAACAGAATATATCTGAACTGGAAAAGCAGGCTTTGGAATTACAGGAATTGTTTGGAGAGGAATTGGGCTTGCCCTATATACCTGCATCTACCAGTAAATCACTTGATACCCATGTGCCGGACTCGATGAGCTTTGAGACGCAGCAGGCACTCGCCACTATTAAACAAGAAGTAGGCGGAGACATTGATCGCTTTGTAAAACACCGGCTGCAATATTCAACCAGGCAGGCTTTACACAATGCTTTATCGGCAGAACAGATTGATGCCGTTGCAATGGCTATTTATAATATTGAAGCAAGAGAACAGGGAATGATTATCGGCGACCAGACAGGAATTGGTAAAGGACGTATTGCGGCTGCGATGATCCGTTACGGGGTGATACAGAAACTGAAACCAATTTTCCTTACCGAAAAAGCTAATTTATTTTCTGATATCTACCGAGATTTAAGGGCTATCGGCTCCGGGCATTTTAAACCCTTTATTGTAAATGGCAGGGAAAGTAAAACAGATATTAAAGATGAAGATGGTAATATTATTTACCAGGCTCTGTCTCAACCCGAACAGGCAAAAATTTTTAAAGACGGAAAATTCCCTGCGCAATTTGATTTTGCATTGGCTACCTACTCACAGTTTAACTCTCCTGATAAAAAACCAGAGAAGCCATCTTTTTTAATGAGCATTGCAGATGGCAGTATGATGATACTGGATGAAGCCCATAATAGCAGTGGCTCATCCAATACCGGTGAGTATTTACAAAAAGTAGTTTCACATACAAAAGGCGTTGTGTTTTTATCTGCAACCTTTGCCAAGCGACCGGATAATATGCCTATCTATTCCATGAAAACGGCTATCAGTGATTGCAACATGACCAAAGATGATTTAGTAGAGGCGATAACCAGGGGCGGTGTGGCTTTGCAGGAAGTGTTATCAGCACAGCTCGTTTCAGAAGGGCAAATGCTGCGGCGTGAAAGAAGTTTTGAAGGTATAGAAGTAAATTATATCTCTCTTGATGAAAAAGCGGAAGAACATAAAGCCATTGCAGATAACATCACTGAAATTTTAAGAGATGTAATTGCTTTTCAAACAAACTATGTGAATGAACAGGTTGATGAGCTGGATAAGATTGCAGTAGCCGAAGGTAAAGAAGTAGTATTAAGAGACGGTACATCGCAGGCTGGTGTTGATAATGTGCCTTACTTTTCAAAAGTGTTCCAGGTGATTAACCAAATGCTGTTCAGCATCAAAGCAGAATCGGTTGCTGAAAGAGCCATTATGCGGTTAAAGGAAGGCAAGAAACCGGTTATTGCTTTTGCTTCCACTATGGGCAGCTTTATTGAACAAATGGAAAATGAAAAAGGAATGCCGGTTAGTGATGGCGATACCATTAATACAGATTTTGCTGAAGTGTTGAGGCGGGGACTGGATGGTGTATTGCGTTATACTGAAAAAGATGTAGATGGTAATTCGGTGTATGAGAAATTTTCTATCAGTGATTTTACACCGGATGCCCAGGCGGAGTATCACCGCATACTCAATAACATTAAAGCTGTTTCAACAGGGATAACTATTTCACCAATTGATGTAGTCATTAAAAAGATACAGGATGCCGGTTATATTGTGGCAGAAGTAACAGGAAGAAAATATGAATTACAAATAAATCCTAAAACTAACAAAGGAATACTCCTCTCCAGGAAACGGCTGAATACCAATGATGCGTTCCGGCAGTACAACAATAATGAAGTAGATGTACTAATGATTAATCAGTCCGGTAGCACTGGTGCATCAGCTCATGCAATCGTTACGCCTAAAGTTCCTGCCAATAAAGTGAAACAAAGGGTGATGATTGTTTTGCAGGCAGAACTGGATATTAATACAGAGGTACAGAAACGAGGACGTATAAACCGTACCGGGCAAATCATCAAACCTATTTATGATTATGTTACATCAGCTATCCCTGCGGAGAAAAGATTGATGATGATGTTGCAGAAGAAATTAAAATCATTGGATGCCAATACTACGTCCAACCAAAAACAATCCACCAAGATTTTAGATGTGCCTGATTTTTTAAATAAGTATGGTGATAAGCAGGTGAAAGAATATTTATTGGAGAACCCTGAAGTGAATGATATACTGGATGATCCTTTGCACATGAAGGATTCCAAAGCTGATAGCAGCGGTGATACAAAAGAAACAATTGAAGATGCTGCACATAAAGTCTCTGGCCGGGTGGCAGTATTGTCTACCAAAATGCAGCAGGACTTTTATAATGAAATTGCTGAACGCTATAATGACTATGTAGAATATTTAAAACAGGTAGATGAATATGACCTGGAAGTGGAAGCTATGAATCTGGATGCAGAAACCATACATAGCAGGATTATCAAAATGGGTAAAGGTGGCGACAGCGCCTTTGGTGATGACAGTGTACTGGAAACAGTAAAAGCCAATGTGTTGAAAAAACCATTCTCAAAAATTGAATTAGAAAATATTCTCCGTGAATCATTGCCCAATAATGATGCGCTTACACAACAGAATGATTTGATTGCAGAATATGAAAATGCAGTCACTCAAAAATTAGAGGAAGAAAAACAGGCTGTCAATGAAAAATATGAATTGCTGATAAAAGAAGTTCCTGATGAAAAGAAGCTGTTGAAGATAAAAGAGAAACAGGGACAGGCTGCATATCAGCAAGCCATTCAGGAAAGGGAAACTGAGCTAAAAGCTGCCGAACAATTGCAACTGCAGAACCTCCAACGAACATTTGAAAACCGGAAAGGTTATTTGTTAAAAATATTTAAAGCATTTTATACAGGCAAGTTTTTAAACTACCCTGTTGAAACATTTTTGGGAGGCAACGAATTAGTTCCATCTGTGTTTTTAGGTTTTGTAATTGATACAAAAAAGAAAAATCCTTTTGCCCCCTCTGCTATTAAACTTCGTTTTGCCATTGGCAACAGCAGTAAATATTTAGCCCTTCCTGCCTCTTACTCAGAAGATGTGATGGGTATTATTGGAGCAAGTGCTGATATGCTGCAACCCGATAAAGAAAAGCTATTTGAAGATTGGGAAGAATATACAAAAGCAAATCACACCGACAGAAGAACCAGGCATATCATTACCGGAAACCTGTTACAGGCATTCAGTGATTTTAAAGGTAAGCTGGTGAGTTATACCACTATTGATGGCAAAACTATGAAAGGAATCCTGATGCCGGAGAACTGGACACCCAATGAACAGGTGCAGGATCGGGTGGTTGTTCCCATTATTAAAGCTTTGTCCTTAATTAAATCTTTGGGCAATGGAAATAATATCAATACCAATAACGGAATCGGGTTTATTAAAAATGGCGAGTATTTTAAAATCATTGTAGCTGCATCCAGGGCGAAGGGTGGCGATATTTATTTAGATAAAGAATTATTGAAACTGGTTGAGAATAACAATTTTGAAAAAGTATCCGATAAAATGGTTGCCATGATACCGGAAAAAAATATTGATAAAGCAGTTGCCATTTTACAAAATACCCACAGTTGCAGTATCACTCTTTCCAATCACCAGTTTAAGGATATAAAAGATAACCAGGCAAGACATAGCAACCGGAAAAAAATTGAATTACCACCGCCCGAAGATGAGAAAAGCCAATCAGCTATTATCCGGTTTCTTGAACTGGAAGCTGAAGCCTTAACACTTGAACTGGAATTATTAGCCGCCTAAAAACTAAACCTATGCTTAACCAAAGTAATTATTACGATAAAATACAGTCCATTGATTTTTACAATATGCCCGATGCTATTAAGAAAGGGCATGAATATGTAAACAAGGCCACCGACAATGGCGCAAGCTGGGAAGCCTATCATGGTAGTGATACGGTGAAGAAAGTGATTGATATGTATTTCGGCAAGCTGAATGAGTTTGTCAATAACAATCATAAAGCTGAAGTAAGGCAACATAACAAAGTAGTCAGGCAAAAATCCGATGCTGAAGTTATGAAGGATGCCATGATTAAACAGGGTATTACAAATCCTGATGGCAGTCCAAAAGAAAAGCACTCAAAACCGGGTAGAAAAACAAAAACTGAGAAACAGGAAGATGCCACTTCATTAGTTGAAAGGATACCCGAAGAAATCCGTTTTATCCGCCGTTATCTTAACCTGCATGGAAAAACAAAAACCAAAGATGATCTGCTTCGTTTCATTAATAGGTTGCAAAAAGCCATCCTGGAGAAACGCATCCGAAAAACATCTGCCTATGCCAAACAGATTAAGTATATCCAGGAAAGCCTGGTGAAAACTTTCAACAGTATGAGGGCTAAAATAAAACTGGAGATTAACGATAAGACTTTTACTGAATTTAAAGAACTGGCCGCCGGTGAAAAAGTTTATCCATCTATTCAATTGATAAAAAAATATATCAACATGAATGGTAAGGCTGATATGAAAGAGAAAGCCAAGAAACTGGTTAAACAGATGGAAAGTGCAGCCAAAAGAAGAAAGATAAGTAAAGGTGATCCTTACGAAGCAATGTTACAAAAAGCGTTCAGTAATCTGAAAGTCTTCTGTGTTGATAAAAAACAAAAGGTATTGCAAATTGAGCAACAGGAATTAAATGGAATAGATGGTTTGTTAAATGGATTGAATGGATTTGAAGTATCCCAGCCTAAGATTGTCAAATCTGCGATTATGAACAGTATGGATTTTGCCAATCTGGAATTTGATACGATTGGCTTAACTGGTAAATGGCTGGAACTGATCGGCGACCCCTCATCGAATTTTACTGCAATGGTGTATGGTAAACCTAAAATGGGCAAATCGTATCTCTGTATTGACTTCGCTGGATATCTGGCCCGTCATCATGGCAAGGTGCTTTATGTCGCCAAAGAGGAGGGCTTGGACATGACTTTGCAAAAGAAGCTAAATGAAAAGCATGTGGCACACCCAAACCTCTTTGTAGCTTCCATGTTACCCAAGGACCTCTCCAGCTACGATTTTATTTTCCTGGACAGTGTAAACAAATTAGGGCTTGAGCCGGAAGCCCTTAACCGCCTTAAAGCTCTGAACCCCACCAAATCCTTTGTATTTGTCTTCCAGACCACCAAGCAGGGCAATTTTAGGGGTGCTAATAGTTTCCAGCACGATGTAGATGTGGTGATAGAAGTGGTTGAAAAGGGTAAGGCGGTACAGATGGGTAGGTTTAATCAGGGGGGTGAGCTTCAAATATTTGAATCCCAATAAAATACCTACCTTTTGTGTTTAAAGTAAAAAAAATGAGTTTTTTTTGCACGAGCTTTACTTTTTACTAAAATAATTAGTATTTTTATACCAAAATAATTATCACGCAGCGTAGCTTAGCATATTTATGACGATTAAAGAGTTTTATATTGATTTTGATTTTACAGATGTACGCAGTTTACATAAAGAGAATCTAGCCCCGGATTTAGAGGAGATTAGTTATTTGGGAGTAGATAAGGTTTATTTCTCTGGTGATTACCCGGCTATTTTATTTAAGGAAGTAAATAATTTTGATAATAATGCATTAAAGGATATTGCCCGGATTCAACATTTATGTTGGAATTATCGAAAGGTGATATTTTTATTTGTCCTTTCAAAAACGGAAATAAGAATTTATAACTGCTCTAAAAGACCATTTAATTACGAAAATACAAGTCTTGAATTATCTGAGGAACTGGAAAAATTAGAAATTACCCGTTCTGATTTTGATAATTTAAAAACTCTGCAAACTATCAAAGACTTATTTTCAAGAGTAGCAGTAGATTGTGGTCTTTTATGGGCCAGTGAAAATAAACTTAGAGATAAAATTTCTTTGCAAGAACGAATTGATAAGTATCTGGTAAAATCATTATTGAATGCAGCTAAGGAACTTAAAAAATTAGAGTTATCAGATGAAATAATTCATAGTTTATTAATGCGTTCAATTTTCATTATGTACCTGGAAGATAAGGGTGCTGCAAAAGAAACCAATTTATATAAAAAAATATTATCTAATGCCAATAGTTACTTAGATATTCTTGATGATAAAAATGCAACATATTCGCTTTTTGAAAAAGTTGAAGAACATTTCAATGGTAATGTGTTTCCATTAATTGCAGGCGAAAAGAAATCTGTTACTGTTAAGCATCTTGATGTTATAAAAAAATGTTTATTTGATGGCGATTTATCAAGTACTCCCAAACTATTTATTGAATGGAGGCTATTCCGCTTCGACATAATTCAGATTGAACTTCTAAGTGAAATTTATGAACATTTCTTAGAAGAGTTTAAAGAAAATCAAAAAGAAAAGGCAGGACAATATTATACCCCACCATCATTAGTAGAGTTGATTTTAAATGAGAAACTTAAATTCAAAAGTGAAACGAAATGGGAATTTAAGATACTTGATCCCGCCTGCGGCTCCGGAATTTTCCTGGTCGAAAGTTTTAAACGATTGGTTAAACGTTGGAAGAACGCACACCCTGATAAGTCAATAAAATTTAGTGACCTAAGAGAAATACTCGAAAAAAATATTTTCGGAATAGAATATGACCGCCTAGCTATAAGGGTTACCGCATTTAGCCTATATCTTGCGATGTTAGAACACTTAAATCCAAAAACTTTATGGATTGATAAAAGATATAGATTCCCATATTTAATATTTGATCCTAAAGATAAAGCACTAAAAAAACAGGGTACAAATCTGTTGAGACAAGATAGTATTGGTGATGTATCAACAAGTGCTTTTGGTGATATTGATTTAGTAGTCGGAAATCCTCCGTTTGGCTCCAAAATTGACTTGCCAAGTATAAAAAATTATTGTGTAAAAAATAATTTCGGTAAGGACATGGTAATACCCTTCCTTCACAAATCGGTTGGCTTTACTCCTAATGGCTCGATTGCTCTTATTTTTAATACAAAAATTTTAACTAATACTGAAAGTCCATTTCAAAACTTCAGAAATTGGCTATTCAACGAAACATACGTTGAAAAGATTTATAATTTTTCGATTTTCAGGAAAACTCCAAAAACCTTTGGTGGTCAACTTTTTTCTTCAGCGGTTGGCCCCGTAAGTATAGTTTTTTATCAGAAAAAAATACCAGCTAAAAAAAGTGCTACGATTGAGTATTGGGCACCCAAAAGCTATGTAAAAAATAATTTAATTGAAGGTGTTGTTATAGATGCAACCGATATTAAATTTCTCCCAAGGGAAGAATGTCATGACCCAGCCACTAAAATTTGGAAGATTGCAATGTGGGGAACGTTGGAAGATTTTAAACTTATTAAAAAATTTGAAGAGTTATCAAAGCTATCAGAGATACTTGACCAAAAAAATATTAAACGAAGTGTTGGGTTTCAATTTTTATATAAGTCAACTGAAACTCCAATTATAAACAATGAATTGGCTAAACTGCCGTATATCAGTCCAGAAGCTGTACAAAGATTCTATTCCCCTAAAGGAAATTTTATAAAGTTGCATCAAGGTTTGAGTAACGAATTGAAAAATATTTACAAAAAATACTACAATGTATCTGATTCGGAAAACATTAAGATCATTAATGCTTTTAGAAGAATAGGTAAACATAAAGAAATATACAATGCGCCGCATTTACTTGTGAAATCTGGTTTAAGCGACAAGAAATTATGTGCTTCGTATCTTGAAGATAATTGCGTATTTAATGATAAAGTTTTAGGCTTATCCGGAGATTCGCCTGTTTTTTTAAAGGCACTATCTGCAATAATTAACTCCAAGATTGCTACCTATTATTTATTTCTTATATCAGCCTCTATAGGAATTGAAAGAGAAGAAATAAAGCCTAATGAAATTTATAAACTCCCTTTAAAATTTGATGAGGATGTATTTGAAAGTTTGTCAAAGGCTTTAGATAAGCTTAAAAAAAGAGTGACCCAAAATTATCCCTTACAAGCCGATATTTCTGATATTGAAAGTGATATTAATGAGATAGTTTTTAACCTTTTTGCATTTACTCCAAACGAACGAATCTTAATAGATGACTTTATTAATATTAGCCTTAACCTTCTATTTGAAGGCCATAAGTCTTCTGCTTTAAAACAGATAACTATGAGTGAGAATAAATCATACGCCTCTACAATCAGTAAAGAGTTAAATGATTATTTGCATTCCGAAAAAGTAATTATTAACGCTTCTGTATTCGAAATAAAAAAAGGCACGCCTTTAAATATTCTGAAATTATCTTTTGATAAGAAGAAGAAAGAAATAGATTCATTTGGCACTGAATTGTACAATGATTATTTATCAGCGATTAATAAATATACACTCAGTTCATTAGCTAAAAGTATTTACATTCAAAAGCAGATAAAGTATTATGATGATAACACCATATTTATCATAAAACCAAATCAAAAGAGGTTTTGGAGCCGTTCAATGGCTATTAATGATGCCAAAGAATTAGTTAATGAAATCCTGAAAATGTCATAATGTGAACGGCCAGTTACAACAAAATATTATTCGTCTGTTTAGGGAAAGATTTGAAAAAGATTGCATTTCCTTGCTATTAGAGGGTTACATCTCCTTAAGGAATTCTGGACGCCAAATAAATGACTATGGCGAAAACAATATTACCACCCAACTTTATGGTTGTATGAGATCAAATCCAAAGAGGGCTGACTTCCAAATTCATATTGATAGGGAGAATTATCTCGATACTGACGATACCTATGCCGGATTAGCCGATGCGGATAAATCTCCCAGGATAGATTTAAAATATTCAACTTGGCATTCACAAATAGAACATGAATATCACATGGAAGCTAAGAACCTTATTGAAAATAATTGGAAAAGAGAAGCTACTGATGCCTATACCAATGCTAATAGTTTACGAAAAAGATACATTGAAACAGGAATTGGAAATTTTATCAGTGGCCGGTATCCCAATGGCTGTCTTTTAGGTTACATTTTGGAAGGGGATATACCTAAAATTGCCCAACTTCTTAATGAGATACTTAAGACTGATAAGAGAGACAAGGAAACTCTATCAAAACATAATGACTATGAATTTGATAATCTTTACATTTCCAAGCATAATTCGACCCTACCATCATTAAAACACTTTTTTTTAAATTTTTCTTGAATAACCTATCAGACATTTTTTATTTCTTTAAACTTCCGATGAAACGTATTTTTATAGTCGCCTTCAGAAGGCATATCACTTTTTAAATCTTTAATCATAATTGTATCTAACATTTGCCAAAAGGCTTGTTGTCCCTAATGCTGCTCCTTTTCTTGTTGTCCTTCCCTTTTCTGCTATTAAATATAGATTTCGTTTTGCTCTTGAACAGATAACATACAGTAATTTTTTACCAGCCTTAATTAAATCATCTTCTTTCCAATGAGGTATATAATTTGTAAGCAAGCCAAAAGCTATTACTGTTTGAAATTCTTCTCCTTTTATTCCATGACAAGTATTGACAACAACCCCTGAATTATGATTAAAGAGTCTTTTAAAACTTTTAGTATCATTGGCATAGTCAAAATCTTTGTTTTCCATTTTTGCCCTTGTACCATCAAAAAAATTATTCCATTGTACCAGTAAATGTTCATTACTTTCAACTGATATACCCATTAATGCTACCATTTGTAAAAATCTTTCTTCCAGGTATTCCAATCCGTTCTCATTACTTGATGAGGTTGAATTAATTGCTTTTAAAAGTTTTTTAGATTTCTTTTCAATTTGCTCAAATACTACAACTCCTAATGCTTCCAGCTCATTAAGAAGTTCATGCGCCCATCTGTTTCTTAAAAAATACATTCTTGGGGACGGTTCAGTTAAAAATAATTTTGATGCCTTCACCCATACATTTTCCTGTGCCTTTATCAAAGGAGATAGACCGACTGCATCAAAATTCATGTGAGGTAATCTCTTTTTTAATTTACGTCCCATAGGTATCACAAGCCACCACTGAGGAGCTAATACACAAATTTCATGTTCTGGTATTCCCTGAGCAATACTATTCTCAATTAGGGTTGCGATATTTTCCACTAAATCATCTTTCTTAGTAATCTTATCAAGGGATAAAACTCCGATTTCAGTAGCATAACTACATTGGGATTCAATCTCTATAGTTTCTGTCTGAAAATTTCGGTAATAATCTATAATTCTCTGAGTGCTTCTGTAATTACCGGAAAGTTCCATTTCTGTCAACTCAATATCTCCGAATTCTTCAATAATCTCTTCTGCATTTTTTGCAATTCCACCCAATGAACCATAGATAGCTTGGTCTCTGTCGCCTACAATAAAAAGCTTGGTACTTCCATTACTCACCTTAAACATGCTTGCAATAATAGCGTATTGCAAATCTTGTGTATCCTGATACTCATCAACACAAATCAAATGAAAGATATTATTCAATGTTTTTGCAATGATGGGATACTTCGTTATAAGTTGGTATGCAAAGAAAAGTATCTGGTCAAAGTCAATTAGTTTCTCACTTTTCAAAATTTCGTGATACTCCTGAATAAGTTTAATTTTTGTCCTGTCAAGTTCATTGATAGAACCATCTTTATTAAGCCTTGTATTTACCTCATCAAAAAAGCCTAAGCCGTAACTTTCTTTAAGCTCTTTTAGAATTTCTGAACTTTTATATTCATCTGCTATTGAAAAGCCTTTTTTTAACTCATCGATCTCCGAAGAATAGGGCCTTAATATCCATTCAAGACTAAATGAGTGAATAGTCCCTGACCATACTTGGCTTGGATCTAAATCCATTTTAATAAGCCTTCTTTTTATTTCATCAGCAGCCCTGTTTGTAAAAGTTAATGCTACAATAATCTTTTTTGTATCCTGTATAAATTGAAGCTCATGAGCAATCTTGTAAGTCAAAACCCTTGTCTTTCCGCTTCCTGGGCAGGCAGTAAGTAGTACATTGCCTTCTTGTAATACAGCATCCCGTTGTTTTGAATTTAATCCTGCTAACATTTTCTCTATTTTAAATAGTTAGCAAGTTTAGTAATAGCATCTTCTTTCATTGCTTTGCAATAGGCAGCAAGACTTTCATCCGGGGTTTTAAATTTCAAAATTTCTGCTAATAATTTTGAGTAGTCTGTTTTATCACCTTCAATTGTTAATTCCTGAAGTTTTGTAAGTCTATGACGCATCATTGACAGCAAAGTCTTACTATTAATGTGTGGGCTTGCAAAAGCTATTGCTTGGATAATATAGTCGGGAATGTAAGTAAGTTGGTTTATATGTTCGGTAACCATTAAGGCAAACCATCCCTTTTTAAATTTATTTGCCAATCTTAATATTTCCGTTCCGCTAACAGCAACATCCTTGTCTTTTAGGGCAGTGGCAATTTCTTCTTTCTTGGCATCTGTTTTAAATTCAATCTCTACCGTTTGAATAATTTCATAGCTATTTCCTGCCAGTAAGAAGTCAACTTCAAAAGTATGTTTGGCATAAAAGACATCAAGCCAATCGTTATCTTTAATAAATTCATCCAATTTTTTCTTCCGTTCTTCTCCACTTTTTTGTGAATTCCGGCAGTCTCTTTCCACCAAAGTATCTTTTTTTGCATCTGCGGGTAAAGGCAAAATGGAAGAATCAAAATCCGTAAGTATGGAGCAGCGTTTTTGAATTCGTAAATCATCAAATAATCTTGCGATGTTTTCAAAACCAGTACTACCTATATTTACTAAGCTGATTCCAATTTCATCAAGACTGATTCCATAAACAGTTTTTACAAGCTCAGGTATTAATATTTGTTCTGCATCCCCTTCAACTAAAATCACTCCTTTTGCAAAAAGTAGATTACTTCTCACTGCATCAAGATACCTTTCAACTTTTGTAACCTCTTTTTCACCTAATCCATTAGAAGGACTAAAAACCAAAGCATTCTGATTTACCCTGCTCAATATGTTTACAGAACTTATCTGGCTTACAGAGGAAATATGAGTAGAATGGGTTGAAATTATTACCTGTGTATTTCTCTTATCTAATCGCTGAAAAATGGTTTTTTGGATGTGGGTATGAATGTGTGCTTCAGGTTCTTCAATTAAAAGAAAGTTGGCAACCCTTTCTAAAGCCTTCACTTTTTCATATTCTAATAGCTTAAGTGAAAGGTAAATCAGATTTGCACCCCCTAAACTTAATTCCCATATTCTGCCCTGGTATCCTTCCTCGTCCGGGTCTCCAACCCATAATTTCAGCGACTGAAGTAGTTTTTCAATATCAGATGGAAGTTCTGATTGGATGCTGATATTCGGAGCATAGGTTTCTCCAACAGCTTCTTTTATGCTTTCTGATATGCCAACAGATACGTTCTTTACCTCGTCAAGTCCCGATATATCCTTGTTCAAAATGTCAATCTTTTTTTCTATATCTTCTTTCTTGGCAACAGAAATGGTTTTTTCTTTTCCCCTCAATAAGTTTAAGAGAGGGTTGTTTCTGTAAGACTTTAAATCTTCTTCCACATCTCTCAATGCCTTAACAAAAGTGCATGATACTTCGCTTGAAATGGAAAAATTGGAAAGCCTTACTCCATATACATCACTGGATTCATCATCTGGATTTGGGAAAATCATTTTATCAAAATCACCCACATATTCTATATAGTTATCATCATCAGAAAAGTCAACATTGTTTCTGCCCCTGTAGGTTATTTCATAGTCGTTCAGGGTTATTTCAGAAAGTATTTTTTCCAACCCTTCTTTTTTTTTCTTTGGATTTTCAGAAAATTCATAAAGTTTTTTTCTAACTGATTCACGGGGACGGCAACAAAGTAGAACTGTTCCTTTGGTCGTATCCATCTCATCAACATGCCCAACTTTGTGCATGGCAATAGCCTGTAATTCCTCATCGGAATCCAATTCATCAAACTGAAGTTGTATTACTATCCAATGACCTTTCCACAAACCAATTGACCTGTTAAAATCAGTTTCATTAAAATAGGTTCTACGGGGTAGGTTTTCATCAATTAAAAGTCGTAGGGCATAGAGAAGGTTAGTTTTACCTGAACCATTTTCTCCGATAAGAGTGTTTACTCCTTTTTGAAAGTGTAAAGAGCAACTTTTAAAGTTCCTGAAATTCCGAACAGATAGTCTTGATATATACATATTTAGCCGTGCTTTAATACACAAAAATAACTTTTATGTTTAAAGTGTAGCTATATACAAATACCTGACTTAGCTCAGAAGTGCTTCAATTTGCCTGATTTTCTCCAAATCCTTTAGAATTTGGTTAGAACTTATCTATCCAAGCCGCATTGAGGGACTATATTATTTAGAAATGAAGCTTTTTTAAAGAGGCTTATTTCAGGATTGGTTTCAGGTCATATATCAGCTTCAAATCTTCCTTAAATTGGTTCGATAAAAATCCGGAGTGGGGCACCATACCCCTTTTTTAAAGGGGTATTTTTTTCAAAGGAAACAAGGCATTTAAAGGCAACGGCCTCCAATTTTTTGCTGTGCGGATAAAATTCAGCAAATCATATTTATTTAATGATTGAGCTAATAAATTCCGTCGCTGGCTAAATTTTAAATGACCTTATTGCTGTTAATCCAGTCTGTTTAAAAAACATTTTAATACTACCTTAACATGCCTATTGTATGTAAATTGAAAGTAAATGGATAAAATGCAAACAATAATATCATTAAAGGGTAATACAGATACTGTATTGGCTGTTGATCCTGTTTTTTAAATAATTGATTAAAAGTAAAATCAGCATATGAAAAAAATATTGACGGGTTTTTTGTTGTTAATTTCTTCCGGGGCTTTTACACAATCAACAAATCCTGCACCGGATAACATTGCAGAAGTATTAAAAAATGTTTCTGAATTCAGTACATTTTCAAATAAATCAATTACTACCCTGTTTATTTCAGATACAAAAAGGGGCGGCCAATTTTATAAATATACAGGAAGCCTTCCTGCAGATAATGGGATCATATTTTTAGATCGCCTGGGTACTAAATGGAAAAGGGATGTTAAAGACAATGCTATTAATCCCGATTGGTGGGGAGCTGCAGGTGATGGTATTACCAATGATAAACCTGCATTTGATGCAGCATTAGCCTATTACAAACGTAATACTGACAAGGTAGCCTATATGCAATTGGGACAAAGTTCCGGCAGGCTCGTGTCTTACAGGTTTAATGATACAATCAGAATTGATTTTAATGCAGATATCAGGGGTGGTGTAAATACGCTTTTGTTATTTGGCAGTAATAGTGCAGGTTTAAAGTTACGTTCATCCGAAACCAGTGTTTTTATACCTACAATTTACTTAACCAATATAGCGCTTAAACAGGTTTATTGTTATGAAACCTATGATCCAGGCGAGATTGGTATTGAGATAAATTGTATTGCTCATTTAAAAGATGTATCCGTACAAAATTTTCAGGGTAACGGTATTGTACTTTGGGGAAATGGAGGAACTTCTCCACCTACCAATTGTGATTTATCAACGCTTGAAAGGGTCATAGTTTCTGAAAGCAGGAATAACGGATTTTTAATTTACGGGGCAGATGCTAATATTATTGATTTTAAAAATTGCCAGGCATTAGCCTGTGGAGCAGCCGGTTTTTTAGATAACAGTTTTTTGGGTAATAATTACCAAAACTGTCAAACTGCTTCCTGCGGAAGTCCTGAATTAAAATTTCAAAGGGTGCTTTGTAAATATCGTGGCTTGGTTTATTACGCTTTACATAATAAGGATAGCCGCGGCCGTAAAAATAAATTAGGGCAGCCCGATATCAGCCCTTTAGATTGGGCCTTGGTTCCTGACCAGAGCTGGATTGCTTACCGTAACATTCTTAGTTATCATGTCGATAGCTTTTATCAGGCGGGTGGTGGGTTTCTTTTAGATGCAGACAATATAGGAGGACAAAATCAATTTGGTACCCTTACCAATTGTTACTCAGAATTAGATTGTCCGCCTTCTTACTGGAGTTATAAATCTATTGCTGTTGGTGGAGATTTAACTTCAGTAAGAAGCGGTTTAAAATTGGGTGGCTGGTTCAATTCATTAGACGTAAATACTTCTGTAAGGGTTTCCCATCCAAAGACTGCACAAACAACATTTCAAACCTCCAATGCCTTTGCCTGGCAAAAAAGAACAAACGAAATACAGGGCATTGTAAATGTTTATGATACCACAAACAATTTTTTAAGTTGGTATGACTGGCTTACTTATGATGCAAATAAAACTTTTCACTCATACGGCGGTAACCTTATTTTACCTACACAAAATACCCCCGCCGCTTTTTTGGGGAGGCGTTCTTTAAATAAGGGGGCCTACTTTAGCCCTTTTATGCAGGAAATGTATTTAAATAACAGATCGGCAGGTGGTAACCAGCATAAAAGGATTTATGTAGCAGAATCGGCTCCGGCACCTGATGCAAGCGATATGACAGGCGATATTATTTTGAATTCAATTACAGGCGCAGGCAGTAGTATTTTGGGATGGAGAAAAACAGCTAATGGAACAACAGGATTATGGGAAGAGATCAGTATAAATAAAGTTACATATAATGCTCAAACGAGTACAACCTATACTTTAAACTCAACTGATATGGCACAAGTAATAACACTTAATAATGCTTCAGCTGTAACTTTAACAGTTCCCGCAGGTTTACCTGCGGGGTTTAACTGTACGATTATTCAGTTAGGCGCAGGTGTAGTAACCATAAAGCCTTTGGGTACAACAATAAATAACGCTGAGGCATTTACAAAAACCGGTGGCCAATATACAGTTGTAACTCTATTAATGTATAGTTCTGATAAATTTATTACACAGGGGAAAATGCAAAAATAAAAACATAGTTAATATTAGAATTACCCTTAACTTTTCAATAGTTGCCAGGCATCACAGAAAGAGCGCAACTGTATTTGTTTTCTTTTTTACCGGCAAAAACAGGTAAATTATTTCACTGACTATTATTTGAAAGAACCGATTGGTATCCTTCGCACTGCTAATTACGGAAAGCCATTGTAATAAATCAAAAACCCCTCTGGAAAGAAGGGTTTTTTGTTATCCAAACAATCCTTAAAAACAAAAAATCTTAGTTTGTTAGTACACGATTTATGCGATCAGGATTGATTTTTTTGCTATTGGTGCGTACAAAAAAAGGAAGCAGGATGTTTTTAATTAAGTACAAATTCAATATATTATTTTTTAGCGGGTAAGTTATATTAAACTGAAATGGTTTGCTTAAACCTTATATCATAGGGTATATTTTTTTTGGAGTTTATCGGATCCAGATATTAACGTGGTTTATTGATTTTTATTTTGTAGATCTGTAAATATTAAACTGGGTTACAATAGGTTATTCAGGCAGCTGGCGAAAACAACAAAGCCTTTGCAAATTTGCAAAGGCTTTGTTGACATGAGTATTATTGAAATTAGTTATTGCTTTTTGTCAAAGAAGTTTTTGTATTTTTCGAAAGCTTGGTTGTTTTAGGGGCAGCTACATCAGTTTTTTTCTTTGCCTCATTTTCAAGCACCCACTTATCAAATCCTGCTGCATCTAAAACATCACCGGTTATAGTTATGCTTTTCAATTCATCTACACCTGCAAATTTTACTGTAAGGTGTTTATCAAAATGTCCCACAGTTGCCGCATTAAATTTTGCAGAAATGAAACCGGATGCTCCCGGAGCAATAGGCGATTTTGTATAATCACCCATGGTACAACCACAAGTAGGGTTAGCCTGTTCAATGATTAAGGGCTCTTTACCGATATTAGTAACTACAAATTTCACTTCTTTCGGTTCATTTTGTTTCAGGGTTCCCTGGTTAATTGTTTCAGTATCAAATTTTGCAACATCTGCTGCGGTCTTTTGTGCAAAAAGGATTGAAGCAAAAGCTAAGGCTGACAAGGATAATATTAATTTCTTCATTGTTAAAATAATTTTATTGAGTTTATTAATTTTTTAGATCATTCAATCCTTTATTTTCAGGAGCAGAGTTACCCGGGGTTTTCCAAACCTCACCTTTAATGGTGATCTGTTTAGATTGGGTATCACTGTATGAAACGGTAATAAATTTTGTAAACGGGCCTTCAGCAGCAGCATTAAAACCTACTGTAATTTTAGATTTTTCACCTGGAGCCAGTACCTTATCTTTTTCCCACTCAGGGGTTGTGCAACCACAACTGGCAGCAACATTATTGATTTTAAAAGCAACCTTACTGTTATTGGTTACTTCAAAAGTATGGGTAACCGGTTTGCCCTGCGGTATTTTACCGAAGTTGAATTCAGCTTCAGTTAAAAGCAGCATCTCATCAGAAACGGCAACAACTTTTGAACCGGTATTAACTGCATTGGCAGTGGTAATTACGGCAGCCGGTGCAGTTGAAATTTGCTGTGCATGTAATGCTGTAAGGGCAAAAACTGCACAAAAGAGGGTAATTATTTGTTTCATATAGATTTTTTTAAATTAACAGAGGTAAAGATACTAAAACGATTAGTTCTCTCACAAATTGTTAACCCGTTAGGAGATTTTTAACAAAGCTCCTCTATAATTTATATTTTTGTGTTAGTTTAACAGGAATATGGATACAAATAATAATAACGACGCTGCTTTACAGGAAAAATTGAGTTTCGAGAATTTTCGTAATGAAGTGCTTAAGGATTACCGCTTTGCCTGTGAAAGCCGGGAAGCCAGTTTGCTGGGCAGAAAAGAAGTATTAACAGGAAAAGCGAAGTTTGGGATCTTTGGTGATGGAAAGGAAGTACCCCAGGTTGCTATGGCAAAATTCTTTAAGCCGGGTGATTTTAGAGCTGGTTATTACCGTGACCAGACCTTTATGTTTGCCAGCGGGCTTTCTACAATTGAACAATTTTTCTCCCAGTTATATGCAGACCCTGATGTTACCCACGATCCTTTTAGTGCAGGCCGGCAAATGAATGCTCATTTTGCAACAAAAATGGTAGATGAAAACGGTGATTGGCTTAATCTTGCCGAACTGAAAAACATAAGCAGTGATATTGCTCCAACTGCCGGACAAATGCCCAGAGCATTAGGGCTTGCTTTTGCTTCCAAAGTTTTTAGAAATGTTGCCGGTACACATAACTTAAATAATCTGAGTAATAACGGTAATGAGGTTTGCTTTTGTACCATTGGAGATGCTTCAACCAGTGAAGGGCATTTTTGGGAAACTATAAATGCTGCAGGTGTTTTACAGATCCCAATAGCTGTATTTGTTTGGGATGATGGATATGGGATCTCTGTTCCAAAAAAATTTCAAACAACAAAAGGATCTGTTTCAGAAGCATTAAAAGGTTTTCAGCAAAAAGAAGGTACCAATGGTATTGACATTTATAAATTAAAAGGCTGGGATTATGCAGGTATGTGTGAAATACTGGAACCGGCTATTCAAAAAATAAGAGATACACATACACCCGCTCTATTTCATGTGGAAGAAATTACGCAGCCACAGGGACATTCAACATCAGGCAGTCATGAACGGTATAAAACAACTGAACGGCTGGAATGGGAAAAGGAATGGGATGGACTTAAGCAAATGAGAGCATGGATCATTGCAAATGCATTGGCAGATTCAGAAGAATTAAATAGCCTCGAAGAAAGCGCCCTGTTGCTGGTGAGAGAAAGTAAACAGAAAGCATGGATAAAATACTTAAACCCTATTAAAGAACTTGTTTTAAAATCTGTTGAAGTTTTAAAATCTGTTGAATCTTTACATCCTGCGGTTAAAAAACTTGCTGATGAATTGGCAGCATTACGAGAACCCCTGCGAAGGGATGTAATGAAGACCCTGGCTTCCGTGATTGATATTACAGGCCGGGAACCTGCAGCATTTTCTTTAAAAGAATTTTATTCAGATTTAAAAACTGATCATGCAAATCTTTATAACAGTTACTTATATAATGAGGGGCCTAAATCAGCATTGAAAGTTGGGGTTATCAATCCTTATTTTACTGACGATACTCCTCTGGTAAATGGTTACGAGGTTTTGAATAAATATTTTGATGAATTGTTTACAACCAACAGCAAAGTTGTTGCTTTTGGCGAAGACCTTGGCCAAATTGGGGATGTGAACCAGGGTTTTAGCGGCCTGCAGTCTAAACATGGAACAGAAAGGATCTTTGATACCGGTATCCGCGAACTCACTATTATGGGACAGGGTATTGGTTTATCATTAAGGGGACTGCGCCCTATAGCCGAAATCCAATACCTCGATTATTTGTTATACGGATTACAGCCGCTTAGCGATGATGTTTGTACCACACATTTCCGCACAGCGGGGCAACAAAGTTGTCCGCTGATCGTAAGAACAAGGGGGCACAGGCTTGAGGGTATCTGGCATAGTGGCTCACCTATGGGCGTTGTCATCAATGCGCTCAGGGGTATGTATGTTTGTGTACCGCGTAATATGGTTCAGGCCGTGGGCATGTACAATACACTGTTGAAAAGCAATGATCCGGGTATTGTGATAGAATGTTTAAATGGCTACCGCTTAAAAGAAAGATTGCCTTCAAACTTAATGGCTTACACTGTGCCATTGGGTGTGCCGGAGATCGTAAAAGAAGGTACGGATGTGACGGTTGTTACTTATGGTTCCACCTTACGCATTGTACTGGAGGCAGCAGAAACTTTGGATAAAATGAACATTAACTGCGAAGTAGTGGATATACAAACTTTGTTACCATTCGATATCAATCATAAAATTGTGGAGTCGCTTAAAAAAACTAACCGTATTATTTTTATAGATGAAGATGTGCCGGGTGGTGCAGCGGCTTATATGTTCAACAAAGTGATGGAAGAGCAGGGAGGCTATAAATATTTAGATGTATCACCAAGAACTCTTACAGCCAAGGCACACCGGCCTTCTTATGGCAGCGATGGTGATTATTTCAGTAAGCCTAATACGGAAGATATTGTTGCGGTGGTTAAGGAAATGATGGCGGAGTAAATGGGCAATAAGCAATTGGCAACAGGCAAATGAAGCCTTATATAGAGAAAGACTAATTTTTATGGGGGTAGTTAATTTTAAACAGGCAAAAGTTTATAACTTAGCTTTTGAACAGGCTATGGAGATTTTTTCGATAACGAAAAATTTTCCTAAGTAAGAGTCCTATTCTTTGATCGATCAGATAAGGCGCTCATCAAGGAGCGTGTGTACAAACATTGCAGAGGCTTATAGAAAGAAGATCTATCCGGCAAATTTTATTTCAAAGATTACTGATTGTGATGCAGAAAATTCTGAAACCGGAGTTTGGCTTGATTTTTCATTAGCTTGTAATTATATCAATACAGAAAAACATAACTTATTTATTTCACGAAATGAGGAAATAGGAAGATTATTAAGTCACATGAGAAACAATCCTGACAAATACTAAAAATAGTTCCTGATTGCTTATTGTCTGTTGTCAATTGCAAATTGCTAATTACCTGTTGCCTATTGCTCATTGTCAATTACCATTATGACCCTTTATCAAATAGATGCTTTTACTGATAAACTCTTCGGTGGCAACCCTGCTGCAGTAATTCCTTTGGAAAAATGGCTGGATGAAAAACTGATGCAGCAGATTGCCATGGAGAATAATCTTTCCGAGACTGTATTCTTTGTTCCTGTGCGTGGGAACTCCTCATCAATGGGGGGAGGCAGGGAGAGAGCCGCTGATTTCGACATCCGTTGGTTTACACCCGAAGTAGAAATTAATTTATGCGGCCACGCAACCCTCGCCAGCGCTTATACACTTTTCAATATTTTAAATTTCGATAAGCCAGAGATCCGTTTCAGTTCTTTAAGCGGTATTTTAAAAGTGAAGAAAGAAAATGATCTTATCTGTTTAGACTTCCCCTCCTGGAAACCCGAACGCCTGGATATTTACCCCGATGAACTTTCTTTTATTCTGGATCATGCAGAAATCGTTGGGGTGTATAAGCACCGGGATATTCTGGTTGAACTATTAAATGAAGACGCTGTAAAAAACTGTACCCCCGATTTTTCGCTGATGAAAAAGCATATTGATAAGATGATCATCACTGCACCTGGGAAAAATGTTGATTTTGTTTCCCGTTTTTTTGCACCAGGTGCAGGCGTTGATGAAGATCCTGTAACTGGCTCGGCACATTCACAGTTAATTCCTTTCTGGGCAGAAAAGTTAGATAAGAATAAAATGCATGCGCTGCAACTCTCCAAACGTGGCGGGGAACTTTGGTGTGAGCAGAAAGGCGACAGGGTTGTTATGAAAGGTAAAGCGGTTTATTATATGAAAGGGGAAATTGTGCTTTCATAATCAGGTAACGGCTCATAACTGATAGTTTTCAATTGTAAAGGGTTGGTATTATTTAACGGGATTAGAAAAAGTTTAGTACAAATATGGTAGTTGATTACTAAATTTGTACTATTTTTATATTATGGTAAACAGGGAATCAGAAAAAAAAATCCGTTTATATGCAAAACAATTCAGGGCTATAGCCATTGTTGGCCCACGGCAAAGCGGTAAAACAACTATCGCAAAAAAAGTATTTCCAAGCAAACCCTATGTTTCTCTTGAAGACCCGGATGAAAGGGAAATGGCCATAGAAGACCCCCGGTATTTTTTAAGCAGGTTTAAAAACGGGGCAGTTATTGATGAAGCCCAGCGGGTACCCCAGCTTTTTTCTTACCTGCAATCAATCATTGATAAAGCAGGCAAAGATGGAATGTTTGTTTTAACAGGCAGCAATAATTTTTTATTGCAGCAATCAATATCTCAGTCATTGGCCGGCCGGATAGGATATATTGATTTACTTCCGCTCACATTACCCGAGATTAAGCAAATTAGAAAAGCGTTTTTCAATGCAAATGAATGGGTATTAAATGGCTGTTATCCCGAAATATATGATAAAGAACGAAAGCCATCTATCTGGTACCCGGCCTATATAAGGACTTATGTTGAACGGGATGTGCGGATGATAAAAAATATAGATAACAGCGCTTTGTTTACTAAATTTTTAAAAATTTGTGCAGGGCGTACCGGCCAATTGCTCAATTTAACCGCAATCAGTATTGAATGTGGTATAGAACTGAAAACTGTTCAATCCTGGCTTGCCATATTAGAGAGCAGTTATATTGTTTTTTTGCTGAAACCGCATCACAATAATTTTAACAAACGGCTCGTAAAAACTCCCAAGCTTTATTTTTATGACACCGGGCTTGCCTGTTCCCTGTTGGGCATTAAAACAATTTCCGAGCTGGAGCTTTCTCATTTCAGGGGTTCGCTTTTTGAAAATGCCGTTGTAGCTGAACTGTATAAAAAAGAATCGGTTAAAGTTAACACGGGCCAGCTTTATTTTTGGCGGGATAACAAAGGCATGGAAATAGATGTTTTGATAGATACCGGAAAAAAGATATTACCGGTTGAAATAAAAGCAGCCAGTACTTTTTCAAAGAGTTATCTTAAAAACATCTATTATTGGAACGGGCTATCCGGTAATAAAGGAGGGGCGCTTATTTATGACGGCGATAAATCCTATAAACTTTCTGACAATATTAAAGTTACCGGTTGGGGCGATTTGTAATGCCTGGGAAAAATGGGATGGAGAACTAAGCTGTGAGCAAAAAGGAGATAGGGTTATTATGAAGGGTAAAGCTGTTTATTATATGAAAGGAGAAATTACTATATCATAATCAGGCAATTCTCTCAACTGATACTTTTTCTCTGCTAAAATTCAATTTCACCTGTTGGGGTATTGTATACTACCACTTCTCAGAGTATATTTAAGACTATTTAGATAAATATGAACTCACGCTGCTTTATTGTAATGACATTCTTTCTCATTTTTATCAACAGTTTTGCTTTTTCTCAAAGTAAAGAAATAGATAGTCTTAATAAAGCACTTGTGTATGCAAAAGAGGACATAGGGAAAGTTAATTTATTGAATGAGCTTAGTTATAGTTTGTATATGAGTGCTGAGTATAAAGCTTCCTTAAAGTATGGAGAGGAGGCACTTGCATTAGCTAAAAAAATCAGGTACTCAAAAGGTGAAGGATTTGCTTTGGTAAATATTGGATGTTTTTATGCGGATCAATTTAACCTTAAAAAATCAGAGGAATACATTAACGCGGCATTAATTATTGCACAAAAAACCGGAGACAAAAAACTATTGGGATTTTGCTACCATGGGTTTGGTGGTTTAAATTGGTACAAAAATAATTTAGCCGAAGCATTTAATAAATATGATACTGCTTTGAATTATTACAGGCAGGCAGGTGATAAAAAGTTGGTAGCACTCATCCATCGGATTTTTGGAATGATGTATTATCAGCAAAGCAATTACCCTGAAGCAATCCGTTACAATTATATGGCACTAAAATATTTTGAAGAAATAGGTGACAAGGCAAGAATTGGTGATTGTTATGCTTACAATGGTGATGTTTATTGCGAATATGGAAATTATACTGATGCATTAAAAAATTATTTTCTTGCTTTAAACATTTATGAGAGACTTAGGAGTAAACCTAAGGCAGCAGCTGAAATTAAAATTTTAATTGCGTCAACCCTTTCATCAATTGGTGAGGTGTACATCTTACAGAAAGATCCAGGCAATGCATTAGAAAAGTATTCATCAGCCTCAAAAATTTATGAAGAAAATATATCGGAGTTTCAATATGCATTATATAAACCTACCTGCTATATTGGTATTGCCAGAGCATATGAGCTAAGGGGCGATTCAGCAAAAGTTGCAGAAAATTTAAAATTGGCTTTACTGAATTATTCCAGAGCTGATTATTATTATCTAGAATCACTTAAAATGTGTGAGGAAAAAGTTGTTGATGATCTGGTTGCCCAGATATCTTTATATCTTGGCAACCTTGGTTTAAAATTCAATCGTTTTTTGCAGGCAGAAAGATGGCTTCAAAAAGCGCTGCTCCTGTCAAAAAAAAATCAATCAAAAAAACTGCTAAGAGATAGTTATTTAAGGCTTTCAGAATTAAAGGACATTATTGGAAATAAGAAAGAAGGATATAATTACTACAAAATGTATATTATATACCGTGATAGTATTGTTAATGAAGAATCCATAAGAAAAGCCGAAGGGTATAAAATTCAAAATGCGTTTGATAAAAAGGAAGATCAGATAAAGCTTCTCTCCACAGAAAATAAATTAAAAGCAGCATTAACGATTAAACAAAGACAGCAAAAAGAATTTGCTTACGCAGGGATTGCTGCTATTCTTCTTGCAGGAGGTTATGGCTTTTACCTCTATCGCCGGAGAAAGAAATTACAAAGCCAGCAGGCTTTAATGAGTGAACGACTCCGTATTAGTAGCGAACTGCATGACGAAGTGGGCGCCACCCTTAGCGGGATTGCCATGTACAGTCACCTTACCAAAGAACAAATGAAAACAGGACAAACGGCAGAGATTGAAAAATCACTGAATGTGATGCAGCAATCTTCTTCACAAATGGTGGACAAACTGAGTGATATTGTGTGGTTGATAAATCCCGAGCAGGACTCACTGCAGAAACTGGTAACAAGACTTGAAGAGTATGCCACCGATATGGCAGCTATCAAGAATATACAAGTAAAGATCAGCGTGCCCGAAAAAATTGCCGAGATCAATTTGCCCGTAGAAAGCCGGCGTAACATTTACCTGTTTTGCAAGGAAGCAATTAATAATGCGGTGAAATACAGTAATGCTACATTGCTTGAACTAACTGTAAAGGAAGTAAATGGCAAACTGGAATTTTCGGTAAGTGATAATGGAAAGGGCTTTGATGCGGTAATGGTCAGGCGTGGAAATGGGCTGGAGAATATGCAGAAAAGGGCTGATGAAATTGGAGCTAAATTGATTTTACAGTCAAAAGAGAACGAAGGGGCTTCCGTATCACTGCAGTTCAAAATCACCTGATGGGGTATTGGTTTCTAAGATTTATTATACCACATTTGTTATGAAATCATGGAAATACGGGTTGCTATATTTGAAGACAATAAACTTGTAAGGGATGCATTGGAAGCCATCCTTAACGGTACGGCTGGTTATACCTGCTGCGGCGTTTTTGCAGATGGTAATCATTGGGAAAATGATATTAAAAGAAGTACACCCGATGTGGTATTAATGGATATTGAAATGCCGGGCCTCAGCGGCATTGAAGTGACACAGCATATCAATGATCTATTTCCTGAAATAAAAATTCTTATACAAACTGTATTTAACGACAGTGAAAAGATATTCCAGGCCTTATGTGCCGGCGCTTCCGGTTATATTCTTAAAAACGACCCACCAAATAAATACCTCGAAGCCATTAACGAAGTGTACAATGGCGGTGCCCCAATTAGCGCTTCTGTTGCAAAAAAAGTACTTGGTTTTTTTGCCAATAAAAATGTGGTACTTACATCGCCCGGCAGCACTGATTACCAGCTCAGCGACAGGGAAAAAGAAATACTGCACCTGATGGTCGAAGGCCACAACTACAAAACCATTGCCGATAAATCGTTTATCAGTTACGAGACCGTACGCACACATGTAAAGCATATCTACAGAAAGTTACACGTGGCCAGCCGCAGCGAAGCGGTGATGAAAGCCATACAGCAGGGGCTCTCCTGATCTTTTCAAAAATCACCCAATGGGGTATTGTATCTGGCTGATCTTAATAACAATTTTACAGTTATTAAAAGAAGCTGTTTTTTAATAGCTTTTAGAGAAGTAAAAATTTTAACCATAAAAAATTGTTTATGAAAAAGAATTTATTTAAAGTCATTAGTGGGTTGATATTTTCAGCCTTAGCTTTTTGGGGTTGCCAAAAGGATATTAAAGAATTATCGGCTGCACCCGAAACTGAGTTGCAATTAAAAGGCGATAATAACGGTAACAATAATAAATGCAGGCTGGTAAGTAACCAGGGCGATGATAATTTATTGCAGACATTCCATTATAATAATAAAGGTCTGGTGGACCAATGGAATTATTCAGTTACTGCATATAATGACCGTTTAGCGTTTGAGTATGACAGGAATGATAAAGTAGTAAAAGCCAGGTATTATTATAATGGAGAATTCCTCTATACCCTTATACCGGAATATCAGGGAAACAGAATTATTAAAGAAACATGGTTTGTAGGTGAAACAAACATTATAGATGACCAGGCTTTTTTTACTTATAACAGAAAAGGACAATTGATCAGGAAAGAATCCTTTCTTTATGATTATTACATACTCTATAAATACGATGCTGTTGGCAATGCATATAAGCAGGATTGGTTTTATACAGATGGTACTCAGATCTATGACCTCACTTATTATTTTACGAAACCTGTAAAGAATCCAATGCTTCTTGTTCCCGGATTAGCCCGCGGAATTGCCTGGCAATATTATGAGTTAAGTCCCTGGAGACAAACCGGTCTTAAGGCTATTGCATTTGATGAAGGAGGAAATCCATTCACTTTTTTAGATCAGGAACCACGCAGATCTATTCTCCGGGCCGGGCGGCAGAATTATGCAGTGTACCAGAATTTTTATGACAGGGTGAGTGAATCCTGGTACGAACAAACATGGAGTTATGATAACTGTGGCCGTAATGATAACTGCGATGATCTGGATGGTAATGGTAAACGTGACTGTGAAGAGAATAATGATCTGTCAAAATCTCCCGTTTCAACAGCTCTTGCAAATAATAAGAATAACAGAATTGCAATGCCTGTGCTGCATGGCCCGATGAAGAAAATAAAAGAACAAATAATTGAACTGAGAAAACAATTTAAAAAATAAATAAGACCAAACTAAATCACTTCTAAAAAAATTTTTTATGAAAAAAAATCTCATTTCACTTAGTACAGCTTTGTTGTTGGCTTTACTGTCTTTTACCGGTTGCCAGAAAGAAATTCTGGAAAAAGATGAAACTCCGGTTAGTGATAATAATAGTTTGCAGGCAAGCAAAGGAGATGATAACCCCGGCTGCCAATTAAAGCATGTTGATTATGGTACAGGTTATACTTTAGATTTTAAATACAATCACAAGGGATTAGCCAGCGAAGTATTGCTGAATTATAGCGATGGATATTTTGAGCGGCACGAAATATTTTATGACAGAAGGAATAGGCTGATAAGAACAAAGATCACCTCTTTAGATTTCCCGGTAATTCTATATGATTTTTACCATTCGGGTGATTTAATAACCCGTGCAAATGGTTATTTTGAAGGAACAAATGAACCGTGGCGGGATATTCGCTATTCATACAACCGCAAAGGGCAGATGGCAAGATTGGATGATATAGTACAGGAATTACACATGAGGTATTCGTATAACAACCAGGGGTACAATAATCATGGAGAATTATCTTTTGGAAATGATCTGTATTATACCTACGATTATGAATTTAAAATTCCCAACCGTAACCCCTTCCTGGCTGTACCCGGTGTGCCTTTTGGCTTCTGGGATGTTTTCCTCCCACTTTGGAATAAGCGTTGGGAAAGCAGCAATCGTTTTGTTTTATATGAAAACGGCTCACCCCTTCTTGTGCTTGATACGGATCCTGACCAAACTACCATGAATACCGGTCTTCATAATTATCTTTTATCTGCAACAAAATACGACATGATATCTGAAAGTTTTTATACTGAAAGTATGAGCTACCAGAATTGCGGTGGCGGGTGTGATGATGCCACGTCTTCAATAAAGCAGCAGTTTAAACCAATTAGCCCGGTTGCCAGGCTGCATAGGATATTAACGGGCCCGGCAAAAAATATTAAACTACAATTACGGGAATATAAAAAACAATATCTCGGCCAGTTAAAACCAATGACCAATAAATAATATTATTAAACATTTAAAATTTACCAAAATGAAAAAAAGATCATTCAAACTACTTTTAATGCTACCCTTCATAGTTTTATTAATGATGGGCTGTGGCGGGTGTAGGAATTCGATTTCGGCGGAAAAATTAACAGGAGCTGTAAAAAGCTTTGAAGATTGTTTGGCTGAATGTGATAGAATGGAAGCCAGGTATTTGGCCGAATATATGCAATGTTGTGATCAATGTTATACTGAAGCCCAGCCAAAAATAGACCTTTGTGCACAAACATTTCCTCCCGGACCGAAACAAGGTGAATGTAGGCTGGAGCAAATAGCTAAAAGAGATAGTTGTATAGCAGCATGCACCAGAGTATGGGAAACTCATCTGGCAGAAATAAAAAGTTGCAGGGCAGTTTGTATTAAAAGAATTTCAATATTGGCAAAATAATTATTTCAATGGTCTTTTAAAAAAGAGCTTCAAAAATTGAAGCTCTTTTTTTATTTCAGATTATGATACACTTTCTGCACATCATCGTCCTGCTCCAGGTGATCAACTAATTTTAAAACCTCGTTCGCCTGGCCTTCATTTAATTCCATCGTGTTGGCCGGTATCCAGGTCAGTTCGGCACTGATCACTTCAATCTTCTTTTCTTCCAACGCCTTACTCATATTACCGTATTCATTAAAAGGAGTACGGATGATCACATTGCCTTCGGCATCTTCACCAATTTCTTCAAGTCCAAAATCGATCAGTTCAAATTCAAGATCATCAACATGTACCCCAGCACCTTTTATTTTAAATTCGGCCATATGGGTAAAGCCAAAAGCCACACTGCCGGTAGTACCCAATGAACCCTGTCCTTTTGTAAAGTGCATTCTTACATTGGCAACGGTTCTGGTTGGGTTATCGGTTGCAGTTTCCACCAGCACAGCAATGCCATGTGGTGCATATCCCTCATACATGATCTCTTCATAATTGCTGGTATCTTTCCCCATGGCTCTTTTAATGGCTGCTTCCACACGGTCCTTGGGCATACCAACTGCCCTTGCATTCAAGTAACATCTTCTTAAAGCAGGGTTATTATCAGGGTCGGGTCCACTGGCTTTTACGGCAATGGCGATCTCTTTGCCAATTCTGGTAAAGTTCTTTGCCATCTTATCCCAACGGGCAAACATGCTGCTTTTTCTAACTTCAAATATTCTTCCCATAGTATGGTTAATATGTTAATTGGTTTATCCCTGCCCGAATAACTCGTTCAGGCGGGCGTTAATTAGTTTGGCCGGGGTGCAAATTTAAGGAAAATCAATTTCAGGCAAAAAGAAAGCGCTATCCGTGTCCGGATAACGCCTTATCGTATTATTCATCAATCTAAAAAGTAAAACCTACCGAAACTTTTACTACCCTGTTATAAGCCGAGTAATTATCATTTTTATCAAGTTTGGACAAGCCATAATCATAGCCTGCCTGAATGTTAAGTCCGTTATCAAACTGGTAGCCAATACCACCTGTTAAACCTAAATCAACTTTATTTAAGCGCTCAGTAATACCAATGCCTTTATTGAAGATAGAAATACCAAGCACACCAAGCTTTGCATTTAATGTACTTCTGGCCAGGTACGAAACCTGCGGACCGGCATATACATTAAGCCCTTGAACCAGTTTTGCTTTTAACACTAAAGGAATGTCGATATAATGTGATTGTACCTGCGCACCTGCATTAATACCCAATATTTTCAAGGCATTAATTTGAAGATCACCTTTAATACTGTATCCTTTTTTTGAATACTGGAGGCCCGGTTCAAAAGAAAAAGTTTCAGAGATCGGGATGTTAACATAACCGCCTGCATGAAAGCCGGTTTTTCCTTTGGTTACCAGGTAACCATCAGTTTTATCAATCAGATCTTCTATTATCTGAAGATCATCACCCTGCCATTTGGCAAAGTTTACGCCGGTTCTGATACCATACTTTACCTGTGCGTTGATAACAGGAATCATCATCATTGTTAAGATGATTGTAAAGAAAATTTTTCTGATCATAGTTGGTTGCAGGGTTTTATAAACTGCATGGTTCTTACTCTTTAGAAAATGATGCCATGATTTTTGGATTTGTAAAAGATTGTGTTAAAGGAATTGCTGTTCACTACCGCTTAACAAAACACGATACAGGATGCGAGATACAGGATACCGGATTGACCCAGTGACTCTAAAGCCCTTTTTAGAAGTCATACACTTATCTGATAACTGTTATCCTGAATCCTGAATCCTGAATCCTGAATCCTGAATCTTGTATCCTGAATCTTGTATCCTGAATCTTGTATCCTGAATCCTTTATCCCGTATCATTTCGAATGCGTAAGTTTGCTGGATTAAAATTATGTGTTATGGATAAAGCCATTTACTACGCAGATTACCTCCAACTGGAAAAAATTACAGGTGCCCAGGAACCCGAAAGCTTTAAGGATGGAAGAGAACCTGCACATGATGAAATGCTTTTCATTATCATTCACCAGGCTTATGAGTTGTGGTTTAAACAAATTTTATTTGAAGTGAATTCGGTGATAGCTGTCATGAATAAACCGGTAGTAAATGATAATTCACCCGAAATGCAAACCGTAGTGCACCGTTTAAAAAGAGTGGTTACCATATTAAAAGTATTGGTACAACAGATAGATATTATGGAAACGATGACACCTATGGACTTTCTTGACTTCAGGGATATGCTTCGCCCGGCATCGGGTTTCCAGAGCTACCAGTTTAAAGTGCTGGAAGCCAAACTGGGTTTAAAATTTGAGCATCGGCAGGGACAGAATTATTACACATCGCAACTGAAAGAAAAAGATATTGCCATTATTAAAGATGCAGAAAGTGGTAAGTCGGTTATTGAATTAATTAATGCCTGGCTGGAAAGGATGCCGTTTATTACAGAAGCGTTCTGGAAAAATTACCAGCAGGTTTATGTTAAAAGTTTGGCAGAGGCAGAAAAAAATAATGCAGCGTCGTTTGAAACTGTTTTTAATAATACATCTTCCGGCGCTGAAAGAAACTTTACACCTAAAGCCTGCCGATCTGCTTTATTCATCATGATGTACCATGGTTATCCCATGCTGGAATTACCTTTTCAATTGTTAGATACTTTGTTGGAAATTGACAACCAATTGGGCAACTGGCGCTATCGCCACATTAATATGGTGCAGCGTATGATCGGTACTCGTATTGGTACAGGAGGCAGCAGCGGTGCAGGGTATTTAAAAGCGGCAATGGATAAACACTATATTTTTAAAGAGCTTGCGCAACTGAATAGTTTTTTGGTTGACAGGAAGAAGTTGCCGGTGTTAGATAAAGCTGTGGAAGAGAGGTTGGGGTATCACTTTTAATTGAATTGCCCCGGGCCTAAGCCCGGGGCAATTCAATTAAAATATTTTCAGACCAACTCCTTCAACTTCTCCACCACAGCATCTACTTCTGCCTTTGTATTGTGCTTACTAAAACTAAAACGAACAGTTACCTGGTAGGGGTTATTGTTGATGGCACGGATAACATGGCTGCCCTGGTCGGCACCGCTGGTACAGGCGCTGCCGCCACTGGCGCAAATATTATTAATGTCGAGATTGAAAAGGATCATCTCTGATTTTTCTGTCTTGGGAAAACTGGCGCTAAGTACGGTGTATAAACTCCGGCCCAATGCATCGCCGTTAAATGAAATACCGGGGATATGTTTTTTCAGTTCATCCATCATATAATACTTCAGTGTGCCGATGTAAGCACTGTCTTCTTCGTAATTGGCAGTTGCCATTTCAAGCGCTTTTGCAAATCCAACAATACCGTATAGATTTTCGGTGCCGGCACGCATGTTTCGTTCCTGCCCGCCGCCATGTACAAAGGGTTTTATTTTTACATTTTCATTGATGTATAAAATGCCCACACCTTTTGGCCCGTGAAATTTATGTGCAGCACCGGTAATAAAATGCACCGGTGTATTTCTGAGATCAAATGGAAAGTGCCCTACAGTTTGTACGGTATCGCTGTGAAAAATAGCGCCATACAATTTGCATAATTCGCCTACCGCGTGAATATCTAAAATATTACCTATTTCATTATTTGCATGCATTAATGTAACCAGGGTTTTTTCTTCAGCAGCTGCCAGCAATTTTTCCAGGTCTTCAATATCAATATGCCCGTTGGGTAATAATTTTACATAGCTTACTTTGGCAATATCCAGGTTATCTATATGCTCAACAGTGTGCGTTACGGCGTGGTGTTCAACGGGTGAAGTAATGATATGCTTACAACCCAGGTCGCGTACAGCAGATGAAATAGCTGTGTTACTGCTCTCGGTGCCACCACTGGTAAAAAATATTTCGGCGGGGTGTGCATTTAAAATTTTCGCAACAGACTTGCGGGCAGTTTCAATAGCCATCCTTGTTTCCCTTCCGTAAGAATAAATGGAAGAAGGGTTGCCAAACTTTTCGGTCAGGTAAGGCATCATGGTTTCCAGCACCTGAGGATCGAGTGCGGTGGTGGCGGCGTTATCGAAATAGATTCTGTTCATATTGATAAGCTTTTAGCATTTAGCTATCAGCCATTAGCTGAAGCGGGTTAACATAACAGCTATTTGGCTAAGAGCTTGCAGCTGTTTTTACATCATCTTCCCAATATCCTGCATCAGTCTCCGGGCAATATTATCTGCCGTAGTTTCAAAATTACTTTCGGCATAAATACGGATGATGGGCTCGGTATTGCTGGTACGTAAATGTACCCAGTCATTATCAAACTCAATTTTTAAACCATCTTCGTCATTTATCGGCTGGTTCTTATACAGGTCTTTAATATTTGCAAAAATAGTTTTTACATCTGTACCGTTGGTTAGCTCAATTTTATTTTTGCTGATGAAATAATCAGGGTAAGTGCTGCGTAACTGCCTGATGGTTTTTTTGCTTTTGGCAAGATGCGTTAAAAAAAGTGCAATACCAATCAATGCATCCCTGCCGTAATGCAGATCCGGAACAATAATGCCGCCATTGCCTTCGCCGCCAATTACTGCATTCACTGCTTTCATTTTATTTACCACATTCACTTCGCCAACCATACTTGGGAAATATTCGCCGCCATGTTTTATCGTTACATCCTTTAAAGCTTTGGTTGATGACATATTGGAAACAGTGTTCCCTTTTCTTATACTCAAAATATAATCGGCCACGGCAACCAATGTATATTCTTCACCAAACATGCTGCCGTCTTCACAAACAAAACAAAGACGGTCAACATCCGGGTCTACAGCAATGCCCAGGCTGGCATTTTGCGAAACTACGGCACTGCTTAATTCAGTTAAATGCTCGGGTAATGGCTCGGGGTTGTGTGCAAAATTTCCGTTCACTTCATCATTCAAAACAACAATATCTTTTACACCCAATGATTTTAATAAAGCAGGTACAGCAATGGCACCGGTGCTGTTTATTGCGTCAACAACAATTTTAAAATTTTGTTTTTTAATGACAGCGGCATCAACCAATTCATAATTTACTACTGCATCAATATGATTTTGTAACAGTTTTTCGTTTTTGGTATAAGTACCCAGTTTATCTACTTTCACAAAATCAAAATCTTCTTTTTCGGCAGTCACTAAGATCAGTTTGCCTTCATCACCACTAATAAATTCACCCTTGCTGTTCAGCAGTTTTAAAGCATTCCATTCTTTAGGGTTATGACTGGCTGTAATTATTATGCCGCCGGCAGCTCCTTCAAATTTAACAGCCATTTCAACAGTGGGGGTGGTGCTTAGGCCAAGGTCAATAATATCAAGCCCAAGGCCAAGTAAGGTGTTAACTACCAGGTTATTCACCATTTCGCCGCTAATTCTGCCATCACGGCCAATAACAATTTTGGTATTAGTGCTTTGCTTAATGATCCAGCTGCCATAAGCTGCTGCAAACTTCACAATGTCAACTGGAGTAAGGTTATCATTGGGTTTTCCGCCGATGGTACCTCTAATACCGGAAATACTCTTTATCAGTGCCATTAAAATGCTGTTTAGGGATTGCAAATATACAAATTTGGAATTTGGCGTTTGGAATTTGAAATTTGCCTCATGCAACAAACCTGGTTCAAAGATTGGTTCAACTCACCATACTATCATCAGCTTTATTTTAAAAGAGACGATAATGAAGCTGCTGCTTTTATTGATAAGCTGATAAATTACTTAAAACCGGAACCCGGAAGCAGGATGTTGGATGTTGCCTGTGGCAAGGGCCGTCATTCTATTCAATTAGCCAATAAGGACTGCCTGTCGGGCAGACAGGGATTTGATGTAACAGGAATTGACCTTAGTGATGACAGTATTAATGATGCTTTGGCATTGCAAACAGATACCCTTCATTTTTACAAACACGATATGCGTTTGCCTTTTTGGATAAATTATTTTGATTATGCTTTTAACTTTTTTACAAGTTTCGGTTATTTTAAGACCCGGCGTGAGCATGATAATGCCATACGCACCATTGCCCGGTCTTTAAAAAAGGAAGGAACCTTTGTCATGGATTTTTTAAATGTGCATTATGCCGAAGATCATCTGGAGCATCAGTCTGAAAAAGAAATTGACGGTATTAATTTTATTATTACTAAATGGTTTGATGAAACACATTTTTATAAAAAGGTAGTAGTTGAAGATGAAGCCCTGCAGGAACCATTAGTTTATACCGAAAAGGTCGCAAAATTTTCTTTAGGTGATTTTACAGAGATGTTTGCTTACCAGGGTATGCAATTGCAGGAAGTATTTGGTGATTATACATTCTGCAATTACGATGTAAAAAAATCTCCGAGAATGATTATGATTGCAAAAAAGATAATTACCCGGTAAGTGGATTATTTTTGATCCGCTTACAACCTTACAAATATATTTTTACCGGCACGCCAAAATGGATATAAAAACAAAATTTTCCGCTGTTTTTATGGTTATGTAATTTTTCAGGAAACTTATTTGTTTTTATTATTGATGAGCATCCACCTTGCTGTTTCGTACATAGCCGAAGTAAGTTGCGACAAATGCTTTTTTACAGAATCCTGTTGTTGTTTGGTTAATACAGGAAGGTTTAACCGGGCGGGTACCAGCTCTTCTTTTTTGATCCGGATATTTTTACGGAAAAAATAATCGTCATTAACCACACCAATCCATCCGGGTGCATGATAGATAATGAATGCAGCATTTTCTTTTTTGTGCGGATCCAGCAGGTCTCTTCCCAGGGTACTGTTTAAATAGGGTTGTTGAATCATACCGGCAACAGTTGGCAATATATCAATCTGAGAAACTGTTTCTGTTCTCCTTTGAGGAACTATCAGATCAGGTGCATAAAACAGCAGGGGAACATGCTCTTCACAAAGACGTTGTTCTGTCCAGGCTTTTGGATAAAGGGCTTCCGCATTTCCTTCTACACCATGATCGCCGGTAAAAATAAAAATGGTATTCTTAAAGTATGCTTCCGTTTTAGCGGCTTCCATGAATTTATTAAAACAGTAATCAGTATAAGCAAATGCCTGATATTCTTTTAAAGATTCAAATCCATATTTTTTTAAGGCTTCCTCATCAACTGTCTGGCGTAAAAAATCTTTATCTTCTTCCGGAATATTAAAAGGGCGGTGGTTATCTGCTGTTTGAATAATGGCAAAAAAAGGTTTCTGCTCTTTTGCCATTATGCCATTTGCTTCCAGAAAAAGATTCTTATCACTGATGCCCCAGACATTTACGCTTTCTGACTTGTACTTACCTTCTTCATATACCTGCACATTATTGATATTGGATATCAGGCCTTTAAAATTATTGAACTGGCTTCTGCCACCGATAAAATAATATTTTTCATAACCATCAAAATCATTAATGATGGACCGTTGATTAACCGACTCTTCGTTTCGTGTTGAAAATTTTGAAAGCTGTACATCTGGTATTCCGGTAATGGTTGCAAAAATACCACGGGCAGTTCCAAAGCTTGGTGTAAAACAGCGATCAAAGAAAATACCTTCCCGGCACATTTGGTTAAAATAAGGTGTGCTGTTTAACGGGTTGCCGCTCATGCTGCTTTTGTACATACTGAAACTTTCGCAGAGCACCAGCACAACATTTGGCTGGCTTTCAAATGCTTTGCTGCCGGGCTGAATTAACCGGCTGTATCCTTTCCGGAAACTGTTATCCTTTTGTAAATGCAAAAACCGCGACATATCATTGTAATATTCATTTGCACGGCTGTTATGATCAGGCTTTCGAAATCGTAAGGTTGTAAAAAAATTCTGCAGCGGGTTTAAAGCCAGGTTACTTTTAAATTCATCATTTAAATTAAATGCCCTGAAAAAATCCAGTGGTTTCAGGGTTAAAAAACCATATACGAACCATCCCAGTAATAATAAAGCAGCGGCATGCCATCTCCGCCTATACGTGAATTTATGAATATTCAGGTTTTTCTCAGTTACATCAATATGCATCTTTCTAAACATCCATGTCATCATAAGCACGGCACCGGCCAGGCCAAACAGTATCCATACGATGGGGTAGCTTTGCCATACCATTTGAATACTTTCTTTGGGATCTTCTGCAAAGATCAGTGCATCGGCATTAAGGCGGGCATTAATATAAGCAAACTGGCCAAAATCGGCACCATAGAAAAATAAGACCAGTAAGGTTATAATACCCAGGTAAGCTGTCCAGAGTTTTTTACCTCTTTCACTTTTAAAAGGTGACAGTCTGGGGTATAATGACAATACAGCAATGGGTAATAATATGATCGCTATCCAGCGGAGATCATATTTTAAACCGAGCCAGAAAGCCGGGCCAAGTTCAAAAATGCCGGTAGTGCCCGGTTTAAAAAAAATAACGGTGGCCATACGGAAAGCAGTAAATATGCAGAGGTAAATAAAGAATAGTTTAACTATCCATTGAATGGTTTTGGGAACTCTCCAACTGATTAGCATGGTTTATTTTTTCTTATGCCTGAACAATGAAAGCGAATATAATAAAAGCAGGGGATACAAACACAGATGATAGCTGTTAATTCAGATTACCCGGTATTTTGTCAGGTTGCTTACAGGCCTGAATGATTTTTTTTATTACTTTTTTTTATTGTTCAATAATAAATATTTCGATGTTTCATGGTAGGCATCGGTAAACCGCTGCAGGTAATTTTTAATGCTGTCTGTTTCAGCATTTACCGGTACAGGTTCATTACCACTCACCGAAACAAGAGATTCTTTACCCGATTGATAATTTTTCAGATAATAATAATTGTTGCTGACCAGGCCGATTGTTTTCACATCTTGATCAATAATAAAAGCAAATTTTTCATTTTTAAATGTAACCAATGGAACTGTGTCCATTAAGTTTCGGCCCAGTGAATTATTTGTATAGGGGATTTTTGCAAGCGAAGCAATGGTGGGTAAAATATCAACCTGCGAACAAACATCATTTCTCCATTGCGGTTTTATTAACCCGGGTGCATAAAACAAAAGCGGTACATGTTCACAGGTAAGGCCCTGTTCTGTCCAGCTTTTCGGAAAATGATCCAACTGGCCATTGTAACGTATGCCATGATCGCCAACGAAAACAAAAAGGGTATTTTTAAAGTAAGCTTCCTGCTGTGCGGCTTCCATAAATTTTTGGAAACCAAAATCGGTATAGCGGAAAGCATTCATCTCTGCATTACTTTCAAATCCAAACCGTTTCAGTGAATCATATGAATAAGAAGTCAATTTAAATTCATCCCTGTCTTCGGCGGGAATGGTATAGGGGCGGTGGTTATCGGCTGTTTGTATGATGGCAAAAAATGGGTTCCTTTGTTTTTTTAAAACCTTGTTTGCTTCTAAAAAAAGATTTTTATCACTTATTCCCCATACATCTATCTTCTTTGCTGAATAATCATCCTGTTCGTAAAGTTTCAGCTTATTTATGTTGTTGGTTAATAGCCCCCTGATATTTGCCCAGGTAGCACTTCCGCCTAAAAAATAAAAATGTTGATAGCCTTTAAAACTATTAATGATGGTATTTTGATCTACCGCATTTGGATTGCGGCTGGCAGTTTTGGGGCTCTCTACATCCGGTATGCCGGTAATTATTGCCCAAACGCCACGGGCCGTACCGTAGGCAGGTGAAAAGCAGCGGTCGAAGAAGATCCCGTTTTTGCACAGTTCATTAAAATAGGGGGTTGTGTTTAAAGGATTATTGTACATGCTGCTTTTATAAGCACTGAAACTTTCACAAATAACCAATACAATATTGGGCGTAATGTTTAGTGGATCATGGTTAGTAAAATTTCTTTCAAAGTTAAGTGCTGTGCTGTCGTAAACAGGAATGCCCAGGTATGCAGCCATCATGGGGTAACCGGCTTTAACTTTTTTAATATCATAAGATGAGTTCCTGAAATTAAGGGTACTTAAAAAACTCTGAAAAGGATTCAGGGCCAGGTTGGCTTTAAAATCATCACTTAACGTATAGGCATCACTCCAGCGCAGGGGAAACTGGCCGATTTTTCCAAAAATTATAATTCCCAGCAGCAGAAAGGCAATTACGTAAGTGGATCTTGCTTTTCGTTTATAAAAACTATACTGCTGTTGATAAGCTCCCAGTAATTTTCCAAAAACAATTCTTGCCAAAACTAAAAGTATGATTATGGCAATACTTATTTTTAGTAGGGGGTAAGACTGCCACATCATGTTAAAAGAGATACCTGCATCGGCCAGGTAATTTAAAACTGTTGCGTTAAGCCGCTGGTGCAGGTAATCAAAATGATAGTAATCTATGGCCAGAACAAGTACAATGAAAATAAAAATGGCCGGTAACATTATATTCCAGAAATAGGTTGCTTTAAATTTTTTGAAAGGGTTAAAAAAGGGGATGGCGCATAAAATCATCATGGTTAATCCGATAATACCTGCATAACGGGCATCAAACCTCAGGCCCATTATAAATGCAGAGCCTGAAAAGGCCTTACCTGGTGGATTGAATGTATAGAAAATTAGTAACCTGGAGATGGTCATCAAAATCAGTATAATAATCACCACAGAAAAGATCCAACGCAAAAGTTTTGGGATTCGTTGTAAAAAAAGCATGAATAATTATTTAATGAGTCAACAAATTTAGTTTAATTATTTTTGGCTAATGCTTATTTTACTTCCATCTTGCAATTAATGAAACAACTGCTTACGTACGACCGGCATTTATTTAAGATAATCAATGACCAATGGAGCAATCCATTTTTTAATGGGTTAATGCCCTGGCTGCGAAACTCGGAGATGTGGTACCCTTTATATCTTTTTTTGATACTGTTTGTTCTTGTCAATTTTAAAAAGACCGGTTGGATATGGGTATTATTTGCTGCAGGCACGGTAATACTCTGTGATTTTTTGAGCAGCAGTATTATAAAAAATAATATCATCCGATTGCGGCCCTGTAATGAGCCCGACATTGCCACATGGGTGCATGTATTGGTGGGTTATCGACCCCAAAGTTCAAGTTTCACCTCTTCACATGCGGCTAATCATTTTGGAATGGCCATGTTTTTATTTTTAACTTTAAGAACCCGCTTTAAAAAATGGCCTGTATTGTTCTTTTTCTGGGCCTTTAGTATTTCATTCGCACAGGTTTATGTGGGGGTTCATTATCCTGTAGATATTATCTGTGGGGGTTTAATTGGAATACTTATCGGATATTTGTCGGGAAAATCGTTTAACAAAAACTACGGTTTAGTTTTATAATACATGACGGACATTCTTATAATACTTGGTCTGATACTGATTAACGGAATTTTTTCCATGGCTGAAATAGCCCTGGTTTCTGCCAGAAAGGCCAGGCTGGAAGGGCAGGCCAATAAAGGCGATGAAAAGGCAAAAGCTGCATTAAAACTGGCCAATCATCCCGATGTTTTTCTCTCCACAGTTCAGGTGGGTATAACACTAATTGGCATTTTAACCGGTATTTTTTCGGGAGAAAATTTAAAAAAGCCATTCATTGAATTCCTTAACAGGTTTGATTGGGCAAAAGAATACAGCAATGGAATTGCCACAACTGTAATCGTGGTTATCCTTACTTATTTTTCATTGGTATTAGGTGAGCTGGTGCCCAAAAGAATTGGCTTGTCAAGGCCTGAATACCTGGCTAAAAACTTTGCAAAGCCTATGAGCTGGCTCAGCAAAATTACTTTCCCGTTTATATGGTTACTAACATCTTCAACCCATGTCATCGTAAAACTGTTCAACCTTAAAATAAATGATAACCAGGTTACAGAAGAAGAGATTAAGGCTATGATCTCCGAAGGGAGTGAACATGGAGCTATTGAAGAAGAAGAAAAAGAAATTATTGAAAGGTTATTTCACCTGGGCGACAGAAATATTACTTCGTTGATGACACACCGTACAGATATTATCTGGTTTGATGAATTGCAAACGGTTCAGCATTTCAGGGACAGGTTTGATGTACTTACTTATTCCACTTACCCCGTTTGCAACAGAGGGGTAGATGATATTACCGGTGTTATATTTGTAAAAGATATTATAAAAGCATCTTCCACAACTTTATTAAAAGATCTGGCCAAACCGGCGATGTTTGTACCCGAGAATAACAGTGCCTATCAACTGCTTGAAAAATTCAAGTCTTCAAAAATACACAGTTGTTTTATAGTAAATGAATATGGTACGCTGGAAGGGATGATTACCCTGAATGATATACTGGAAGCTATTGTTGGAGATGTACCCCAGAGCGGACAGGAAGAATACGGAATTGTTGAACGCAAGGATGGAACCTATCTGGTAGATGCCCAGATCCCTTTTTATGATTTTTTAAGCCACTTTGAAAAGACCGAATGGATGAATGAGGGAGAACAGGATTTTGATACGCTGGCCGGGTTTGTATTGCATGAACTAAAACATATTCCGTTAACAGGAGAAGCATTTGAATGGAACGGATTTGAATTTGAAATTATTGATATGGACGGGCAACGGATAGATAAACTAATCGTTAAAATATCTGAAGAAATAAAAGAGGAAATGGAAGAAAACTAGTTTATTATAGTTTGTTGTTTGCCTGCAGGGCCCTGTGGGAAGTTTGTAAAGAGTAAAATGAATATAAAAGCTTTTCAACCCGTTGCACCAACCATTAATCACAAACTCTCCTAAAACTCAAAACCAGCTTTATCATCCGGGTTTACCAGCCTGGTACTTTTCCGGTTTCCATCTACGATAACATGTATAATGTTTAACTGTTCTTTTTTATAATCGAATAAAATATTGTTGGTAATATCAATTTTTCTAACTGATGAAATATTATTTACCTGGTAAAAACTTACAATTCCTTCTTCCTGCTGTTCGTATCCGATAAACTGAAGTAAAACAGCTTTTTCATCTACTTTAATCAGCAGGTGCTTTGGAACATAATCCGACACCAGTTTATTCATTGCATTTTTATCTTTAGGATTCAGCAGATCAACCTGTGATTTATAGTTTTGACGCAGCGTTTTTTCAAAATCGTCTGTAAAGATCTTGCAGCTGATTTCAAGTGTTTTGTCTTTGGCATTGTATTCAATTTCAGTAACACTTACAAAAATAGGATGTACAGCTGTTTCAGGCAGATTGAAAAGCAATCCGCCGGCCAATAACCATTTAAATAAAAAACCTGCCATTTAACAAAGAGATTGATAAAAAATCGTTTCTTTAGTGATATTTGAAAAGCGAAACTACAATAAACATTTAATTGAAACCGGTTTCATGCAGAATTTGGGATTTTATTTTGATCTTGGATGGCATCATATCATTGCATGGGAAGCATTGGATCATCTGCTCTTTGTATTGGCTTTAAGTGCCATTTATGTAATTGGTAATTGGCGGCAGGTGTTGTTTTTAGTAACAGCCTTTACCATAGGTCATTCACTTACACTGGCATTAAGTGTTTATGATATTATCAGGGTCAGCAATAACTGGGTAGAATTTTTAATCCCCTGTACGATCATTGTTACAGCGCTCTTGAATTTTTTGGAAAAAGATCCGATAGCTATCGGATTTAAGCCAAAATCATTAAGACTTAATTATTTTTTAGCTTTATTTTTTGGCCTGGTACACGGCCTGGGATTTGCAAATGCTATCCAGTTCATGATGACAAAAGATGAAAGCATGGGCTGGAGTTTATTCGGATTTAATATCGGGCTTGAGGCTGGACAGATTGTAGTGGTAGCCGGTATCTTATCAGTAAGTTACGTCATTGTGAACAGGGCCGGACTTAACCGGAAATGGTGGGTATGGGGCTTATCAGTTGTTGCACTTTCAAAAGCAGTAATCATGGCGTGGGAACGTTTTCCTTCAATATAAATTTTGAAATATATTAAACACTCAATAATAAAAAATGAAACAATCATCAGCTTTTGCTTTTTTGCTTCTCATCAGCATTTTTGCCAATGCCCAGGATATAAAAAATAATCCGGGCAGTAACCACGGTAACCGTTTTGAGCAGCTGGGGACCATCCTTCCAACACCGAATGAGTATCGTACCGCAAGTGGTGCACCGGGGCCGGGGTATTGGCAGCAGCGATGCGATTATGATATTGTTTGCGAACTGGACGAACCCAACCGTCGTTTAACCGGAAAAGAAACACTTACCTATTCTAACAACTCACCGGACATATTGACCTACCTGTGGCTTCAGCTTGATGAGAATGAACACAGCAATACCAATAACTCGGGTTATACGGGCAGTAATTTTATGCCTAAAAATATCAGTGAGCAGGATATTGTAAGGTTTAGTGGAAAAGTTGATAAAGACAAGGAGTATGGTTTTAATATTACCAGGGTTGCAGATGCAATTGGTAAGCCGCTTGGTTATACCATTAATAAAACAATGATGCGTATTGAATTGCCGCAGCCGCTGAAACCCGGCCAAAAATTTATTTTTAAAGTAGACTGGAACTACAATATTATTGAAAGAACAAAATACGGTGGCCGTGGCGGCTATGAAAATTTCCCGGAAGATGGGAATGATCTATTTACCATGTCACAGTGGTTTCCCCGCCTTTGTGTGTACAGCGATTTCCAGGGATGGCAAAACCACCAGTTTGTTGGCAGTGGCGAGTTTGCATTAACTTTTGGTAATTATAAAGTGGCGATGACGGTTCCGGCCGACCATGTGGTATTATCAACAGGCGAGGGTCAAAATTTTCAGCAGGTGTTAACGCCTGCACAATTTGCACGCTGGCAAAAAGCACAAACAGCAACTGATGTTACCGAAATTGTAACATTGGATGAAGCTGTTGCCAGGGAAAAACAAAGATCAAAAGAAAAGAAAACCTGGGTTTTTAAAGCCGATATGGTACGTGATTTTGCTTGGGGCAGTTCACGCAAATTTGTCTGGGATGCCATGCCAGCCATGGTAGAAGGTAAAAAAGTGATGTGCATGAGTGGATATGGAAAAGAAGCTTATAATCTGTACCGTAAATTCAGTACAAAAGCAGTAGCACATACTATTAAAAGCTATTCAAAATTCACTATTCCATATCCATATCCTGTGGCACAAAGTTTAGAAGCTGCAAATGGTATGGAGTATCCTATGATCTGTTTCAACTTTGGCCGATGCGAAAAAGATGCCAGCGGTAATTACAGTACTTACAGTGAAGGAACCAAGAACGGTATGCTGGGAGTGGTGATACATGAAGTAGGCCACAACTTTTTCCCGATGATCATCAACAGCGATGAAAGACAATGGACCTGGATGGATGAAGGGTTGAATTCATTTTGTGAATATTTGACCGAAGAATTATGGGATAACAAATTCCCGGTAGATAAGGGCGCTGCATACAAAATAGTTGATTACATGAAGCTGCCAAAAGATATGCTGGAGCCTATTATGACCAACAGCGAAAACATCATTCAGTTTGGTCCCAATGCATACACCAAGCCTGCAACCGGTTTAAATATACTGCGTGAGACCATCATGGGCAGGGAGAAATTTGATTATGCATTTAAAGAGTATGCAAGGCGTTGGGCTTTCAAACATCCAACACCTGCCGATCTTTTCCGCACAATGGAAGATGCCAGTGCCGAAGACCTGGATTGGTTCTGGAGAGGTTGGTTTTACGGAATTGAACCCTGTGATATTGCGCTTGATACCGTTAAATGGTCGGTATTAAATACAGAGGTCCCTGCTGCACCAAATAACACCGGGCCCAGCACCAGGAAAATACCGGTTGCAAAACCTTTACTGAATAAATTTGATGACATTTCTAAAATACGAAACCGTGAGGATAAGAAAATAACTTTTGCTACAGATGCGGATATTTCGTTGAGAGATTTTTACTGGAGATATGACCGTGACCTGGTAAAAGTAGACACCACTCCGTTTGAAATTACCACGCCTGCCGCAGTTGCCGTTAATTACAGCGAGGCTGAACGTTTTAAAATTGCCGGCGATAAAAATATGTATGAACTTACTTTCAGCAATAAAGGTGGCTTGGTTATGCCAATCATTATTGAATGGACATTCAAAGATGGTTCTAAAGAAACAGACAGAATTTCGGTACAGGTTTGGCGCAAAAATGAAAATAAAATCGTAAAAACTTTTATGAAGGATAAGGAAGTAGTTTCTATTTTGTTGGATCCGTTAAGAGAAACTGCCGATATTAATACCGGAAATAATACCTGGCCTTCATTTACTGAGCCCAGTAAATTTCAGTTGTTTAAAAACAGTGGAGGCCGTGGCCAAAGAGGTGGTGGTGCTGGTGGTAATCCAATGCAGAAAGAAATAAAGTAAAAATATCTGACTTTCTTTATGGTAAAAAAGCTGTCCCGCCCTAGGCGGGACAGCTTTTTTATTTGCATCTTTGTAAGTATATTTAAATGATCCTGAAATGAAATATCTCATACTGTCTTTTTTTATATTCTCTTTTACGGTCTCCTCTTTTGCGGGTACTGTTGATACCGTTTCTATATTCAGTGCCAGTATGCATAAAAACATTAAATGTGTGGTAATAAAACCGGGCAATTACAATAAGAAAGCAAAAAGATTTCCGGTTATCTATCTTTTACATGGTTATGATGGCTGGTACAGTAACTGGATCATAAGGGCACCGGAATTAAAAGAATATGCAACTACCTATCAATCCATTATTGTTTGTCCGGATGGGGCAACCAGCAGTTGGTATTTCGACAGCCCGGTTGAAACTGCCTACCGGTATGAAACTCATATATCAAGGGAAGTGGTTGATTTTGTAGATAAAAATTACAAAACCATTGCAGATCAAAAACACCGTGCCATTACGGGGCTTAGTATGGGTGGCCATGGTGCATTATTTATCGGCTTACGGCATTCAACAGTTTTTGGGGCTGCAGGCAGTATGAGTGGAGGGGTAGATTTAATGGAGAGCAGGAACAGCTTTGATATCAGTAAAAGGATTGGCGATACCGTTACCCATGCCAAAGACTGGCACGATTTAACCGTTATCAACCTGGTTGAAAATTATACAAATACTGATTTGAAAATAATTTTTGATTGTGGCAATAAGGATTTTTTTATTGGGGGTAACCGCAAACTCCATCAAAAATTATTGTTATTGAAAATTCCGCATGATTATACTGAAAGGCAGGGAGCACATAACTGGGACTATTGGAAAAAAAGCCTGCCTTATCATCTGCTCTATTTCCGGATTTTTTTCGATGAACGTAAATAAATGTGTAATTTTTACACGTTAATATGTAAATTTATAATCTAAATTTTTTGCTATGCTTTTAAAAAGATTGCTTTTTGTTGCCATTGCTGTATTATTAAGTACTGTAAATGTTGCACAAACCAAAACAATGGTCAATTCTCCGGATAAAAATATCCGGTTGGAATTTTGGTTAAATGAACAGGGTGCTCCTATGTATAATATTAGTTATAAAAATAAACCTGTGCTGCTTCCATCTGTCATGGGGTTTGAATTAAAACAAACGATGAGTGATGAGCCTTTGCCTTCATTAAAAGATAATTTAATTATTTCTTCATCAACACAAACAAGCTCTGATAGCAGGTGGGCACCGGTATGGGGTGATGTAAAAGAGATCAGGGATAATTATAATCAGCTCAATATAAGCCTGTCTCAAAAAACTGATAAAGCCATTCAATTTAATATCATCTTTAAAGTATTTAACGATGGTGTTGGGTTTCGCTATGAATTTCCCGAACAAAAGAATCTGCAGCATTTTATCGTATCAGCGGAGAGAACTGAATTCCGTTTAACAGGTGATCATCAGGCATTTTGGATTCCGGGAGATTATGACAGCAATGAATTTTCTCCAAATGTTACGAACCTGAGTGAAGTAAATGCCGAAGACCCAAAATATGCAGCCAACATTTTTGCACACCAATACTTTGATAGATATGCAGTGCAAACTCCGTTGATGTTAAAATCAAAAGAAGGATTATATATCAACATTCATGAAGCAGCTTTGGTAAATTATCCTGCTATGAACCTGCATATTGATAAATCTAATTACAGTTTAACTTCTGTACTGGTTCCCGATGCACTCGGTAATAAAGCTTATTTACAGGCACCTGCAAAAACTCCATGGCGTACAATTATAGTTTCTGATAAAGCAACAGATATTCTGGCTTCGCATACTATTCTTAACCTGAATGATCCTTCAGTTATCAATGATCCTTCCTGGATCAAACCAACAAAATATGTAGGCGTATGGTGGGAAATGCATGTAGGAAAAGCTACCTGGGATTACGCAGGAAGCCAGAATGCAACGAGTTTTGATGCATCAGGTCTTAAACCTTCCGGTAAACATGGAGCCACTACGGCTAATGTTAAGCGGTATATTGATTTTGCGGCAAAGAATGGTTTTGATGCGGTGCTGGTGGAAGGCTGGAACGTGGGTTGGGAAGACTGGTTTGGTCAGTATAAAGAAAATGTATTTGACTTTGTAACCCCCTATCCTGATTTTGATGTAAAAGAATTACACCGTTATGCGGCATCAAAAAAAGTGAAGATGATCATGCATCATGAAACTTCTGCTTCGGTTACCAACTACGAAAGGCAGATGGATACTGCCTATCGTTTTATGAAAGCCAATGGCTATGATGCTGTTAAGACCGGCTATGTAGGGCATATCATTCCCCGTGGCGAACACCACGACGGGCAATGGATGGTTAACCATTATGTGCGGGTGGCACAAAAAACGGCAGCGTATAAAATTATGCTCGATGCACATGAGCCGGTTCGGCCAACAGGATTAAACCGTACTTACCCCAATTGGCTGGCTTGTGAAGCAGCACGTGGCATGGAATTTAATGCATGGAGTGAAGGCAATAAGCCCCAGCATGATGTGATATTACCTTTTACCAGGTTCATGGGCGGGCCAATGGATTATACACCCGGTATCTTTCAACTGGAATTAAACTACTGGGATAAAAATAAAAAAGAAACCATACATACCACCCTGGCCAAACAACTGGCTTTGTATGTTACCATCTGCAGCCCTATACAAATGGCGGCTGATTTACCCGAGGCCTATGAAAAGAAAATGGATGCCTTTCAGTTTATTAAAGATGTTGCTTTGGATTGGGATGACAGTAAATATTTAGAAGCTGAACCCGGTGATTATATTACCGTGGCAAGAAAAGCAAAGGGTACAAACAATTGGTTTCTTGGTGCCATAACAGATGAAAATGCCAGGACGGCAACTGCCGATTTAAGTTTTCTGGATGCCGGGAAAAAATATACCGCTACCATTTATGCGGATGCTGATGATGCAGATTATCAAACAAATCCGGCTGCCTATAAAATCACTAAAAAGGTTGTTGACAATAAAACAATATTAAGTTTGAAAATAGCACCGGGTGGAGGAACGGCCATCAGTATTATGCAAAATAAATGATGAAGATTATAATTGTTTTACAAATAAAAACTCCCGGGTATTTCCCGGGAGTTTTTAATATTTGTATACACTGAATATGCTCAGCCCCCGCTGGTTCTGCCATCTCTGAGTACTTTCTTTTTACCTTTATTCTTCTTTTCCCATTCAATCATTTCAGGAGTTTTTTCCACTTTTTTATTTTTATCTATTGGAACTACAGCTTTTACCGTTGATTCCGGTGTCTCTAAAAGTCCACGGTCATATTTTTCAACCTTCATCAGTCTTCCGTTGCCCGGTTCAAAATATTTCCATTCACCGTGTTTTACACTATATGGCTCAGCTTTTACAATTTTATATTCAACTATTTCATTACTGCCGGTACCATACACCGGGATGGTATCGTAAGGTGCATCCGGATTATATCCCCGCCAGGACTCTTCCCTGATCAGGTCTCCGAGGTACGTATAATATTGCTGAACACCATCTTTGCCGCCCAGTTTATAAAATTCAACAGCAATAATATCCCCGGACAAACTGTATTTGCGCCAAATAGCTTCTTTTTTATTCTTTACAAAAATTCCTTCTTCTTCATAGCCGGGTTCTCCTCTTAATTCATCTACATGTATCACCCACTTTCCCTGCTTCAGGTCATTATTATCAATAGCATTAATGGTATCACCGGTAGCTGTTAACTTAAAACTTTTATATTGAGCCGTGCCATTCATAAAAAACAAAAACTGTATGATGGTAAGTATCAACAATTGCCGTATTTTTAAAATTCGCATAACGTTGTATTTAATTGGTTACTTCTTTCAATACCTAAACAAACTAATGATGAAAAATGTATTCAAATTTACATTAATCCTGCTTTTAATAAGTGTTAATTATGTATCAGCACAAATTAAGCCAAGCACAGCTGCTGAAAGGTTAAACGGTTTACAAAAAAGAAAATTGCTGGAGAGAGACACGATTTTGAAGGATATAAAATTTCGTAATGCAGGCCCCAGCATTATGAGTGGCAGGGTAACAGATGTGGATGTAAATCCTGCTGATCCAACAGAATTTTATGTTGCTTATGCTTCGGGAGGGTTGTGGTACACCGTTAATAACGGACAGAGCCTGATACCGGTCTTTGATAAGGAAAATGCTTTCAGCATAGGTGATATTGCCGTTAACTGGTCAACTAAAACAATTTGGGTAGGCACGGGCGAGGCAAACAGCAGCCGGTCTTCTTATTCGGGTTTGGGTATTTATAAAAGTACAGATAATGGTAAAAACTGGGACTACCTGGGTTTGCCCGAAAGCCATCATATCGGAAAAATAAATCTGCACCCGACAAATAATAATATTGCATGGGTTGCTGTACTCGGTCATTTATATTCTGCCAATAAAGAAAGAGGAATTTATAAAACCACTGATGGGGGTAAAACCTGGAATCAAACTTTATATGTCGATGAAAATACGGGGGCTGTTGACATGGATATCAATCCCAAAAACCCCGATGAGTTATATGCTGCTATGTGGTACAGAACCAGAAGCGCATGGAATTTTGAAGAATCGGGCAAAAGTTCGGGCATTTATAAAAGTACAGATGGCGGTAATAGCTGGAAAGCCATAACTGCAGCCGGTAGCGGTTTTGCCACCGGAACCGGTGTTGGCAGAATTGGAGTAGCTGTTTTTGGAGCAGATCCCAATATTATTTATGCCACTGTTGATAACCAGGATCACCGGCCCGATACCGCACAGAAAAAAACAGATACTAATTATGTATTGAAAAATTTCAAGGACCTGACCAAAGAAGGTTTTTTAAATCTGGATGACAGCAAACTTGACAGTTTTCTGAAGAAAAATAATTTCCCGGATAAATATAAAGCTGCATCCGTAAAAGAACTTGTGAAATCGGATAAGTTAAAGCCGTCAGCAGTATATGATTATATTTTTGATGCCAATGCAGCCTTGTTTGATACACCAATTATTGGTTGCGAAATTTACCGCAGTGATGATGCCGGTACCAGCTGGAAAAAAGTAAATACCAAAGCATTAAACCTCTACAATACCTATGGGTATTATTTCGGAAAAATTTCGGTAAGTAATACCAATGAAAATAAAGTTGTGATCAGTGGCTTTAATTTAATGTTGAGTGAGGATGGCGGTAAAACATTTAAAGGCACCGATAATGAAGCAACTCATGCCGACTGGCATGGATGCTGGATGAATCCCAATAAAGACAGCCATTGGATTGCAGCAAATGATGGCGGTTGTAACGTTACTTATGATAATGGTAAACATTGGTTCAAGGCAAATACAGCATCTGTTGGTCAGTTTTATAAAATAACTGTTGATGATGCAAAACCCTATAATATTTACGGAGGATTGCAGGATAACGGAACATGGTATGGTCCTTCAAATACAAAGGATAATGATCAATGGGATTATGAAGGCGTATATCCCTGGAAACAGATCGGCGGTGGTGATGGCATGCAGGTGCAGGTAGATACAAGAGATAATAAAACAGTTTATGCGGGATCACAGTTTGGATTTTATGGCCGGAGAAATACAGATGGCGGCAGGGGAAGTTCCATTTATCCCCGTGCTGATCTTGGAGAATCTAAATTGCGATTTAACTGGCAAACACCGATCTGGTTAAGCAAACACAACCAGGATATTTTTTATTATGCTACCAATAAATTTCACCGCAGTTTACAAAAGGGCGATAAGCTTGAAGCTCTAAGCAGTGATTTAACTTATGGCAGTAAAGAAGGAGATGTTCCATTTGGTACAAGCACTACATTGGCAGAATCTACTTTGAAATTCGGATTGATCTATGTTGGTACTGACGATGGGAACATTCATGTAAGTAAAGACGGAGGCTATACCTGGACAAGAATAAGCGGCGGTTTGCCAAAATCTGTACAGGGTTTGTATGTAAGCCGTGTTACCCCTTCAGCTTATAAAGAAGGAAGGGTTTATGCAACTTTAAACGGTTATCGCAATGATCATTTCGGGGCCTGCTTATTGGTGAGTGAAGATTTTGGTGTTACCTGGTTGCCATTAGGGAATGATCTGCCTGCCGAACCTATAAATGTTATTGTGGAAGATCCAAAAAAAGAAAATATTATTTATGTAGGTACGGATAACGGACTCTATGCATCATTTGATATGGGAAAATCATTTATGACTTTAGACAATAACCTGCCCCGGGTGCCGGTACATGATATTGCCATTCAACAAAGAGAAAATGATTTGGTATTGGGAACACATGGCCGTAGTATTTTTATTACTAAATTAGATGCAGTGCATAAAGCCTATGAGAAAATGAAGGGGGAGAAAAAATAAAAAACCGGTTCAAAAGCCCAACGATGCTGTCATCCCGGGATACAATTGATCTGATGTTCAATAGAACTTATTCCGGCAAATTACTCAATGCGCTTGCGGTAACTGCAGCCAGGTTTGGAATTACAATATAAAAGATTTTTGAGAAAATCATCAATGCAACTCTATGGTTTCTACTTCGGGTACATCTTTTAAAATGAGTTGAATATGTTTGTTATGTGCTTTGGCTTTAAAGTCCTGGAATATCTCCAGTACATCGCGGTCAATATAAATACTGTTTGAGCCGTTGATCTCTACCGTGCAGTATTCAGGAAGTTGATCAAGCATTTCCATAAACTTTTTTTTATTCAGGAAACTTACGTTAAGTGCAAGTTCAATGTTAAAGTGTTTTGTGTGCCCTTCGTTTTTTTCACTCATTGTAAAACCTGCACGGTATGTATGTTTTATTAAAAAATAAATGGAATAACTTATTCCGATCAGCACACCGATCAGCAGGTCTGTAAAAAGAATCGAAATCACGGTTATTACAAATGGCAGAAACTGTTCACGTCCCTGTTTATAAACCGAAATGATCATTTTTGGTTTTGCCAGGTTATAACCAGTACGGATTAATATTACAGATAAAACACAATAAGGAATAAGATTGATTAGCGGAATGGCAAATAAAACGGCCAGCAACAGCCAGAGTCCATGCGTAAATGAAGCAAGTTTTGTTTTTGCACCAGCTTCTGCATTGGCCGAGCTTCTTACAATTACTGCAGTAATTGGAATGCCACCTAGCAAACCGCTAAAAAAATTTCCGGTACCCTGTGCCACAAGCTCCCTGTTTTGTGGTGTAATACGGTTATAAGGATCCAGCTTATCAATTGCTGCAATACTTAACAGGCTTTCCAGCGTAGCCACAAAACATATAACTACTGCATTGCGCCATATTTCGGTGTTATTGAAAAGGGCCCCAAATTCAGGGAACCTGACCTGAGAAAAAATATCATACGGGATACTCACAAATTGATTTGGTGTAAGTGCAAGCTGTGGAATATACTTATTAAAAATAAGTGCCAGCATCACCCCAAAAAAGACGGTGACGAATGACGTAGGCAGAAAATTTATTCTTTTTGCAAGTGTTCTTTTCCATGCAAACAGGAGTAAAATGGAAAACAGTGCAATAAGTATTACTCCTGCTGATGTGTGTTTAAATAAACTGTCAATATTGCTGAAAACATGTTTAAACGAAATGATATTGAAAAATTCATTCGACCAGAATTCCGGTTTATCATAGCCAATGAGTGCCGGTATTTGTTTGGAAATAAGAATGATGCCGATAGCGGATAACATTCCCTTTATAACAGCCGAAGGAATAAAATGTGTAAAGCCGCCCAAACGGAAAATGCCTAACAGTATTTGTAACAGGCCCGCAACAGCAACTGATAAAAAGAAAATTTCAAGGGCACCCAATTGCGTGATAGCAACAGCACAAATGGCTGTAAGCCCTGCTGCAGGGCCACTTACACTTAATTGAGATTTACTGATCAGGGTAACAACAAGCCCGCCGATGATACCCGCCAGCATGCCGGAATAAATGGGTGCACCGGAAGCTAATGAAATACCCAGGCAAAGTGGTAATGCAACAAAAAATACAGTTATACTTGCCTTAAAATCATGTTTAAGAAAAGACAGAAAGTAAAACCTGTACTTACGGTTTATCAGGCTCATGGTGACACAAATTTCGGAAAAATTTATGGTAGAACTTTCTTTGTTTTTAAAGACAACAGGCTGGCCATCGTTCATTATATGATTGTATGCCCGTCATTCTGTACTATACATGCCTGGTTATCTTTGAGGAGTATTGTTTTAAATCCCGCCTTTACCAGTTCATTGTTTGCTTTAATAGCGCCTTTAGAAAAAAATGAATTATCAATATGCGGAACTATAACGGCATCCATTAAATTCATGCCATCATAAATTATTTCAGGTGCTTCAGCCGGATCATCACCCATCAGGTCAATAAATTTTGTTGTTGGTCCCGCCATGATGGCGCCAGCGCTCCAGCCTGCATAAACTTTTCCGGCAGCCACCAGTTCCCGGATGATCGTATCGGCACCGCTTTCTTTTAAGATCCAGCGCAGATAATAAGTATGTCCACCGCAAACCCATATCACATCTTTGCTTCGCAGTTTTTCACGCAATTCCTCCCGGCTGCCAAAATATTTTCTGAGATCAACGGTTTCAACCTGGTATCCTTCTTTTATTAAAGACTTCCTGATGCCGGGCATCCAGGTCTCGGCACCTTTAATAATATCAGTGGCATTATCTATACAGGCAAACCGTATATCCTTTGCTTCTTTGCCGGTCAGCTTTTCAAGTTCCAGGTTATGTGCTGCAGTAAGTGATAAAGAGTAAAGAAAAAGTTTGGGTGTATCAGTCATAGAATTTATTTTTCAAATTAAATTAACGCCCGGCTTACCGGAAATTTGAAAACATCCATTTATTTATTGCTGCCCGATATTATTAACTTCGATCCAATGACTGTCGGGGTCCTGAAAATAAACCTGTTTAATGCCATCAGCCCTTGTGCTGAATGTATGCGGCGTGCCGGGCCAGTCAGAATAAGGTATGTTTAATTGGTCAAGCTGCTTGATAAATGCCTGAAAGTTGTTGGTTGCTAATCCAAGATGAATAGCTTTATTAATGGTAAAAGGATCTTTCAGTGTTGAGATGAGGTGCAGTTCTTTGTGCTCACCCAAAGAGAGCCAGCGGATACCTTCTGTTTTTGTGCGGTTTGTAATCTCCGTTAAGTTCAATACTTTTTTGTAAAACTCAACAGATCGGTTTACATCTTTAACCGAAAGGGCTAAATGATTAAAAGTAAAATTAAAAGAATTACTTTCCTGGGCCAGCAGGAAGCCGCTAAAGGAGAGTGCAAATAATAAAAGTGCTGTTTTTCGCATTGTTAATTTGATTTTAATTTGATGATTAAGGTATCAGGCTTTCGGGCTATGCAATTATTGGTTGAATTTATGCTAATTTTTGTATTGATGGTTTTATTGCCCTGCCACACTTTAAGTTTGATATTTATTTAATTTCTTTAAAGTAGCTTAGCAAAAAAACTTCCATGGAACTAAAAGAACAATTTGAAAAAGCAATTACCGACAGTAAATCACTAACAGAAAAACCGTCGAACGAGATATTGCTGAAATTGTATTCATTTTACAAGCAGTCAACCGATGCTGATGTAAGCGGGGAAGCACCCTCAAATCCTTTTGATTTTGTAAATAAGGCCAAGTATGAAGCATGGTCAGCATTAAAAGGAATGGCACCTGAAGAAGCAATGCAGCAATATGTTGACCTGGTGAATAAGCTGAAGGGATAAGTTAGAATCTTTCCATGTGCAATACCTTGGGCTCTAATGTACCCCAGGGTGCCAGTTCCATAATGGGAAGGGCTTTTTTGGTAAACTTCCATTCGCGGTTTAAAAAAACAAATTCAGATGGGGTAGCCGGAAATGTGATAACCAGTTTACTGTAATCATCATTACTGCTCCAGGTACCGTTGTGCGTAATGGAATTTTTAACAGCAGTCATGGGGCCATTATAATAGGTTAATTTATAAAGAACGAATGTATAACCATCGTATTGACTGGTTAGATCAGTACCATTATCCATGGCAAAGTGTACCCTGAAATTTTTATTGAGGATATTGTCCTCAAATTGTTTTTCATACGCAGTTTGCTGAATTGCTTCTATTTTACTTTTACTGCAGCTGTTTAAAGCCAATAACAGGGTACATACAGTAAAAACAAAAAAAAATGTTTTATGTATCAGTTTTTTCATGATTTACATTTTATGCGGTATAAATAGTATTATATTTTTTGATTGCATAGGTCATAAAATAGTTACTGTTCAATACTTCACCGGTAATTTTTTTACATAACTCCTCCGAGGTATAATAACGTCCATGTTGATGTACTTGTTGCCTCAGCCATAGCATTAAAGGATTATTATTTCCCAAAGCTATTTCATTAGGGGAAGATACATGTTTACGGCTAAATACATCATATAACTGGGCTGCATACAGACTGCCCAGGCTGTATGTGGCAAAATATCCAAAACTGCCATGGCTCCAGTGTACATCCTGTAAGCAACCCCTGTTATCGTCGGGTACTTTAATACCCAGATATTTTTGATAATGTTCGTTCCAGTAAGCAGGAATGTCTTTTGTTTGTATGCTTCCTTCTATCAGCATTTTCTCAATTTCATAACGGATCATAACATGAAAGTGATAAGTGAGTTCATCAGCTTCGGTACGTATTAATGAGGGCTGTACTTTATTAATGCAGGTATAAAATTGTGCTGCGGTCATTTCCTTAAATTGTTTTGGAAAAAATTTTTTCGCTACATTAATATTATGTTCCCAGAATGAAAGTCCGCTGCCAACAAAATTTTCCCATAACCGGCTCTGGCTTTCGTGAATACTTAAACTGCAGTATTCACTAAGGGGTAAACCATATTCTTCTGCCGGTAATCCCTGCTCATACAGGGCATGTCCGCCTTCATGCAGGCAGCTCCAGGTCATGTTGCCAAAATCATTTTCATCGATCCGGGTAGTTATTCTTACATCGGCATTATTAAAATTAATCGTGAAAGGGTGTTCGCTGATATCCTGCCTGCCGGCCTTAAAATCAAAATGCATTTGTTTTAATATTTCAATACCAAATTGCCATTGACTGTTTTTATCAAAATGCTGGTGCAGAAAAGAATTATCGATCTGCGTTTTGGTTTTAAGGTCATCAAGTAATACAGATAATTGCGGTTTCAGGTCAGCAAAAACTTTATCGGTTATTGCAACTGTAAGTCCTTTATCATAATCATTCATCAATGCATTATAAGGATGATGCTGATAGCCAAGCATATCAGCTTCCTGTTTTTTTAACTGTATCAGTTCATCTAATGGCTGTTGAAAGCCTGCAAAACAATTTTCCTTACGTGCCTGTACCCATGCATGAAAACTTTTATTGATCACTTCACTAAGCCTGCGTACAAAAGCACTGGTTAGTTTTTTGTTTTTGTTATAATCTTCCAGGCTTAACTGTACATTCCTTTTTTCTTTATCACTTAAATCTTCCCGGGCATTAAGTTCAGTTAGCAATGCGCCTGTTTTATCATCTGTAAATTGCTGGTGTACTATTTCGTTAAGTGTGGCTATCTGCCTGCTCCTGATATCACTACCTTTGGGTGGCAGGTATGTTTCCTGGTCCCATTGTAAAACAGCTGAGGCATATTTAACGTCAGCAATTTTTTGCATCTTTGTTTTGTAATCGTTATATAGCTCAGTTGAATTCATGTTTTAATTTAATAAAATGAAGATACAGGAAATTTCATCTTTTCTGGAGTCAGTTGCACATCCTGCCTTACAGGAAAGTTATGATAATGCCGGATTACTTACCGGTAACCAAAATTGGGAATGCACCGGTATTATTTGCACTTTAGATGCTATTGAAGATGTTGTTCTGGAAGCCATTGAAAAAAAATGTAACCTTATTGTGGCACATCATCCTGTCATTTTTGGCGGGTTAAAAAAAATAACCGGAAAAGATTATGTTGAGAAAACCATTATCTGCGCTATAAAAAATGATATTGCCATTTATGCCATTCATACCAATTTAGATAATGTGCTGCATGGTGTTAATGCGGTTATTGCGGATAAAATCGGTTTACTTAACCGGAAAATTCTTCAATCCCGGAATGCCTTACTAAAAAAGCTTTTCACTTTTGTTCCGGCTGAACATGCGGAAAAACTGCGCTCGGCGATTTTTGCAGCAGGTGCCGGGCATATCAGCAATTACAGTGAATGTAGTTTCAATACTGCCGGGCAGGGCACATTTAAACCGGGTGAAAACACCAATCCTTTTATCAGTACAACAGGTGTACGGCATACTGAAGCAGAGATAAAGATGGAAATGATTTTCCCTGCCTGGCACGAAAAAAATATAGTAGCTGCCCTGGTAGCTAACCATCCTTATGAAGAAGTTGCTTATGATATAATTGCCCTTGATAATGAAAATCAATTGGTTGGGAGTGGTTTGGTTGGAGAATTGCCCGAAATATTGAGTGAAACACAATTTATGGGGCTGTTGAAAGAAAAATTCAGTCTTTCTGTAATCCGGCATTCCGCTTTATTGAATAAGCCGGTTAAAAAAATTGCCCTCTGCGGGGGAGCAGGCAGCTTTTTAATTGCTGCTGCCAGCGCCATTTCGGCTGATTTTTATATTACCGGTGATATTAAGTACCACGACTTTTTTGATGCTAACTATGGGCTGGTTATTGCCGATATTGGTCATTATGAGAGCGAGCAGTTTACAATCGATCTGTTATTTGATATTTTGAGCCAGAAATTCCCTACCTTTGCCGTCCTAAAAACAGGGGTAAAAACCAACCCGGTGCATTACTTTCTGTAATTTAAAAATCAAACTTCAAATTAAAAATGGCCGCAGTTAAAGAATTCTCAATTGAAGAAAAATTAAGCGCATTGGTACTTTTACAAAAAGTAGATTGTAAGCTGGATGAAATTCAAATCCTGAAAGGTGAATTACCGATGGAGGTTAAAGACCTGGAAGACGAAATTGAAGGCTTACATGCAAGACAAACCCGTGTGGAAGAAGAAATAAACGGAATCCAGGAATTTATTGCACAAAAGAAAGAAGGTATTAAAGAAGCCGATGCACTGGTTAAGAAATACGAAAAGCAAAGTGATAACGTAAAAAATAACCGTGAATTTGAAGCTATTAATAAGGAAATTGAAATGCAGACCTTAGAAATAAAGCTTTGCGAAAAACATATTAAAGACGCAACAGAGGAAATTGCTGAAAAAGCAAGACAACTGGAAATCGCCAAAAAAGCGGTAGCCAATAAAGAAGGAAATCTTGTAGGGAAAAAAGGCGAACTGGAAAAAATCATCAACGAAACAGAAAAAGAAGAAAAGCATTACAATAAGGATGCAGAAAATGCAAGGAAACATGCTGATGACCGTTTATTAACCAGCTACGACCGCATCCGTAAAAATTACCGAAACGGTTTGGCAGTAGTTGCTGTTGAAAGAGACAGTTGCGGAGGTTGTTTTCATGCGATTCCACCTCAAAAACAGAGTGAGATCAAATTGCGTAAGAAGATTATGGTTTGCGAAAATTGCGGACGTATATTGGTTGATGCTGATCTAAATGATTCGGTTGTGGTAAAATAACTCTTAGTTATTAGCTGTTAGCGATTAGCAGCATTGATTATATTTTTAGCCTATTCTTTTAGAGTAGGCTTTTTTATAAATAAACGGCTAATGGCTAAAAGCTACAAGCCTGTATTCCCAACTTTTTACTAATTTGCTGCTTTGTCTATGCTTCAAAAAATATACATACAGAACTACGCCATCATTAATGAACTGGAAATTGATTTTTCAGATAAACTTAATATCATTACCGGGGAAACCGGTGCTGGTAAAAGTATCTTAATGGGTGCTTTGAGTTTGATTTTGGGCGAAAGGGCCGACAGTACAGTACTGCTGCAGAAAGAAAAAAAAGCAGTAGTTGAAGGATCCTTTAAGGCTCAGCATAAAAAAAACATCATGGATTTTTTAAAGGAGAATGATCTGGATGCTGATGAGGGGTTAATGATCAGGCGTGAGATCGCTGCTAATGGCAAATCAAGGGCATTCGTTAATGATACCCCCGTAAATCTTAATCAGCTAAAAGCGCTGGGTTCTTTACTGGTTGATCTTCACCAGCAGTTTGATACACAGGAATTAAATTCATCCGATTTTCAACAGGAAGTATTAGATGCACTTGCAGGGAATTTGGAAATACTGCAGCAATTCCAACAGGTTTTTCATCAATATAAAAAGTCTAAAAAGGAATTGACCGAATTGCGTTCGGAACAGTCCGCTGCCAATGCCGTATTGGATTACAACCAATTTTTATTTGATGAACTAGACGAAGCCAATTTTACAGCAAATGAACTGGAGGAACTGGATATTGAGCTAAAACTTTTAAGTAATGCAGAGGGCGTAAAACAGGAGCTAACGGGTATTTGTTATGATTTGAAAGAAAGTGAACAACCTGTGGTACAACAATTAAAAGCACTGTACAACAGATTACATACACTGGATAAATACCATACCGGCATTGCAGAACTTGGGAAGCGATTACACAGTACACAATTAGAACTGGCAGATATTGCAGATGAACTGGAGCATATCAATAACAGTATACATTACAGTGCAGATCGTATTCAACTGGTTAGCGACAGGATCTCGATGGGTTATAAACTGCAAAAGAAACACGGGGTAACTGCTACCAGTGAATTGCTGGTTTTAAAAGATGAATTACAGCAAAAGCTGAATGAGATCTTAAACATCAGCGAAGCCATTCAGCAAAAAGAAAAACAAACGGCAGAGTTGTTGCATCAATGTTCACAAACCGCAAATATCATTTCTGACAATCGTAAGAAAAACATTAAACCTTTTACCGAAAATATAAACAGTTTGTTGGTCCGTATAGGTATGCCCAATGCCCGTTTTACCGCTGAAGCATTGCCATTGGAAGCGCTGGGTGAACTGGGAATTGATAAAATAGAATTTTTATTTGATGCCAACCTGCCTGCCGGACAGGGCGGCAAAAGCAACCGTTTTGAACCGTTGCGCAAAGTTGCCAGTGGGGGAGAGTTAAGCAGGCTGATGTTGTGTATTAAATCGCTGGTTGCAAAAAAACTGCAGTTGCCCACATTAATATTTGATGAGATTGATACCGGAATCAGCGGCGAAGCAGCCAAGCAGGTTGGCAATATTATGAAAGAGCTATCCGCATCTCACCAATTAATATCCATCACCCATCAGCCGCAGATTGCCGCAAAAGCCGATGCTCATTATTTTGTGTACAAGGCCATAGAAAAAGATAAAATTGTTACTTCAATTCGTTTGTTAAATAATGACGAACGTATTACCACCATCGCTCAAATGTTGAGTGGCGAGAAGCCCACTGCTGCCGCATTACAGAATGCAAGAGAAATGGTCGGGAATTGAATCAGTATATGATCAAACTTATTCGGAAAGTTGTTTAGCCAAAGGTTTTTACTGCCTGTAATAATAGCAACAATTACACTTAATGCATATTTTACCAGATTTTCCGGATAAAAGAGAATTGCCCGGGATGGTCAATGAGATGTTGCCTGTTGTATGTTTTTGCAAGTCTTGCCCGTATTTAAAAATACTGTTTAATCTGGTCCTGATAAAAAACCGGTATAAAGAGTTTTTCTTTAATAGATAAGAGTGTTATTTTTACCTTTCATCCATAAATTTTATTAAGTATGTCTTATAATTTATTAAAGGGGAAAAAAGGAATAATTTTTGGTGCATTAGATGAAAGATCTATAGCCTGGAGAACAGCATTGCGTTGCCATGAGGAAGGTGCAGCCCTGGTTTTAACCAACGCTCCGGTTGCCATGCGTATGGGAGAGATTAATAAACTTGCAGAAACAGTACATGCACCGGTGATCCCCTGTGATGTGAGCAGTAATGAAGATGTAACAAACCTGATCACAAAGTCAATGGAACATTTTGGCGGCGGGGTTGACTTTATACTGCATTCCATTGGGATGAGTATAAATGTGCGTAAGGGCAGGCATTATACAGAAATTGATTATGGGTTTAATGCAAAATCACTGGATATATCAGCCATCAGTTTGCACCGTGTTTTGGCAACCGCCATGAAGATGGATGCAATAAATGATTGGGGCAGTGTAGTGGCATTAACGTACATAGCTGCACAGCGGGTATTTCCGGACTATAACGAAATGGCAGATGCAAAAGCTTTGCTGGAAAGTGTGGGCCGGAGTTTTGGCTATCATTACGGCGTTAAAAAACATGTACGGGTTAATACCATTTCACAATCTCCGGTACGAACTACGGCTGGTAGTGGCGTAAAGGGTTTTGACGGGTTTATAGATTATGCAGAAAAAATGAGCCCCCTGGGCAATGCCAGCTCAGATGACTGTGCCAATTACTGTGTAATGATGTTCAGTGATATGACAAGGATGGTGACCATGCAAAATTTATTTCATGATGGCGGTTTCTCATTTACAGGTGTAACTGAAGCGGTGATTAATAAAATGTAATACCCCCTTCCACTCCCTAAATCAGGAATTTAGGAGTTGTATACTATCGGTCTATTATCTTTTTTAAACTTGGATTTACAAATAAGCCTCCTGATTTTCAGGAGGCTTATTTATAATTTGGTATTGCTAACAGCTAATGGCTAATAGCTAAGATCTTCTTAGTATTCATCTTCATTAAAAAAGAAATCTTCCTGGCTGGGATAATCGGGCCAGATATCATCCAGGCCTTCATATATCTCTCCTTCGTCTTCAAGTTCCTGTAAATTCTCAACTACCTCAATCGGTGCACCACTTCGGATAGAGTAATCTATTAATTCATCTTTAGTGGCCGGCCAGGGCGCATCTTCCAAATGAGAGGCTAATTCTAGTGTCCAAAACATCTTTGAAAAGGGGTTTAATTTTTTGCAAATGTATAAGTTCATACGGAATAACCAAAAGTGTTTTTTAAACGGTGAATTTTACAATTTATTTTAAACTGAGAAATAAAAGCCCAAAGTCTTTGTTTTTGGAGCTAAAACTTGCAATTATTAACTATTTTCGAAGCATGTTAACGGCTAAAAATATCTATAAACAATATGATCACCTGACGGTGTTAAAAGGGGTTGACATTTCAGTCAGCAAAGGGGAGATTGTTAGTATTGTTGGCTCTTCAGGCGCAGGAAAAAGCACACTGCTGCATATTTTAGGCACTTTGGATAAGGCCGACAAGGGGGAGATCATATTAAATGGGCAACACCTGGAAGCGCTGAATGGGAGAAAATTATCAGCTTTCAGGAACAAACATATTGGTTTTGTTTTTCAATTTCATCACTTGTTACCGGAATTTACCGCCCTGGAAAATGTTTGTATTCCGGGCTGGATTGCAGGCGAAAAAAAGAAAGAAGTGGTTATAAAAGCCACTGAATTGTTGAAAACTTTAGGTTTGGGCAATCGTCTGGAAAACAAACCCCAGCAACTTTCCGGGGGGGAACAGCAGCGGGTTGCTGTTGCAAGGGCCCTTATAAACAGCCCATCTATCGTAATGGCCGATGAGCCAACCGGTAACCTGGATAGTGCGAATGCAAAAGAATTACATCAATTATTTATTGATTTGCGTAAAAAGTTTAATCAAACTTTTTTAATTGTTACGCATAATGAGGAGCTGGCAAAAATGAGTGACAGGATTTTGATAATGAAAGATGGTTTAATGAGTAAATAGGCAATAAGCAAAATACCCATTAGATATTTGAATGCATTTTTTTATATAGCATAAACACCCATTTGCCCTTTCCTTATTGTCAAGTGCTAATTAATTCTCGGTTTCCATGGTATGTCTTCCACCACCAATAAATGCCCAATATACCTTGCTAAAACAAAAAGATAATCACTAAGGCGGTTCAAATACTTAATAACCAATGGTTCAACAAATAGATCATTTTCCTTCATATTTACACAAATACGCTCAGCGCGCCTGCAAACACAGCGGGTTACATGTGCTGTAGAAATGGCAACATGTCCTCCGGGAAGAATAAAAGATTTCATAGCCGTTAATTCCTCATTCATCGTATCAATTTGCTTTTCTAAAAGCTCAATATCTGTCTCTTTTAAATCCGGTATTTTCAGTTTTGGTTCTTTATCCGGATCACAGGCCAGTGACGAACCGATAGTAAATAAACGGTCCTGTATTTCTTTTAAAATAACTCTTGAAGGCTCGTGTGTAAGTTGATCAGCGGTTAAACCGATAAAAGAATTCAGCTCATCGGTGGTGCCGTAAGCTTCAATCCTGATATAGCTCTTAGGTACTTTAGTGCCACCAATTAAACTGGTTTTACCCAGGTCGCCGGTTTTAGTATATATTTTTAATGCCATGTGCAATGCTGGTTTGTCCTGTAAAACAACAAAAATTTTCGTGAAAAGTTAAAAGAATACAAATAAATAATTAAGCATGAGTAGCAGCAGTAGCAGGGTTTGCATTTATTTTGTCGGTTTCAATAACGCCATCTAATAACCTGATAACCCTGTGGGCATAGTGAGAAATATCTTCTTCATGTGTTACTAATATAACCGTGTTTCCATCAGCATGTATTTTACCTATAATTTCCATGATCTCATAAGAAGTCTTTGAATCAAGATTACCTGTAGGTTCATCAGCTAAAATAATTGAAGGGTTATTAATAAGGGCCCTTGCAATGGCCACCCTTTGTGCTTGTCCACCACTTAATTCATTTGGTTTATGATGGCTCCTGTCATCTAATTTTACCCTTGTCAAAACTTCCATTGCCCTTTCGATTCTTTCTCTTTTATTAACGCCGCCGTAAACCAGGGGAAGGGCAACATTTTCAGCAGCAGTTAAGCGGGGTAATAAGTTAAACTGTTGAAATACAAAACCTATTTCTTTATTACGAACCTCAGCAAGGTCATTATCCGGCATCCGGCTTACATCTTTTCCATTTAATATATATCTACCTCCGGAAGCGGTATCCAAACAACCTAAAATATTCATTAAAGTAGATTTACCCGAACCACTTGGTCCCATCAATGCCACGTATTCATTTTTTAAAATATCGAGAGAAATACCTTTTAATACCTGAAGTTCATTTTTGCCCAGGTAATAACTTTTACGAATATTTTCCAGATGAATAATTCCCTGCATAAATTAAATGTTGAATGTTGTTTAAAGATTTTAAATGTTGTTGAAGTATTATTGTACCAGGTTTAACCCTTCAATAATATTCAACTATCTTTTAATCACTTTTGGTACTTTAAAAAACTGATCATCATGTAAGGCAGCATTTTTCAGGGCTTCTTCCCTGCTGATACTTCCTTTTATTTCATCGGCTCTTAAAATATTTATATTGTCGCTCATATGTAATAAGGGCTCAACACCGGTGGTGTTCAACTCATTAAGTTTTTCAACAAAATGGATCATCTTTTGAAGATCATTTTTGATGGATGCTTTTTCAGCATCATCAAACTTTAATCTTGCCAGGTTTGCCAATTTATCTACCAATGCATCGTTCAATTCCATCAAACAAATATAGTTGATAGTTGGCAGTTAGCAGCTAACACTTGGCAATCGGCTGATTACAATTATGAATGGAAAACTTGCTACTTGCCGGCATCCCGATTTTCTTATCTTCGCCACCTGATGATCAGAAAAAAGGAAATAGTAATGAGTGGGATCCGGCCCACAGGATTTTTGCATTTGGGCAATTATTTTGGGGCCATTCGTAATTATGTAAAAATGCAGGAAGAATTTGACTGCTTTTTTATGGTGGCAGATTTACATTCTTTAACAACGCATCCCGATACAAAAGAACTGAAAGCTAATGTGCACAGGGTATTGGCCGAAAATATTGCCTGTGGCCTTAACCCTGATCAAGTGGCTTTGTATTGCCAGAGCCACGTGCATGAAACAGCGGAGCTGTATCTCTATTTAAACATGCTGGCTTACAAAGGGGAACTGGAGAAAACAACCACATTTAAAGATAAAGTTCGTTTAAATCCCGAAAATGTGAATGCCGGTTTATTAACTTACCCTGTTTTACAAACTGCTGATATTATCATACACAGAGCAAAATATGTACCTGTTGGTAAAGACCAGGAGCAGCATTTAGAAATGGCCAGAACATTTGCTAACCGCTTTAACCACCGGTATGGGGATGTTTTTCCGGAGCCCAGGGCATTTAATTATAACCAGGACCTTGTAAAAGTACCCAGCCTTGATGGATCAGGAAAAATGAGTAAGAGTGAAAACCAGATGGCTACTTTATATTTAGCAGATACAGATGATATGATCAGGAAAAAAGTGATGAAAGCCAGGACAGACAGTGGCCCCGCTGATAAAAATACTCCAAAACCTGATTATATTGAAAATCTCTTTTTATTAATGAGCCTGGTTTCTAACGCAGCTGTGATAGATAAATATGAAAGTGATTATAAAAACTGTTCTATACGTTACGGTGACTTAAAAAAACAGTTGTCGGAAGATATGGTGAATTTTATTTCACCGATCCGTAGTAAAGTTGATGCTATATTACAGGATGAGCAGGGGCTTAAGAAAATAATGGAGCAGGGAGCAGAAAAAGCCAATAAGAGTGCTGCTGCTACCATGCAACTGGTTAGAGAGGCCATTGGATTAAAGTATTATTAAAGAATTGAACTTTTGAAACGATTATTTATTATTTTGTGCATACGTCAGTGATGGGCTGACTTTTTTTTTGGGTTGGATAAATGTAAGTACTAATGGCAAAAACAAAAAAACCAAAGCATATAGCAGTGGCCGGAAATATTGGTGCCGGCAAAACCACGTTAACAGAAATGCTGAGCAAACATTACAAATGGATACCCCAGTTTGAAGACGTGGATCATAATCCTTACCTGAATGATTTTTATGAAGACATGCCCAGGTGGAGTTTTAACCTTCAGATATTCTTTTTAAACAGCCGGTTAAATCAACTGCTGGAGATCCATCATGGCACTGAAACGGTTATACAGGACAGAACGATTTATGAAGATGCAAATATTTTTGCACCAAACCTGCATGATATGGGGCTCATGACCAAACGTGATTTTGATAATTATTATAAGTTTTTTGAGACCTTAAAAACCATGGTTCAACCACCCGACCTTATCATTTACTTAAAGGCTTCGGTACCCACCCTGGTGGCTCAAATACAAAAAAGAGGAAGGGAATATGAAGAAAATATCCGGCTTGACTATTTAAAAAAACTAAATGAGTTTTATAATAGCTGGATAGATAATTATAAAGAAGGCCCCTTGTTGATCATCGATGCTGATAAAAATAAATTTGCCGAAAATGAAGAGGATCTGGGGAAGATAATAACCAGTATTGATTCTACTTTATTCGGGTTATTTTAAAGCCGGATTTCGAATGTAAAATTTCAAAGCGTAAGAGACTGCTAAGTTGAAATCTTTTAAAACCAAAACCCCCGCAGGTATTCGAAAAGCATAATTCTCCATTAATCTATCAAAGAGTTTTTCATAGCATAAAAAACAAGGCCTACTGAGTTTTTAACACCAAACCTTTCCATCAGCCTGTCTTTAATGGCTTCTACTGTTCTGGAACTGATGTCCATTTTTCCGGCAATCTCAGCAGCTGTAAATTCCATACAAACCAGTGTAAGTACTTCTTTCTCCCGTTCACTAAGTACTACTTCAGAAGTAAGTGAAGGGTTAAATTTTTGCTTGGCGTAATTTTTTTTAATAAGCACTTTATTTACAAAGGGGTTAAGGTAAAAGCCGGTCCGCATTACGTCCATAATGGCTTTTTTTATTTCAGAGGGGTCAGTACTTTTTAAAAGGTAGCCGGCAGCCCCGCAATCCATCAGATGCCCAACAAACCGTTCATCTTCATACATTGTAAGTATGATCACCCTGATATTGGGATAGTTTTTTGCAATCAGTTTTGTAGTGTCGATACCGTCTTTAACAGGCATTTTTAAATCACATAAAATCACATCAGGCATTTCTTGTGGAATTTTTTCTAATAGCTCCTCACCATTATCAGCCTCCATAATAAATTTAATATTGGTATATGACCGCATGGAAAGAATTACCCCTTTCCTGAAAATTTTATGATCATCTGCAATGGCTACTTTTATTTCATTCATAATTTTGGTACTGTAGTAAAAATACGAAAAAGAAAATTCATTTGTTGTTTGGATATGGTTTTTTTAGTTACCTGTAAGGATGATTTAGGAACAAAACGGAGTAAAATAACCTGCATGGCTGATATTATTAAATGGCAGGCTCTCTCGGAATTTCAATGGTAACCTTAAAATAGGTCTGGCTGGCGTCAATTTCAAAGAAGATTTTGCCGTTAAGTACTTTAATACGGCTGGCAATGTTTTTTAATCCCAGGCCAAGGGTACTGTGGCTTAATTTTTCAAAATCGGCCTGTACAATTCCGGTACCATCATGGTGGATGCGGAAATACATTTTGTTGCCGCTGATATTTTGTGTTAAGTGAATAAATCCCGAATTACTGTGTTTAAGAATATTATTAACCAGTTCCTGTATTACCCGGAAAACAAGCAATTCCTGGTCAACTTTTAACCGGGTACGGTAATCATGAAAACGGGCACTGGCGTTCAAACTCCCGCTGGCTCCAATTTTCTGAAACAGGTCAGTAGCAGCACTTTCAAGTCCAAAATTTTTAAGGGTAGGTGGCATTAAGCTGTGGCTGATATTCCTGATAAGTAAAATGGCATCATCCAGTATTTGTTTGGCGCTGAAAATACTCTGCAGTTGCTGGGCTTTTTCCTGGTTCACCAGGTTCTCATTAAGGTAAAGTCTTGCTGTAGCCAGCAAGGGGCCGGCATCATCATGCAGATCGGCGGCTATCCGGTTTCGTTCCTCTTCCTGGAAGCGTATGGATGCATTTAAAAGTATCTGTTGTTTTTCTTCTTCCAGTTTTTTTAACTGGCTGTTATACCGGATCACTTTTCGCTGGTGAAATATAACAAAGCCAATAATGGCAATTGCAAGCGTAAGCATACCTAATGTTCCTAAAAACATGGCTGTATCTATTCCTGTTGAATTATTGTTAGCCTGTAAAAAAATCATTGTAAGTAATTGCTGTTATGATTTTTTAGTAATTGGGTGAAATGAATCTAAATTAATATCAAGGGTATGGGGGAGTGTTTTTTCTTCTATATGATCTTTAATCAATATCGATATGCATAAAAGTATGTTCTTAATTACTGTAACAGTAGTATATATAATTGTATACTGCTGTTGGAAATGACTATCATTGTAACTACTCTTTGAATATAAAAATAAAAAGAAATTACCCGCCGAATTAATAATAAAAGCAACACTTATCCAAAAAATCGCTTTTTGGTATATTGGTTCTAAAACAATTTCCTGCATTACTTCAAAGAAATAATAAATAATAAAACATAATAAGATTATATGCTCAACACTGAGGGGTAAAAAGGGCATTGCAGGTATCTGTTCATTAGCATAGGAATAAATACAAAACAAGAAGTATGCAAGTACTGAAAAGAAGAGAATTTTATTAACAATTCTACTTTTAATATAAAATGAAAAAAAATAGGCGAGTAAAGTATATTCAATAACTATATAAACTCTAACAATAAGAAAATAACTTTCACGAGATTTTAAAATATATAATAAGCTAAACCCAATAATTACAAGGATAGCAATAAGTATAGTATATATAAAAAAAATCCTTTTTTCTTTTGTTACCATCCTTTTAAGGAAAATAAGGCAAAAGAAAAAAGGTATAAGTTCAGATACGTAAGTTATATATTTTAGATTTTGTAAGATAATAAATGGTTATTTAATCAAAAATAGCCATTGGTTCTTAAAATCAGAAATATAAATTGATTTAGTGCTTAAGAAAAACACTCAACCAGTAATTCGATAATTCCACTGCACATAATAAATAAGTTTTAAGGTTTCTAAGTGATTGTTTTCGCTGTAAACTTCCATCAAAAGCGAAAGTCTGACAACGGCTGTATTTTATTAATGAACTGCTTAAAAGGGCTTAAACCTAATATTGTAAAGGGTTTTAAGGTAAAAGAAGCGTAAAATAACGTAGCTAATTAGAGTAAATGTACGGTAGGTTATTAGTAAAATTACTATGAATTAAATTGTAGTTTTCCACAGTAAATTTACTTATGTGGAAAACTGTGTATGTGAAAAAGTAGATTTAGAAAAATAAAGAACAGGCTTAGATACCTATTACGTAAAAAAGCAGAAGAAACATAAAAGGCCGGGTGTTGTGGATAAAAACAAACAGCTCGGTTATTCAGGTTAGTTTATTGGATTTAAAACGGGATTTTTTATAAAATAGTTGATTGACAGTGGCAACACAAGCACAAACAAGGTTTCTCCGGGATAATTGGAAATGTTCTTAATTTTAATTGGATATTTGGATATAAAATTATTTAGTGAACCCATGTCAATCAACTGGTACAAATGTATAACGGGCCTTGTCCCCGAAATAGAGCATTTATGCCCTTTTTTGCTTTAACAGGAATTACCTTTTAAATGGGTATAAGTGCATTTGTTACACGTAGTTTACCGTAGTATATTGCACGTAAAATTACCAGGTACAATTACTGAATGCTGTGAAAATCAACGATATGATGCCGGGACTTTCTTGAAATTACCTGCCAGATTTGTTGATTTAAGTTTAATAATTGTAACTTAGGCAAGTTTTTTTGCTAACCCCCAATAGTGAATTCTATGAGTAATGACCAGATAATTAAGATTGCAATAGCCGATGACCACAAGATTTTCAGGGATGGGATCAAAATGGCACTTTCCGGTAAGGATAACCTTAAAATGCTTTGGGAAGCTGAAGATGGCAAGGATATGATGCATAAAATTGCGATAAAAAAACCGGAAGTGCTTTTAATGGATATAAGGATGCCGGAAATAGATGGCATTAACGGTATCCAGCTGATCCGGAAAGAATATGAGGATATTAAAATAATTGTGCTGACTATGTATGATGATCAGCAAATGATCAGTAAGATGATGGAGATGGGTGCCAATGCCTATTTAACAAAGACCACCGACCCGGAAGAAATATACGAGGCCATTCTAACCTGTATGAATGATGATTTTTATTTTAATGACCTGGTCAACAAGGCTGTTATGGGTAAACTGATGCAGAAAAAAAATGTGCGTCATCATTATGGCAGTAACACACCGGTACAGTTTAATGAAAAGGAAATTAAGATACTGCAACTCTTATCAGAAGATAAAACCACCGAAGAAATCTCGAAGATAATTTTCCTAAGCCCCAGGACCATTGAAACCATCAGGCAAAACATGAAAACCAAGGTTGATGCTAAAACCATTGGCGGCCTTATCATGTATGGCATGCGGAACAAGCTGATTGAGTAATGGTACAAATACCTGTAAAAAGGTAGATTTAAAATTTTGTAGTATACGAAAACTTTGAGACTAATTTTTCAGGTTACTGTATCATTAAACCTGATCTTTTAAAAAGTAATTATTCCGTTTTTAACTGCATAAATAGCCAATCCTACCCGGCTTTTTACATCAAGTTTTGTAAACAATGCATCGCGGAAGCTGTCAATATGCCTGGGCGTTAAATTCATGACTTTTGCAATTTCTTTATAGGTCATTTCAGTACTGGCTAATTTTAAAAAATTAATTTCTGTATCACTTAATATTGATTTTTCCAGTGCAGATTCTTTACGAAAAAGAGATGCTATTTTAACAGTAGTGTGATTGGAATAATAATATTCTCCTGCTGCTACTGACAATAACGCCGTTTTTAATTCAACAGGATGGATATCCTTTTTTAAAAATCCGTCAACGCCTGCCTTCAGTAAACGAATCAATGCTATTTCACTGTTGTACATGGTAAGGATTACAATTTTTACCCCGGGCCGGTTTTTTGCGATCCATTTTGCTGTTTCATAGCCATCCATCTTTGGCATGTTCAAATCAATTAGCGCTATATCCGGATTGCAGCCATTTTCAATTGCCTGTATTACTTCTTCACCATTAGCTGCAGTAGCTATTACCGTAAATTCTTCAAATTTATTGATCAGGTTTGCCAGGGCATCCCTTAACAGTATATGGTCATCTGCCAGGATAAGTTTATACGACGGGGTTATTTTCATTTATCGGTATTTCAATTTTAATTTCGGTGCCCAAATTTACAGTGCTGCTGATCAGCAATATGCCCTTTAACATGGATGTGCGCTTCTTTATGTTTTGAATGCCGGTTCCCGGCAGGGTTTCAGTAGTATTAAAACCTTTGCCATTGTCATTTATCCGGATAGAAACATGGGAGATATTGTAATGCAGGTGGATATTTATGATTGAAGCGGCCGCATGTTTTATAATATTGTTGAGTACTTCCTGTACAATGCGAAAAAGCATCAGTTCAATATTACCATCCATAAAAACGGGGTTGCCGGTGGTGGAAAAATTAATATGATATAAGCCTGACTTTATCAGCTGTGCCGCTTCAAATTCCAGTGCTTTAATCAGGCCGTTATTTAAAATAATTTCGCTGCTCATGCTGTGGCTGAGATCACTCAGGTCAATGATGGCTTCACTTATTATATTTACCGAATCATTTATCTGCAACTGGGTATTATTTCCGGCCGTATAATTAAGTGTGTTTAAATGAAGTTTGGCCAGCGTTAATTTCTGGCCAATATTATCATGTATTTCCCTGGATATGTTTTGAAAGGTTTGTTCCTGTATTTCCAACTGCGATTGCAGCATAGCATTTTGATGGGATGTTTTAAGTGTTTCTATATCTTTAAAATAAGCATTTTGTTTTTGCTGGTATTTATATACAATTGTTACAATAAAGCTTATAAGCAATAATAATAGTAAACTAGTACCTGTAATAAAAATTATTATGCCTTGTGTAGACGATTCGTGCATAAATAGGCTTTAATAAAAAAAAAGTACATGATGATAATCAATATATTTGAAATTGAAAAAATATTGTATGCAATTAAAGGAGAAAATTGTTGCTTAATATAACTGTTAAGAGCATAAAATGGTAAACTCAAAGATGAGTAAAATAACTGCCCCGTTACAATCCAAAAAGAGGGTTCAGAAAGAATATTTTTATTGGATAAATTTTGGAAATACTGTTGAAAGAAAAGTACGCAAAAAATTGTTTTACAGACATTTGATAATGCAAGTATATGTAAATTTGATCTATCTGTATTGTTATAATAAAGTAAATAGACAGCGATAAACAATGTGCTTATAAATAAAATTTGTATTATTTTATAATCTTTTCTATCATTTAAAATTTTTAAAAAAAATATAGCCCAAAAGAGTAAGTCGATTAAATTTAATATACTTTGAATAAAAAAACAAAGATCAATATTGTAGAGAAAAAAAATAGTACCAAAAATTGAATTTATAGATGCAAAAAGAGCTATTAAAATGCATAAAAAGAACCCTTTCATATAAGTGTTACTTTTTTTTGAAAGGGAAAGAGAAATTATAAATGATATTATTATAACTCCTGTCCCAAACCAGATTACGATATTATTAAGTGTAGCCATTTAAATTTAATTCTATACAATACAATACTACTTTTATTAATCGAATAAACTCACTGAAAAATCCCACTTTTTTCTGTTGTTTTCCCCTTGTTTTTAAAATTTAAGGTTTTCATCTTTGATCCCGAAGTTTATACGTACCCATTTTAACTAAATCGTACACCAGTTTATGCAGCTGTTGAACCTGGCAATAAGGGGTAAGCCACCCCCGTAATTATTTGAAGCAGAATAATTTCCGAAAACTGCTTACAAACAAAGTAGGACACAGGGTTGAACTGTGCATGAAGTGTAAGATCTTCTTCAACGTACTCTATTAAACATCATTAATATGAAAAAGTATTTTTTTTCTTTATTTGTAATTTTATTCCTGGTTAATTTTGCTTACGGACAAAATGAACCAAATTATGCAGCACCTGGTGGTGGTGCTACATGTACCTGTACAGCACCCAGTACGTCTACCTGCACTGCGGATTGTTTATTTAGTACTTGTTGTGTTTGCTGGAACCCTAATACACAAACAGGTGCTTGTGGTTGCTATTATGGAATCGCAACTTGCAGAACTGAAATGAATTCAGCGGCTAGTACCATGAATACTTCAAATTTTGGCAATTTAAGTCCTCATGTAAAGATTAAATTTTCTTTTGAAAAATTTAACCTTCTATTTGATTTTTTTAAATCTAAAAGTATTGGTGTAAATACATTTGAAAATTCTTTTGGTACTATTAAATCAAAATACATACTGACTGGTAAAAAAATTGACATTTCAAATACAGATTTTGCACAGATACTAACTGAATATTCCAGGCTGATTGATTTGCTGGATACCAAACAAAAAAACGATTTAAATATTTTTATTAAATCTATAAATTAAACGTATGATACTATTGGACATTAATTTACCTGGCTTTAATGTTATCGTCATTTTGGTACTGATGATTTTAGTGATATATTTTGTTGCTTCTAAAATATTCAGAAAGAAGAAATAAATTTTTAAAACCATCAGATCAGGTAATCTTTACTTTTTAAATAGTATAGGTACAGTAAGGTTTTTTAAAACTTAGTACCAGATCTCTTTTTTAAATACCCTCTTTAAGTGTTTCTAAGGGGGTATTTTTTATACTACTGCCATAAGTTACGAGTATTAAATTCAGTAGTACTGTTTATCTGGATTATGGATACATAAAAATTTGTTTCCATAAATTTTACTTGCTGAAAAAATGCCATCTGGTTTACAAAGACCGGGCTATTATAAAGATGTATAGAATAATTTTATTCCTGTATCCTGTCAGAAACTCACCGGTTTAAATAAGTTTCCATAAAATCTCTAATTATGCTGTTGTTTTCCCCTTGTATTTAGAATTTTGAGTTAGCATCTTTGTTCCAGAGATTTAATCCGTACCATTATTAACTAATTCGTACCCTATTTTATGCAACAATTAAATCTTGCAATAAGGGTTAAACCCCCGCCTTAAAATTTATACTGAGGAATCATTTTTTCCCTGCTAAAGTAATCAAGCAGTTGGCATGTGTGAACCAGTAAGAACTTTATAACCTACAGTTAAATAGTTTTATGAATACTGAAATAAAAACTGACATTTTAAATTGAATACTATTTCGGGAATTATTTGTCAGGGTTACATAAATTGATTCTGCATTAGTTATTTATATTTATTTATTTATTAAAATTAAAAATTAAGAATTATGAAATTAGTTAAAATAGCAACACTGATAGTTTCATTACAATTGTTAGTAACAGCTTGTCGTTCACAGGACTTAACAGCTGATATAAAAAATTCACTAGGTGAAGGCATTTATAAAGAATTTACCTGTAAACTTTATTCTAAAATTCTAAATAATAATTCACTTTTTATTATGTGTAATACAAAAGGAGCTGATAACTACTCCTGTTCTTTTGTTATAGAAACTAAATCAGCAATACCATATCCAAATGTTGATGAAAACGACGCGTATTCTGTGGTTATTCCTAATAGTAAAAAATATGTTATCCTCTATAATAAAACACAGTCTTACATCTCAATTATTGGTGTAATGGATGGTAATTATTCTTTTGCAAAAGAAAATATCCTGGCAAATTCAAAATTAAATTCTTTAAGATTTAAAGAGGAATTTTATGGGTATGGCATGTCCTTTTTAACCGGGTCATGGGATGTTGCAAAAATTAAACAAACCCAGTATAAATTCTGGTATAATATGCTGGATTATGCAGATAGTAATAACCCGGGTTTTGCAAGCCATTTGCCTCAGCCAGGCGGAACAGAAACCAATATTGCTCCCGGTGGTGGTAGTCCTTGTACTTCCGGCGGCATTGGTTCAAGTGGATGTTCAACTGAAGGGACTTTGAATGCCTGTAGTGTTACCTGTAATGCCGGATATTATGCCTGTTGTGATGATAACAGGATGAAATGTTATTGTGTGCCAAACCCGCCGGTACAGCATTAATGGATTTTGAGAATAAAAGTTGCGTTTATAAACAGATTTCGTATACGCCAAATGAAATGTACCCTTTCAATACTCTTTTTTTTAATTTGGCATTTTTGTTTAAGCCAGGCAAAAGTAGCAATTGATTCAGGCAAATCCTATAAACCCGAAATTTTTACTTCGGGTTTTATTGACATCATGAATAACGGGCAGGTAAATGCATCTGCCCGTTTTATTCGTCTTTTTATTGGGGAACCCGGTAAATTTGCAATCCCGTTGTCTTTATACGGAGGTGTTTCCAATAATAATTTTCAAAGCCAAAACTATTCAGGAGGCCTTCAACGGAGTAACGATCATTTGGTAAACCAATACATTAACCCATTAAGCGGGCTCATAAATATTTCAGTTGATGGGATCGTTTATTTTAAAAAAACACCAAAGGCTACCAAAACGGGTTTTATATATCATATCGGTGAACGGGTTTTAACAGGTTACCGGTCAGGTCAAATTGCCGATCCGCAAACGGGTAAACCAACTAATTTTTTAAACAGTTTTAGTACACTTGGTTTATATTTTCAAACAGGGGCCTGGGATCGTAATAATGCCAAAAATGTTGGCCTGTTCTGGTTGGCATTCAGGTATATTGGTTGTTATACCCATCCGAAACAAATAAAAGATTTTTTACAGGATATTAATACCAATGGTATCTATCATGGTTATTCCTTTGCTTTTGGTGTTGAAATAAATAACCTGGTAAACCTGAAAGTGGTTTACTATAAATATGTAAAGCAACCTGAAATTGACTATACATTTCCTATCTATCAATTTTCTTTTAATTATTCTTTAAAAAATTAATAAAGATTTCGAAAGCTTTTTTAAAAGCTGGAATTAAAACGGGTGAAGTTTGTAAGGCTGTTATGCATAAAAAATTAATAATTTAATTATTTGGTTTTACAATTTGAAACCATAACCTAAACCAAACCCGTTTTGTATATTGTAAAAAAAATGCGAAAAACCCCTGAACTTATACGTAAAATCCCCATTATAAACATAGGGTAATTACACGCATTATTATCTATCTGTATAATTAGAACTTGCAGCCATCGTTATATAGCTACACGATTAAGCCGTAAGCTCTATAAATGTCAATTATTATGATGTCGAATGAAATCACAGGAGAACCTATAAAAGTAATAATAGCAGATGATCACGTACTTTACCGGGCCGGGGTTAAAACTGCTTTAAGCACTAAAAAAGATGTAAAAGTTATTGGTGAAGCTGATAATGGTATGCATTTATTGAATATGCTTAAAATGATACCGGTTGATGTAATTCTTTTAGATATACAGATGCCCATCATGGACGGCATTGCTACATTACCCGAAATAAAAAAGCTTTACCCCAACATAAAAATTATAATGCTTACCATGATGGACGATCACAGCATGATAACCAAATTAATGGAAATCGGGGCCAATAGTTATCTTACCAAGACCAGCGACAGTGAGATCATTTATGATGCTATCAAAACCTGTTACGAACAGGAATATTATTTTAATTCTTTAACCAATAAAGCCTTACTGACTAACTTAAAACAACGAAATGAAGTAACTCCACATAAATTAATGCAGCAGGAAGCACACCTGAATGATAAAGAAATGCTGATACTGAAATTGATGTGTGAGGAGAAAAGTACTAAAGAAATTGCCGACCTGGTAGACCTTAGCCCCCGAACCGTGGAAGCCATAAGGGATAAACTTAAAGTTAAAACGGGTGCTAAAAGTACTGCCGGTTTAATTATGTATGCTGTAAAACACAATATTCTAAACGAAGAGTTGTAAAAAAACCGCCGCTTCGTTTCAATTTTGGTCTCTAAAACTGTAATGAAGAAATGTCCCGCTTTTTTGGCGGGACTTTTTATATGGTTTACTTCCGGTATCCGGATGCTGGTTAATGGTATATTTGACAAATGAATTACTTTAATTATAATGGAAAAAATTATGAGGGCAGTAAAATGATAATTGGTCCGGATAACAGGGGATTAAGGTATGGCGATGGTTTGTTTGAAACTTTAAAAAGTATACAAGGACAATTATTATTTACAGATGATCATTTTGCCCGCTTGTGGAAGGGTATGAACATTTTAAAGTTTACATTACCGAAACATTTTACTCCGGATACTTTACAGGATGAAATATTGAAACTGCTTTTAAAAAACGGGCACCATAAAAATGCCAGGGTTCGTTTAACGGTTTTCAGGGGTGACGGGGGTTTATATGATGAAATTAACCATACTCCCCATTATCTTATTCAAACATGGGCTTTGCCCGAGAATACCGGGCATTGGAACAGTAATGGTTTGGTTTTAGGTATGTATACTGATGTTACAAAGAACTGCGATATACTGAGTAACCTTAAGCACAATAATTTTTTACCTTATGTAATGGCATCGCTCCATGCTAAAGATCAGCAATGGAATGATGCCGTTTTATTAAATAATGACGGAAAACTTTGCGATACAACTATTGCCAATATTTTTTTGGTTAAGGATGAAATAATTTATACCCCCTCACTGGACCAGGGTTGTGTGGCAGGTATCATGCGAAAAAACATACTGTTGCAACTTATAAAAAATAATAGTAAGGCTTTTGAAGCTGAAATAACCGTTACTGATCTGCTGAATGCCGATGAGGTTTTTTTATCCAATGCCATATATAACCTGCGGTGGGTACAAAGTATTGCTGATACGAAGTATACGAATAGCTACACCCAAAAAATTTATTCAGCTATTTTCCCAACTATTTCCTGATCCGGCTGTTTACAGCGTACTAACATTTTAGCTTTGGTTTATGCAAAAAGTAAATATTTTCTGGTTTCGGCGGGATTTACGTTTAAAAGATAATGCCGGGCTTTTTTATGCCTTAAAAAGCGATCATCCTGTTTTACCCATTTTTATTTTTGATAAACATATCCTGGATAAACTTGATGATAAGGCAGACAGGCGTGTGCAATTTATTCATGCAGCCCTGGAAGAAATGCAGTTGTTATTAAAGAAGGTTGGTTCATCACTTGAAGTATTTTATACTACACCCGAAGAAGCATTTTCTGTTCTTCTTGATAAATATGATCTGGAAAAAGTATTTACCAATCATGATTATGAGCCGTATGCCAGGGAAAGAGATTCCTCGATAGCCACCCTGTTGCAAAATAAAGGGGTATCGTTTCATAGTTTTAAAGACCAGGTAATTTTTGAGAAAGGGGAAATTGTAAAAGATGATGGTAAGCCATACAGCGTATTTACACCCTACAGCAGAAAATGGAAAGCAGCACTTGAAGATCATCCTGTAAAAACATATCCTGCGGAGATGTATGCTGCTAATTTTTATCAACAGGCACCCTGTAAAATACCTTCTTTACCTGACATGGGTTTTAATAATACAGATCAGCCTTTTCCATCAAAAGAATTAGATGAAGAGCTAATTATAAAATACGGGGCGCAAAGAAATTTTCCGGCTGTATCCGGAACTTCTAAATTGGGCGTTCATCTCCGGTTTGGCACCGTAAGCATCAGGCAAATAGCAAATCAATGTAATGGTTTAAGTGATAGCTTTCTCAATGAACTGATCTGGCGGGATTTTTACCAGATGATACTCTGGCATTTTCCATGGGTAGGAAAAGACAAAGCTTTTAAGCCAGCCTACGATACCATAGAATGGAGAAGGGACAATGGCGAATTCGAAAAATGGTGCAAAGGCCTTACCGGCTATCCCATTGTTGATGCCGGAATGCGGGAATTGAATGCAACTGGTTTTATGCACAACCGGGTGCGGATGATCGTGGCTTCCTTTTTATGCAAACATTTATTAATTGACTGGAGACTGGGGGAAGCATATTTTGCAGAAAAATTACTTGACTTTGACCTGGCTGCAAATAATGGTGGCTGGCAATGGGCGGCAGGCAGTGGATGTGATGCGGCTCCTTATTTCAGGATTTTTAATCCTTACCTGCAAACAAAAAAATTTGATCCTGAACTTACCTATATAAATAAATGGGTGCCGGAATTAAACGGATTAAATTATCCAAAACCAATTGTAGAACATGAGTTTGCCAGAAAACGGTGTTTGGAAGTTTATGGCAAAGCTTTAAAAAAGAACTTTCCTTAAAGCGTAGGTTTTACAAATATTTCAGAACCGGTAAATTCAGTTTCCGGTTTACTTTTTTTATAAACTTCCAGTAATTTCCCTACTGCTTTTTTTCCTGTATCACCCAAATCAAGTGAAAAATCATTTACGTATAAATCTATATGTTTATGCATCACCTCTTCATCCATTTCCTGGGCATGTTTTTTTACATAGGCCGACAGGGTTTTATAATGATGACTGAAAGCATGCTCAATACTTTTCCTGATCAGTTTATCAACCTGCAAACTAATTGCGGTATCAACAGAACGTTTGATAACAATACCACCAAGTGGTATCGGGATGCCGGTTTCTTTTTCCCAATAATCACCCAGGTCAGTAATTTTATGCAAACCTTTAGCTGCATAAGTAAACCGGTTTTCATGAATGATAACACCCAATCCTTTACCTTCCAAAACAAAATTTTCTATTTCATCATACCTAAGAAAAATTTTGTTCCCGGCATTGGGATAGGCCAATGAAAAAAGTAAATGTGCGGTGGTATGTTCACCGGGTATTGCAATCAATAGGTCTTCTACATGTATAACCTGCCTGCCGGAATGGCTGGTTTTTAATTTTTCATTTTTAATTAATAAGGGCCCCACACCACTACCCAATGCGCTGCCACTGTTTAAAACCAGGTATTTGTCCAATACCAGGGGCAGCACGACATAACTGAGTTTGGTGATTTCCAACTTCCCTTTCAACGCCCATTTGTTCAACGTTTCCACGTCTTCCAGCACCACATCAAAAGTTAAACCTCCGGTATCAATTTTATGATGTATCAATGCATCAAAAATAAAAGTATCGTTGGGGCAGGGTGAAAAGCCAAGCGTAAGTTTCATTGTTTTGAGTTGATCCGTTAATTGGAAAACCTGCCTACCGGCAGGCAGGTCCGTTAATGAGTTTAAATAATGCTGCATTCAAATTAACAATTGCCTCCTGCATCTTCCATTTCGTTTTATCTCTTTCGCCAACATAATTTGATATTGATCTGATCTGCAGAAAAGGTATATTTTCCTGCAGGCAAACATAATGCAAAGCAGCACCTTCCATGGTTTCTATATCGGCATTGAACTTTTTTATGAATTGAAGTTTTTGCAATTCACGGTCGCTTACTTTATTTACACTAATCGCTTTAACGCATAATAAGGAAGATGTCTTTAATATTTCATTCGTATTCACCAGCCATCCATTTTCAAAGGGGAATTCATTTTTATCTGAAAGCCCGGTTTCAAAAACAGGTGTGTACGTATCATTTTCTTCTATGCCCAGATCGGCAAAACAATCCTGTTTTACCAAAACAACCTGGCCTAATTTTATATCAGCATTAAATGAACCTGCAATACCGGCCTGAATGACAAGATCATAATCAATCTGCAGCATCCGTTTTTGTAAATGGTAAATAGCAGCCGGAATGCCAACGCCTGTAATTAATACATCATAATCCGCATCGGCATCAGGTAAAGGTTGAATCTCGGGTGAAGTTGAAGCAATAACTAATATTTGCATTCAACAAATTTCGTGTTTACTCTTCATATTTCAGGATTTAGAAGCTACCTTTGCGAAAATTTTTGACATCTTCATGGTTTACATCACGCGGATAGAACATTTTAATGCGGCTCATAAATTATTTAACCCGGCATGGAGCAGGGAGAAAAATGAGGAAGTGTTTGGTAAATGTGCAAACGAAAACTGGCATGGGCATAATTTTGAGTTGTTTGTTACTTTAAAAGGCGAACCCCATCCGGATACAGGTTTTGTATTTGATGTAAAAAAACTGAGTATAATCGTTAAAGAGCATGTAATAGATAAGCTTGATCATAAAAACCTGAATGTTGATGTTGACTTTATGCAGGGGAAATTATGTTCAATAGAAAACCTGGTAATTGGTATCTGGAACCAGCTTAATCCTCATCTTCCGGAAGCTGTTCAGTTACATTGCCTTAAATTATCTGAAACACCCCGGATATTTGTTGAATACTACGGGGAATTAGCTTAGTTTCAGGTAAACAAATCATAACTTTAATGATGATTAACTTTCAGTAGCTGAAATGTTTGAACAGCATACTTCTGTTTTAACCGTCAGTATCTTTTGTTCCGGATATTAATGATAAAAATTCAGAACAAACATAAATGTTTATATGTTATAACATAAATCATGAGCAATCGAGTATCAGTTTATCGTAAAGAACATTTTAATGCAGCCCACCGGTTAAACAATCCGGCATGGGATGCGGCTACCAATGAAAGGGTTTTTGGTAAATGCAATAACCCGAATTTTCACGGACATAATTACGAACTGGTAATTAAAGTAACCGGGGAGCCGGATGCCGGTACAGGTTATGTGATGGATATGAAACTGCTTAGTGATCTTGTACAGGAACAGGTGATAGAACGTTTTGATCATAAAAACCTGAATGAAGATACCGTGGAATTTAAATCAGTAAACCCAAGTGCAGAGAATATTGCAATTGTTATCTATAATATTTTAAGAAAAAAGATCGAAACAAAATTTGATCTGCAGGTCAGGCTGTATGAAACAGAAAGGAATTTTGTGGATTACCCGGCAACCTGAAATAAAAAATTAACGGCTTTTAAAAACATTAATTAAATGGCTTATAAAAAAATTGAGCAGTACGATGAAAAAACTACATCCGGGCTCATGGAAAATTATCGCAAAACCCTGCAACTGATTGGGGAAGATCCGGAACGGGAAGGTCTGGAAAAAACGCCTGAACGTATTGCCAAGGCCATGCAGTTTCTTACACAGGGATACGATATAGATGCCAATGAAATTTTAAATTCTGCAAAATTTCATGAGGATGTGAGTGAAATGATCATTGTAAAGGATATTGAACTGTACAGTATGTGTGAACACCATATGCTGCCCTTTTATGGTAAGGCACATGTAGCCTATATTCCAAATGGGTACATTACCGGACTTAGTAAAATTGCCAGGGTAGTGGAAGTGTATAGCCGCCGCCTGCAGGTACAGGAAAGGTTAACGAACCAAATATTGAATTCTATAAAAGAAACCCTTAATCCTTTGGGTGTTGCCGTTGTTATTGAAGCATCGCATTTGTGTATGATGATGCGGGGTGTTGAAAAACAAAACTCGGTAACTACCACATCTGCTTTTTGGGGCGAATTTGAAAAAAATGAAACAAGAAGTGAGTTTGTGAAACTGATCAGTGCTAAGCTGCATTAGGTTTATTGGTTTACTGATTTAGTTGTTTATTTGTCGTTAGATCTTTTTAACTTCAGGTAAACTTTTTTTTATGTATACCCTTGAAGATTTAGATGTTTACAATCATTCTCAGGATTTTAGTGATAAGATTTGGTTTATGGTGGAGAAGTGGGATAATTTTGCGAAGTTTGGGTCGGGGAAACAAATAACCGATGCAGCTGACTCTATCTCTTCAAATATAGCTGAGGGATATGGACGGTTTTTTATTAAAGAGAATATTAATTTTTGTTTTTATAGCAGAGGTTCTGTCCTGGAAACAAAAAACTGGTTACAAAAATCTGTCAGAAGGAATTTAATAAGCAAAGACGAACATGCTATTCTTATAAGTCAGTTAGAAATAATTCATAAAAAACTAAATGGATATATTAAAGTACTAAAGGAGAATTTGTAGAAACAAAAAAAGGACTGATTTCAAAACCCCGTCCGAACGGCATTCAGCCGGGCGGGCAATAAACTGATAAACCATTAAATCTATAAACGATTAAACAAGAACGATGGCACATGCTTATATATTCCCCGGGCAGGGATCGCAATTTAACGGAATGGGGAAAAATTTATACGATTCAGATCCTGTTTCAAAAGAAATGTTTGAACAGGCCAATGAAATATTAGGTTTCAGGATTTCGGATATTATGTTCAGCGGTTCTGATGAAGAACTGAAACAGACAAACGTTACCCAGCCTGCCGTTTTTTTACATTCAGTTATTGCTTTTAAAACTTTGCCTGATGTTGAGCCTGATATGGTTGCCGGCCATTCATTGGGCGAGTTCTCAGCACTGGTTGCCAATAATACCCTGAGTTTTGAAAATGCATTAATGCTTGTTTCTATCCGGGCACAGGCTATGCAACGGGCCTGCGAAATGAACCCATCAACCATGGCGGCGGTATTGGCATTGGCAGATCATAAAGTGGAAGAAATCTGCGAAGCAGTGATGCGGGAAACAGGAGAGGTGGTTGTTCCGGCAAATTATAATTGTCCGGGTCAATTGGTTATCAGCGGATCTATAAAAGGAATTGAAGTTGCCTGCGAACGCTTGAAGGCAGCAGGTGCAAAACGTGCTTTGGTTTTACCGGTAGGGGGCGCTTTTCATTCACCATTAATGTTACCGGCAAAAGAAGAACTGGCGGCAGCTATTGAAGCAACACATTTTAATATGCCATCATGCCCGGTTTATCAAAATGTAGTGGCAAAAGCCGTTACCGATCCGGCAGATATAAAAAGGAATTTAATTGACCAGCTAACCGGTGCCGTGCGATGGACACAATGTGTGGAAGCCATGATTGCAGACGGGGCAACAATTTTTACAGAATCAGGTCCCGGTAAAGTGTTGCAGGGATTAGTGATGAAAATCAATAAAGAGATGGTTACAGAGGGGATTAATTAAATTGTTTATAGTTACTTAATCAGTGTTGAATATCCCTTTTGCTGAATTATATTTCCTTTGTAATCTATGGCCTCTGCTATCCAGACATAAGTTCCGCTATTTTGCTCTTTCCCCTGTATTTTACCATCCCATCCTTTTGCAGCATCTGTAGTTGTAAATAACAATTGTCCAAACCTGTTAAATATCTTGAGGTAATGAAACTCCTGCATGCCAACAGGTATGGCTTTGAGTATATCATTAAGCCCATCCCCATTTGGCGTAAAGGAATTAGGGACATATATCTCAGGGCGTTTAAAAACTTTTAGCGTAATTATGGCATCAGCTGAACATTTATTTGAAGTAACTGCATGTAATGAATAGGTAGTTTCCCTGTCTAAAATTGCAATAGGGTTCGCTATGAACGGATTGTTTAATCCGTATGCCGGTGACCAGCTGTAATGAGTAAAACCACTGTTATTTACATCAACAACATGTAATTGTACCGGCTGATTAATTGCCACCAGGCTATCCGTGCTGATTAAAATTTTTGCAACAGGTGCAAATGTAATTTTAACATCATCTGCTGCCAATGACTGACATCCAAAAGCATCTTTTACTTTTAAATGATAAGTGATCGTACCGGCACCCGGATTAATAATAGTTGGATTAGAAATTTGTGGATTGTCAAGATAGGTTGGTGGACTCCAGTTATAACCTGATCCGCCGGTACCTTTAAGTTGCAGGGTTTTTCCAAAACAAATCACCGTATCAGCACCTGCATTTGGCTGTGGTGCGGGTATTGCAGAAACGAACACGGGTTCTGTTATGGAACATCCTGCTGCTGTAATTCCTTTAATATAATAAGTAATGCCTGGTTTTGATTTGGAAGGCGAAAGATGCGCCATAGTTGCAGCGGCATCTAACCAATAGGTAAAAGTTAAACCTGATGTTGAACCTGCTGTTATTGATGCAGCCGTTAAATCAATAGTACTATCCGAACAAATTGCAGACGGGGTATTAATTTTTATGACTGATGCTGCACCAGGGGTAAATTCAGTAACAGCCTGTAAACCTCCGCAGGCCTGATTTATAATTGCGACTATTGAATATTGGGTACCTGAAGTTAATCCGGTAAAAAATCCTGTAGAATTACCTGCAATTTGTGTGCTTCCTTTAAATAAATTGTAGATAACTGCAGAACCTGCAGGTGCTGCAGGAATGAGGGAAGCAGTAACAGAAACCGATGAACAACCGGATACTACATTCACTGAATAAAACCGGGAAGTACAGTAAGCAGATAAATCAACAGCAGCAACAAAACCATCCCCGCAGGCATACAACAACCCTTTGCCCTGATCATATATGATATCATATATTGAACTTGAAGGGTAACCCGCTATAGTTATATCGTCAGCTTTATTATCATCAAATGTATTGCCGTTAAAATGGTATACTTTAATAATGCCATTGGCTGAGCCTATAAAAACATTATCACATTGATCGGCAATAATACCACCTTGCATAAGCGGCGTATTAGAGGAAATGGTAAGTGCAGTACCTGCCTCTGTTCCATTGGATTTATCAAATGCCTTCAGGTTTTTTCCATCCCAATAAAATAAATACCTCGAATTTATGGCAAGGGTATTGCTTGAATTATCAAGTCCGTTCAGGTAAGGCCTGTTAAAAGGTTCAACCAGGTTAAAATAACCGGGTTTAACAGTCCATACTTTATCAGTATTGCTGTACGGTGGTTTATGTTTATAAATTTTATTATCGGCCGTGGGGTCAAGAACAGATATGGAAAACAGGGTGTACATATCGTTTGTAATGGGGTCAATCAAAATATCTGAAATATCATTATGGCCCGTAACAATTCCGGTGAGGTTAGATGGACTAAGGGTAAGAGAAGTTGGTGAAAGAATGGCTAACTCTTTATTAGAATTTCCACCACCCCCGGCAATAAAGATCCGGGGTACTCCTGCGTTACAGTTCCACAACATTTTCCAGTTTTCAACAAATCCGGGATCAAGATCGGTAATATAGTTATCATAAAGTCCGGCTGTATTTAAACGGATGATCCTGAAACCTGATTGTTGTATTCCCTGACCTAAATAAAGGTTACCGCTTATTTTATCTGTAACCCAACCTCCATGTGCCTCTCCAAAACTCCAAACCGGCATCGTTAATGTACCACTAAAGGTCCATTGCAATACTCCGGATGCATCATACTTGGCTAATTTTTGAATGGTTCCATCACCACCGCCTGAAACGTAAACATTACCTGCATAATCAAAATCAATATCTTTTGCTTTCCCGGCATCTGTTTCTGAAAGGGTACCTGTTCCTGAAACAAACCGCCCGATATCCCGGGGTTTATCTGCATTGTAATTTTCGGGAAGCATTAAACTGATCTCATTATTGTTTATGCTGAATGAAATATTTAATTTTTGATCATTTTTTTCAAAAGAATACTCCGGGGCTTTTGTAATGGTGATCTTATCAATACCGGTATTAATAACCAGGTTTCCATCATTATCCTGAGTGATACTCTTTATATCACCGTCATATTTCATTTTTATTTTACTGATATTTGCACCTGGTGCCGCCAGTAAATTATATACAAAACCATTTTTTTTGTTTTGATCAAATGAATAAACCAGGTCAATGCCCGGGTACAGTTCTTTGTAAACTATTTTTTTAAATGCCCTGGCTTTTTCCGGTAACAATCCATACGTAAAATAGTCAGCACATAAATTTTCGGAAATAATTTGTGGATTTGGGTTTGCATTGATCCATTCCATGGTTATGGTACGGTCGATGGTTACCCGTTTATTTTTTTCAGGCAAGCCACTTTCTTCCTTCTTTTCATTTCCGATGTATTGCGGCTTATTTATTTTTCTTTGTAAATGAATTAACCCTTTTGCGGTAAATAGTACCGGCATTCCCCATCCTTCATAGCCATATAGAATTTTCCCCATCTTATCAAAATTGGATACTGTATTTCCATACTGTCCTATATTTTCAATGAATTTTGTGCCGGTTCCAAATAGATCCGTTTCGGCTGATGAATTAGGATTTAAAGAAGAGTTTTTAAAATTTTTTGTTTGCGCCGCTTTAGTTTGGGGAGTCAACTGTACCACCTGGGCAAATGTATTGCCGCAAACAAGTAGAGGTAAAAAAACGAAGCATAGTTTCAGAAGATATACTTCTGACCTTGTGCATTGAGTTTTCATATAAGTGGTCTTGTACACATTAAAGATAGTAATATTTTATAAAAAAGGCCCTTTTAATTAAAAAAGAGCCTCTGTTTACTATAATAACTAAATTATAAACTTAGTGTAGTCAACACATTATTCATATTTCGAACAGCCTCTGCACTTTTATTAAAAGCCGCCTGTTCTTCTTCATTTAACTTGTAATCAACAATTTTTTCCCAGCCATTTCTTCCTATAACAACAGGTACCCCTATACAAATATCCTTTTGGCCATACTCCCCATCCAGGGAAACACAACAGGGAAATAATTTTTTCTCATCCCTTACAATTGCCTCAACTAATGCCGCCCCGGCAGCACCCGGTGCATACCAGGCAGAAGTACCTAATAAACCGGTTAAGGTAGCTCCTCCAATCATAGTATCGGCAACAACTTTTTTCAATATATCTGCATCTACATAATTAGCAACCGGTGCACCCTGGTAGGTAGCCAGCCTTGCTAAAGGGATCATCGTAGTATCACCATGGCCTCCAACTACAACTGCCTGCAGATCGGTTGCTGTACAACCAATTGCATTTGACAGGTAATATTTAAACCGGCTGCTGTCTAAAATCCCACCCATTCCAATAATTCTGTTCTTAGGCAAACCGCTTGATTTCAGGGCCAGGTAAGTCATGGTATCCATTGGATTACTGATAACTATTATAATGGCATTTGGGGAATGTTGTAAAATATTTTGTGTTACAGATTTTACAATTCCGGCATTAATTCCAATTAATTCTTCTCTGGTCATGCCGGGTTTACGTGGAATGCCCGAAGTTATTACAGCTACATCAGTACCTTTTGTTTTTGAATAATCATTTGTACTACCTGTGATATTTGTATCAAATCCAAGCAACGTGGCTGTCTGCATCATATCCATCGCCTTGCCTTCGGCTACGCCTTCTTTAATATCTAATAAAACGAGTTCATCACAAAGTTCTTTACGGGCAATATTATCAGCACAGGTAGCACCAACGGCTCCGGCTCCAACTACAGTTACTTTCATATATATAAGTTTAAAGTGTTCACCCGGCTATTTGCCTTATGAACGTATAAAAATTAATTGCGGCACAAAGGTAATTAAATACCGGCTCAGGAAAAATGCTTTTTTAAAAAGACTTGTATAATGCAGTTTAATTTTTTAACGGTTCTATATCAAATGCTGGTTTGATTTTAGTTGAATAAACAGTAAAAAAACGATCTCCATGTTTACCACCTTTCAGGCAATTTTCCTTTTAGGAATCCAGTCTCATAGTTTTTTTATCAATAATGATACGGAATTTTCTGCAGTTTATGAAAGTCAAAAAAATACTGTAAAAATAAGATGGAAGCATAATGTAACAGGAATTAAGATGTATATCATACAGCGAAGTCCGGACAATGCCAGGTGGTCAGACATTGCACTCCGGGAGATAAATCAATATACCGGGATCAAAACTTTTTATTATGAAGATAAACAACCTGCACCCGGAGAAAATTATTACCGCTTAAAATATATTACGATTGCTGATAATGCTGAATATAGTTTGGGTGTCATGGTTTCTGCTGCCACACCGGCTTATAACTGGGTTATGTTTCCGGTACCGGTAAGAGATCTGCTTATGCTTCATTATAAAGGAACAGCAATCATTAAAGGGGTAATTACTGTTTTAATACAAAACAGTTCGGGTAAAATAATTACAAGGGTAAGAAGTGCCTCTTTGAATAAGATTATTCAAATACCGGTAAGCAATTTGGGAAAAGGTATTTATGATTTAAGAATAATTGTTGAAGATGAAATTATTTGGAGCCGGCGATTTATAAAATAGGCTTAGACCATTTATTATTTTAAGGCTTCCAGGATTTGTTTCTTTTTTGTATGGCCCTGGTTAAATAATACCAATTGTTTTTGGGTATTGTAAAAAGCCAGTACAGGTATGGTATTGGGTCTGTAATATCCGCCAAAAAAATATTTGTAATCTTTACCCAGGTGTACAAAGGGATATTTTTCTAAATGATTTTTATTGTAGAAGATCCTGTTTTTTCCCAGGGTTTCTATTGAAGATAAAATGATCTGGGCATATTGCGAAACCCGGGGTATTGATAACAGCGTTTCTAATTGATGCTGACAATGATCGCACTCTGTATTAAACAGCATAATGATGGTGCTTTTTGTTTTATCCAGCATATTTTGGTTGAATTCAACAGAGTCCAGGGTATATAAAGTAAAATCAGGTAATAATTTCGATTTAAAATAAGGAGCCGAACTGTCAGTTTGAGAAAAAGCAAATGCATTGATCAGGATGGCAGGAAAAAAAAGTAACAGACTTTTCATTATTATTAAATAATCAGTTTATAAAACTTCAGCGATCTTTTGTACCGGCACAGTTCCGTCAAACGCGGATATAAAATTTCCTTTCTTGTCATATACAAATATGGCCGGTAAAGATCGAACACGGTAAAAGGTTCCCAAAAAATAAGCAGGATCCCTGCCCATGATAATGTTGGGATAATCGGCAATTTTATATTCATCATAAAATTTTTTCAGATGCCGGTGTTCCAGGGGGGATGCCATAATGATCTGTGCTTTTTTAAAAAGGTTGATATTGGTAATCAGTTCTTTGGTTTCATGTTGGCAATGATCACAATCGGGGCTAAAAATAACAATGATGGTAGCTTTTCTTTTAGCCAGGTCATCTTTTGTAAATTTAGTACTGTCTGATACTTTTGTAATACTGAAAGGGGGTACTGTAGGGAAACGGAGGTATAATAATGTGGAGTCGGTTTGGGTGTAAGCTGTTTTACAAAAGCAAATACAAAACAATATAAAAATGATATATCTCATTTTATTAAATTTTGATAAAGCTAATTTCTTTGTTTGATAACGGAACGTTAAGTATAAAATTTGAATAGCCAATACTGGATTTCGGATTTAGCTGCAGTATTATTACTTTTGCAACCTCCCGGTAAGTATCGGGATAAAATATGAAATTATGGCAACAACAGCAGATGTGCGTTCAGGATTAATCATTAAAGTAGATGGCAGCCTGTATACCGTTATTGAATTTGGGCAAAATAAGACAGCTCGTGCCGCCGCTAAAGTTTGGGCAAAGCTGAAAGGTGTTGATAACAACCGGAGTATTGAAATAACCTGGAACAGTGGTGAAACAATCTTCCCGGTTAGGGTTGAAAAGAAGCCATACCAGTACTTATATAAGGATGATACCGGTTTCAGCTTTATGGATACTGAAACTTTTGAACAGATTACCGTGGCAGAAGCAATGATTGACGCACCCAGATTTTTAAAAGATGGCCAGGAGGTATCTGTTTTAATAAATGGTGAAACCGATCTTCCGATGGGTGTTGAACTACCCGATAAGATCGTTCTATTGGTAACCTACAGCGAACCGGGTATGCGGGGAGATACCGCAACCCGTACCTTAAAGCCTGCCACCGTTGAAACCGGAGCTACTGTGAATGTACCTTTATTTGTTAATGAAGGTGAATTGATCAGGGTAAATGCCAAGACCGGCGAATACGTAGAAAGGGTTAAAGGATAAGCAATAAATACTTTTTTGAATTGGGTAATTATGGAAATAATTACCCAATTTTTATTTTGTAATATTTGCCCATTTTTGCCTTATTTCGGGCAATTTTCATTGATTTTTAGGGTAAAAATGCCAAATAATCCAATATTTTTAATATTTTGATTGCAGTTATGATTTATCTTACCCTATCTTAGCAGCCGGTTTCTTTACCAATTAACTACTTAAACAATCTACATGGACATCAAGCAAATCCAGGAGTTAGTAAAGCTCATTAATAAAACCAATATTGGTGAAATAACAATTGAAGAAGAAGGAGTAAAAATTACCGTAAAACAGAAAAAAGATCCTGTTCAACATATCATTGCCGGTAATGCTGCTCCTGCATATACGGCACCACAACCGGCAGCAGTTGCTGCAGCCCCGGTTGCTCCAAAACCTGTTGCTGAACCCAAAGCCGATAATTTAGTTACTATTAAAAGTCCGATGATCGGTACTTTCTACCGGCAGGCAGGACCCGGGAAACCCATTTTAGCCAGTGTTGGTGATGAGGTTACACCGGGTAAAGTGGTTTGCATTATTGAGGCGATGAAACTTTTTAATGAAATAGAAAGCGAAATAAAAGGTAAAATAGTAAAAGTATTGGTTGAAGATGCAAGCCCGGTTGAGTATGATCAGCCTTTATTCCTTGTAGATCCTTCTTAAAAAAAATATTTTATTGTAAAGGCTGTTGTTAAACAATCTTTTTCATTTTTTTAATTTTCAATTTTCAATTTTTAATTCAATTATTGTGTTTAAAAAGATATTAATAGCCAACCGTGGGGAAATTGCACTTCGAATCATACGTACCTGCAGGGAGATGGGTATTAAAACCGTTGCTGTATATTCAACAGCTGATAAGGACAGTCTTCATGTAAAATTTGCTGATGAGGCAGTTTGTATTGGTAAACCTGCCAGTACCGACAGTTACCTGAATATGGCACATATTATGGCAGCAGCTGAAATTACCAATGCAGATGCAATTCATCCGGGTTATGGTTTTTTAGCTGAGAACGCCAAATTTGCAAAAATATGTGCAGATCATAATATTAAATTCATTGGTCCCACTCCCGATATGATCAATTCGATGGGGGATAAGATCACTGCAAAAAACACCATGATAAAAGCCGGAGTACCGGTTGTACCCGGTGTGGATGGACTTTTAGAAAGTGTAGACCATGCAAAATCTTCTGCAAAAGAAATTGGTTACCCGGTTATTTTAAAAGCAACTGCGGGAGGTGGTGGTAAGGGAATGCGGGTAGTTTGGAATGAATCGGAAATTGAAAAAGCATTTGAAAATGCTAAAATTGAGGCAGCAGCTTCTTTTAAAAATGATGGCATTTATATGGAAAAATTTGTGGAAGAACCACGCCATATAGAAATACAGGTAGCAGGGGATCAATATGGAAATATTTGCCACCTGAGCGAAAGGGATTGTTCTATTCAGCGCCGTCATCAAAAGCTGGTTGAAGAATCGCCGTCGCCTTTTATGACAGATGATCTACGTAAAAGAATGGGAGATGCAGCCATTAAAGCTGCACAGGCCATAAATTATGAAAGTGTGGGCACCGTTGAATTTTTGGTGGACAAACACCGTAATTTTTATTTTATGGAGATGAACACCCGTATACAGGTGGAGCATTGTGTAACCGAAGAAGTGATAAATTTTGATCTTATAAAAGAGCAGATTAAAATAGCAAACGGCGAAAAAATTGTTGGAAAAGCATATTTTCCTCAAATGCATGCTATTGAGTGCCGTATCAATGCAGAAGATCCATATAATGATTTTCGACCATCACCCGGAAAAATTACGGTATTGCACCAGCCCGGGGGACATGGTGTGCGGGTAGACAGCCACGTGTATGCCGGTTATGTTATTCCTCCATATTATGACAGTATGATCGCCAAATTAATTTCAATTGCCCAAACACGTGAAGAAGCTATAAATACCATGAGCAGGGCATTGAGCGAATATATTATTGAAGGCGTTAAAACTACTATTCCTTTTCATCAGCAATTAATGAGGGATGAAAATTTTATCAGTGGAAACTTTACCACTAAATTTCTGGAAGGATTTACCCTTCAACCAAAAGGAACATAAAACGGGTACCTGAAACTTAACAGCGTTGTTTTTTATTAACCATTTATCTTTTATAACGGAAAGGAAGTCAGATCAGAAACTAACTTTTGGTAACAAAAATTATATACTCCTGTTACTATCAAAATTCTCAAGCTCTTTGGAAACTGCATTTAAAAAAGTGGAGCCCAATGCGCCATCAATGATACGGTGATCGTAACTTAAAGAGATATACATCATATGACGGATGGCAATACTGTCGCCCTGTGGTGTTTCAATAACCATCGGCCTTTTCTTAATGGCACCAACTGCCATGATAGCAACCTGGGGCTGGTTAATAATAGGCGTACCCATTATACTTCCAAAAGTTCCCACATTGGTTAAAGTGAAGGTACCACCGGTTGTATCATCGGGTTTTAATTTGCCCGAACGTGCTGCATTTGCCAATTCATTAACCTGTTTGGTGAGGCCAACTAAATTCAACCTGTCGGCATTTTTAATAACCGGCACAATTAAATTGCCATTGGGTAAAGCTGCAGCCATACCAATGTTGAGGTCTTTCTTTATAATTATTTTATCGCCATCAACACTGCTGCTGAGCCACGGGTATTTTTTTATACACTTAACAATGGCTTCAATAAAAAGAGGTGTATAGGTAATTTTTTCACCTTCTCTTTTTTCAAATTCTTTCTTTATTTTTTCTCTCCACAAAACTAAATTGGTTACATCACATTCAGCAAAACTGGTAACATGGGCAGAGGTATGTTTACTATCAACCATATGCTTTGCAATCAGTTTACGCATACGGTCCATTTCAATAACTTCTACATTGCCAGGGTAGCTGTTAGCTGTCATCTGTTGGTTGTTAGCCAATGCCACCTGGTTGTTGCTGTTTTCGTTTGAGGAAACTGATGTTTCTTTTTCCTGGCTAACTGCTAATGGTTTAAAGCTAACAGTTTTGTTTCCCACGTATGCTAAAATATCTTTTTTACTAACCCTTCCATCCTGCCCGGTGCCGGGAATATTTTCCAGCTCAGCCATACTGATACCTTCCTGTTGAGCAATGTTTAATACGAGGGGCGAATAGAATCTTAGTTTATTGTCTGATGACTGACCACTGACCACCGACGACGTAGAGCCAGCTGTTGTCTGTTGTCTGTTGTCCGTGGGCTGATAGGGAATTTCTTCTACCAGCTTTGCATCTTCATATTCTTCCTGTTTTGGAGCAGGTTTTGGCTGGTTATTGGAAACAGCAGCATTGGCACCCACCCTTATTTTTGCTATTACAGTACCAATGGGTACCACATCATTTTCTTTGAATAAAATTTCTTCAATTACACCTTCGGTTGTGGAAGGAACTTCACTATCCACTTTATCGGTGGCAATGTCTAAAACGGTCTCATCCTGTTTAATGGCATCACCCGGTTTTTTGTGCCATTTTAATATAGTGGCTTCCATGATGCTTTCTCCCAGCTTTGGCATTACTAAATCAACTAAACTCATAAGTAGTGAATATTTTAAAATTGAACCTGCCAGACGTTAGGCAGGTATTTAATATTTTGTTACCGGCGTTATATCTATGTTATACTTCGTTGCGTCGTACTCTTGTACAAAAAAAGGCAGTAAAAAAGCAGGCAACTCATTTAAAGAGCCAAAGGTAATTATTTCCAGTTTAAACTTCTATTTCTCTGGCTAAGATCCGGCCAGTATAAATTTACGCAGTAAATTCAAAGCATTGGTGGCGGTTAACTGTATATTCCGCATTCTGTCGAAACGAAAATATAATTTTTGAGCCTGTATTTTCTCTTTATTGCCAATAGCTACCCATACCGTACCCACGGGTTTATCAGTCATTCCGCCATCAGGCCCCATTATACCTGAAACCGCAATCACATAATCGGATTTAATATGCAGTAATGCGCCTTTAGCCATCTGTAAAACGATCTCTTCGCTCACTGCTCCTTTTGATTGCAGTGTTTCCGGGTCAACCTGCAAAAGGTCTTCTTTTGCCTGGTACGAATAGCTGACAACACTGCCGTCATAAAATTTTGAGGAGCCCTGTAAGGCAGTAACCAGGTGCGCAATATATCCACCGGTACAGCTTTCGGCAGTACACATGGTTTTGCCTTTGGCCATTAATAATTTACCAACTACTTTTTCCATTGGTTCATCTATATCGGTTACCAGGTATTCTTTAACAAGTGATTTGAGTGTTTCAAATAATTGATGAATTTCTTTTTCAGTTTGTTCTTTATCAAACCCGGTAGCAGATAAACGTAACCTGACCATACCATAATTTGGTAAGTAAGCCAGTTTGATTTGAGCGGGAAGTGCTTCTTCAAATTCTTTTATCAGTTCTGCTAAAAAACTTTCACCCACACCGGCGGTTAATAATGTTTTGTGAATGATGGCAGGAAATTGAAATTGCTGCAGCAACATCGGTATCACCGCATCAGTCATTAATCCTTTCATCTCATGAGGTACGCCGGGCAGGCTTACAAATACTTTTCCGTTTTTATTAAACTGCATGCCCGGAGCTGTGCCTCTTTTGTTTAAAAGTACGGTACAAACATCCGGCACTTCAGCCTGTTTCAGATTTCTGTCAATGATGGGCCTGTTTAATTTTGTAAAAATGTCCAATACATTTTGAAGGGTTTCTTCATGTACAATCATGCGGCCACCAAAATAGGTACACAATAATGGTTTGGTAATATCATCGGCCGTGGGGCCAAGTCCACCCGTAATTAAAATAATATCTGCCTGTTTTTGTTCCTCATCCAATGCAATCCATATTTCATCCCATACATCAGCTACTGCAACGCGTCGTACCACACGTATGCCTGCTTTGTTGAGTTCCTGTGCCATCCAGGCGCTGTTGGTATCAATAACCTGTCCTATTAAAAGTTCATCGCCGATGGTAATAATGGATGCCTGTATCATGTATCGTTTTAAATAGATTAATTTTAATGCAAGATAAGTTAACGTATGAGAACATTTTTTTTGGTTTTTAGTTTATTGCTTTACTCTATTTGTTTTGGCCAGCAAATTCAAACCCGGCTCAGTGATGCATTTAAAATTTTTGCAGCTGATGATCAATGCAGACATTCATTGATAAGCCTGTATATTGTAAACAGCAAAACGGGTAAAATTATATTTGATAAAAATTCGCAAATAGGATTAGCCCCGGCCAGTTGCCTGAAAGTTTTTACCAGTGCAGCAGCATTTGAATTGTTGGGAAAGGATTACCGGTATAAAACAGATTTCGGGTATGATGGAACTATTGAAGATAGTATCCTGAACGGGAACCTTTTTATTTTAGCATCAGGTGACCCTACCCTTGGAAGCTGGAGATGGGAGGATACAAAAGAAGAAGCGATTCAGCAAAAATTAGTATCCGTGCTAAAAGAAAAAAATGTAACAACCATTACCGGGGATATTAACATTGATGACTCCAGATGGGAAACACAAACAACTCCCAGGGGCTGGACATGGGAAGATATAGGTAATTATTACGGAGCAGGTGCAAGGGGATTAAACTGGCATGAAAATCAATACGACCTGATTTTAAAGCCAGGAAAAAAAGTGGGAGATGCTGTAGAAATTGTTACCACAAAACCCCAATTATTTGGGGCTGGGTTATTTAGTGAATTGAAAACAGGAAAAGAAGGTAGTGGGGATAATTCAATCATCTATTTACCAGAAGGAGGATTAGTGGGATATGTTAGAGGGACAGTACCTGTAAGTAATGGGAATTTTAAGGTTTCAGGTTCTTTACCAACTCCTTCCTTTTCATTTCGTAAAGCGATTACTGGCGTGTTTAATGAAAATGGTATAAGAATAACCCAAATTCTGAAAACAAACTTTGATGTATTAACCAATAAAGAGAAAACATCGGCTCAATCAAAATTTCTATTAAGTTTACATTCACCACCACTCGACAGTATCAATTACTGGTTCCTGCAAAAAAGTATAAATCTTTACGGCGAGGCATTTGTAAAAACAATTGCTTACGAAAAAACGGGTTTTGGGGCAACAGATTCCGGCATCAACATCATCAAAGATTTCTGGAGTAAAAAGGGCATTGAAAAATCAGCATTGAATATGATCGATGGCAGTGGACTTTCTCCTGCCAATCGTGTAACTACCCATGCGCTGGTAAAAGTTATGCAATATGCCAGGCAACAAAACTGGTATTCCTCATTTTATAATGCACTGCCGGAGCAGAACGGAGTAAAAATGAAATCAGGTTATATTGCTGGAGTAAGAAGTTATACGGGTTATGTAAAATCCAAATCAGGAGCTGAATATACGTTTTCCTTTATCATTAATAATTTTGATGGAAGCCCTGGAGCAGTTCGGGAAAAAATGTGGAAACTGCTGGATATTTTAAAAGCTCCCTAAATTCCCCAAAGGGGTCTTAACAGAGAATACTGGTTTCAAATGATTTTTTCATACTTTCACGCTGCATAAAAACTTATGATCATGAGCAACCAGAATTTTAATAATCATTCAAGGTATGTACCCTTGTATCATTTTATTACACCCACAGCCATACTGGCTTTAGTAACAGGGGCCTGTATTAATGTATATGAAGCCTGTAGTAATCATACCGGCTTATACAGTGCATCACTGATCTGTTTAATCAGTGTTGTTTTATTAATAGTTTGGTATTATGCACGTGCCTTTGCATTAAAAGCACAGGACAGGGCCATACGTGCCGAAGAAAATCTGCGCCATTTTATTGCAACCGGCAAACCATTGGACAGCCGTTTAAAAATGGGACAAATCATTGCTTTGCGTTTTGCAGGCGATGATGAATTTGTGGCATTGGCAAAACAGGCCGTTGAGGAGAACTTAAGTGCAAAGCATATTAAAATGGCCGTTACAAATTGGAGGGCGGATAATAACAGGGCGTAAGGAATTCAAAAGCCTGCCGGACAGGCAAGTTAAAAGTCAAAAGGAAAAAGTCAAAATACAAAAGTTTATAAAAGAAGTTAACATGCTTCCTTTTTAATTTTTTAATTTTGACTTTTTATTAAGCTACAAAGTAGCCAGAGAGCTTTTCCCTCAAAACCTCAGGCATATCGCAACGCTTCATCGTTTTTGCATTTACAAAAAATAAAGTAACCACACCGGTATTCAATAGTTCATCCTGCTCATTAAAAATTTCTGCATGAAATATGATCTTGAAATGAGTGGGCATTTCTTTGAGGGTGGTTTTAACGGTTATGAGGTCATCGTATTTTGCCGGTCTTAAAAACCGGCTGTGAATATCAACAACCGGCATGATGATACCAAGGGCTTCTATTTCCTTATAAGTATAACCGATCTGCCGGATGGCTTCTGTCCGGCCAATCTCATAAAACTGGGCATAGTGGCCGTAATACACAATACCCATCTGGTCGGTGAGTGCATAATGAATGCGGATCTGTGTTTCGGTGATGAACATGTAACAAAAAATAAAAGTTGTTTGATCGTAATGATTTAAGCCCCTCCCTGGGAGGGGTTTGGGGAGGCTTTATTTCCCGATCATACTGTCCACGCTGACTCTCCCGGGGCCAACTAACAATAAAACAAGATAAGCCGTAAGATACAAAGTGGCTGTTTCGCCTTCGCCGAATACTTCACTGTTATGTGCCTTAAAAACCATGACACAGGTTGCAATTATTAAAGGAATGGCTGCCAGTCTTGTAAATAATCCAAGAATTAAAAACATGGAACAAAAGAATTCGGCAAAAACAACCAGCGCCAGCGACATGGTGCTGCCCATGCCTAAAAAATTCATGAAATCCGGTTGGTATTTACTAAAGTGTATCAGTTTATCATAACCGTGTGCCATCATCAAAATGCCAATACCCAGGCGTAATAAAAGCATGGCGGCATTAAATGCTCCTGCAGAATACTTTGTTGATAATAATTTTTTCATTTTCTTTTTTAAGTGATTTCAGGTTTTATTTAATTAACTGTTATAAAAGTATATAACATATTTTATTTATCATTTTATTAACAGGGTTGTAAAAATACATTCGTTTTGTTTACATCAGTTATCCACTTATTCACAATCTATTTGGAATGATGTTTGTAAAGGAAGCTTAAACCAGTAATTTTACAACCAGTAAAAACGACCGCACTTAACATGATGATGAAACAAAAAATTACGTTCTTTCTTATGGCAGCGGTATTTTCACTTTCCGCTTTTTCGCAGCCAACACATACCCAAACCGACAATGAAAAAAAATATAAAGAGGCAAAGGAGCTTTTTGTTAAAGAGCAGTTTGCACTGGCCTATCCGATGTTTGCAGCGTTAAAGGCAACATATCCCGACAACACCGTCAGCGACCATACCTATATAAATGACGATGTAAATTATTATTATATTGCCTGCGAATTAAAATTGCAGCAACCCATTGCCGCACAGGAAGCCAGGCATTATATTAACGTAGTGAGTAATGAACCCCGGAGGCAGCTGATGAGCTATCACCTGGCGAAATTTTATTTTGTAAAAGAAGATTTCAGTAATGCCATTGACTATTACCAAAGGGCAGGCCTGGAGAATTTAAACAATGAGGAAATAGCAGAACTGAAATTTGAAAAAGCATATTGCTATTTCAACCTTAAACAGTTTAATGAAGCCAAACCCTTATTTGACGAAATTCATCAACTGCCGGATAACAAATATTACATACCTGCAAATTATTATTACGGTTTTATCAGTTATTTCGACCGCCAGTTTAATGAAGCGCTGAAAGCATTTAAACTTGTTGAAAGCCAGGAAGCTTATAAAGGTGTTGTTCCTTATTACATTGCCGAGATCTATTATTTTCAGGGTAAAAAAGAGGAAGCCCTCCGTTATGGTGAAAGTGTGTTAGGCAGGCCGGGTACATTATTTTATCAAAAAGAAATGAACCTGTTGATCGGTCAGATCTATTTTGAAAAGAAAAATTACCAGAAAGCATTACCCCTGTTAGCCGCTTATGTTAAGAGCAGCGAAAAAGTAAGCAAGGAAATAATGTACGAACTGAGTTATTGTTATTATGATGCCAACCAGTTGAATAAAGCCATTGAGGGCTTTAAGCAATTAAGTACAGAAAAAGATTCGATGGGACAAAACAGTATGTACCTTTTGGGAGATTGTTATTTACGTACAAACCAAAAAGCCAATGCACGTAATGCATTTCAGTATAGTGCATACAACAGTTCCAATAAATTACAACAGCAGATCTCCCGGTTTAATTATGCCAAGCTTTCTTATGAATTAGGATTCCAGGACATTGCTTTGAGTGAAATGAAAAAATACCTGGTTGATTATCCCGGCAGCGAATATGATACTGAAGCGAAGGAGATAATGGTTGACCTGTTGACCAATACCAGTAATTTTTCTGATGCCCTGGCTTTATATGAATCCTTTGGTAAGCCAACTGCTTCCATGCAAAAAGTGTATCCACGTATTTTGTATGGCAGGGCAGTTGAATTGATTAATGATCAGCAGGTAAACCGGGCTGATGAAATGTTTACAAAAATTCTGGCTTTACCTGTTTCAGCCGTTACCCCATATGCAAATTTCTGGAAAGGTGAAATTGCTTACCGCAATAATGAGTACGATATCGCTATAAGGTATTTAAGTCTTTACCTGGAGGCCAATGTTCCCCCGCAGGGCGAAGCCAATACCGGCACCGTTAAATATAACCTGGGATACTGCTGGCTGCAAAAAGAAAACTATGCTAAGGCACTTACTTATTTTGAACAAATTACAAAAATAGTTTCGGTAACATCGCCGGCCATGGATCTGGATGCATATGTACGAAGTGCCGATTGTTATTTAATGAACAGGGATTATACAAAAGCAAACAGTATGTATGACCATGTAGTGAATAATGCATTGCCGCAAAGTGATTATGCCATGCTTCAAAAGGCATTAATTGCAGGCGTAAAAAGTTCATCAGAAAAAATAAAAATACTGAATAACCTGATAAAGCAATATCCCAAAAGTAACCTGGTACCGGATGTAAATATGGAAATTGCCCTAACCTATATTGCAGATGAAAAATTTGCTTTGGCGATTCCTTACCTGAATGTATTATTAAATGCTCCTGATGCAGGCGGTTTGAAACCACGGGCCTATTTAAAACTGGGCTTATGTTATTATAATACCGATAAGTATGATGAAGCACTGTCGAATTACCAAACACTGGTTGACAGGTACCCTCAATCTTCCGAAGCCGATGAAGCTACAGATATCATGAAGAATATTTATGTGGAAACCGGTAAACCGGATGAATATATAGAAATGATGCGCAGGAGCGGTAAAAATATTTCGGTGAGCGAAGCCGATTCGCTTACTTATACCGCAGCTGCTTTACGGTATAATAACAATGATTGTAATGCAGCCATTACCGGGTTTAAAAATTATATAGTCAAGTTTCCAAATGGGTCTTATATTTTAGATGCTCATTATTTCAGCAGCGATTGCTACAATAAAAATAAAGACTGGCAGAATGCATTGACAGGATATGACTATATAAACAGTACAGGCTTAAACAGATATTTTGAAAAAGCAACACTTGAAGCGGCAAGGATCAGTTACTTTGAATTAAAAGATTATGCAAAAGCAAAAAAATATTTTGAATCATTAACAGGTGGTGCATTAAGCCAGGAGAATCAACTGGAAGCATTAAGAGGGCTGGTACGGTGTTATTACCTGTTAAAAGATTATACCCGTGCCAATAATGCAGCTAAAGACCTGCTCACTAAAAAAGGGATCAGCACCGATGATAAATCTGTTGCTTTTCTGGTACTGGGAAAATCGCAGCAGGTGAACAATGATTGTGTATCAGCAATTACTTCTTTTAAATCCTGTGCGGCCATCAATAAGGTTTCGTGGGGTGCGGAGGCCAGGTATGAGATAGCCAATTGCCAGTTCATTATGGGCAACCTCAGTACTGCAGAAAAATCGGCGCTGGCCGTAATTAAAGAAACCGGCTCTTACGATAACTGGGTAACCAAAAGTTATATTTTACTGGGCGATATTTTCATGCAGCAGAAAGATTATTTCAATGCAAAAGCAACTTATGAAAGTGTGGCAAAGAATTCTGTTATTCCCGAATTGAAAGATGAAGCTCAGCAAAAACTGGATAAAGCCATTGAAGCCGAAAAAGCAGTGAGTAAAGTTGCGGAGAATTAGAAACCGCGAATAGTTTTAGGCTGCATCTATAAACAAAAAAGAATGATTAATAAAAAATATTCAATGATCAATATTCAATCAGCCATAGTTAATATTAAAAAAAGCAACCTCCCTATTGCCGGCCGGCAACTGCCTGCAGCGGTATATTTTTTGATTATAGCACTTTGCCTGTTATCAGTACCTGCATTTGCCCAGAAAGAGACTCCCGGAAAAAAAACTACAACAATCGATATTACCTCATCATACAGGCCGGTATTGCGAAATGCGGTAAAGATCAATTTTTCTGCATCTCATTTAAATGCCGACACCAGCCGGCCCAGCTTAAAATATAATATCCCGGCTCAAAATTTATTTTATGCTTATGAGCCCTTTCCGTTAAAACCACTGGCACTTCAGCAGGATACCAATTTATACCTGGGTTTGCGGAATTATGTAAAAGTGGGTTATGGTAATTTTTCCACGCCTTATGTAAGTGCCGGCTTTAGTTTTGGAGATGGTAAAAAATTCCTGGCCAATTTATATGCTGATTATATTTCTTCCAAAGGAAAAATATTATACCAGGACTATTCAAAGTTGACTATTAAAGGTGCAGGCAGTTTATTCCTGCCTAAGAGCGAAGTGTATGCAGGTGCTGCTGTAAGTATGAATGAAAATTTTCTTTATGGTTATGATACCAGTTTATATACCTATACCAAGAAAGATGTACGCCAGCAATTCATGGATATATCAGCAAGTGTCGGTATCCGCAATACTAAAGCAGGCGAATTCAGTATCAATTATAATCCCAATATACAGTTCAGCAATTTCACCAATGTAAATAAACTTATAGAAACATCTGTGGTTGTAACCGCACCTGTTGAAAAGCAGTTTGGAGAGATCTTTGCTTTCAGGGTAGAGGCTAAAGCAGATATAACTTCTTACACTACAAAAAATGCTTTCCCGGATATAAAACTTAATAACAATATTTTCCAGGTAGCTCCTTCATTGATTTTTGCAACGCCAAGGTTGAGTATCCATGGCGGACTGATACCTACCTGGGATAATGGAAATTTTGTTTGGTTGCCCAATGTATTTGCCGAAGCCTATATCATGGAAAATGTTTTTGCTTTCCAGGCTGGCTGGGTGGGCCGTTACACAAAAAATACCTATCGCAATTTATCCGTAATAAATCCTTTCCTGCAAACACTTACTGAACAGCTAAACACAAAGGAGGTAGAATATTATGGTGGCGTTAAGGCAACACTGGGTAAACATTTCAACTTTAATGCAAAAGCGGGGCTGGTTAATTATACCAATCTTCCTTTCTTTATTAATGATACAGCATCTGATAATAAATCGTTCGTCATCAGTAACGAAAAAGGCGTAAAAAATTTCCGTGTTCATGGTGATGTCAGTTATATAAACCAGGAAAAATTTACGGTAACTGCCGGATTAACTTTAAACGCGTACACGGGTATGAAAAGTAATTCAAGAGCATGGAATACCATTCCAATGGAATTTACAAGTTCATTACGATGGTGGGCAATTAAGCAGGTTTTGGTAAAAGCCGATTTTTATGCCTTTGGCGGCGGGTATTACCTGGTTAAGGGGAATGCAGCCAGGAGTTTTTTACCGGGCTCTGATTTTAGTGCCGGTGTAGAATTTAAAATAAGTAAAATGTTCAGCGCCTGGATGGATGTAAATAATATTTTTAATAATAAATACGAACGCTGGCATAATTACGAAGTATATGGTTTGAATTTGCTGGGTGGCGTAAGGGTTAATTTTTAAAAGCCTCACCTCACCCCAAACCCGGTTCAACAGGGCAATTCCAGTCCCTGCAGGCATGGGCGGGCTGCCTGCTTATGGGGCATTTAAATATAAATCGATCTTTACTTGCAGTTTACACATTTCTTTCGGCCCGGAGTTTTGAGGGGGCTTTTCTTTATATTTGCCTGGTAACCCCCAACGCAATGCAAGAGTTGATCACTTCCTATCTTTTTCAAAATAAAGATTGCCCGCTTCCGGGGCTGGGAAGTTTGTCAATACATACATCGGGTGCCGAAGCTGATTTTACCAATCAAAAGATAACAGCACCAAAACCTGTAATTCAATTTAAAAACAAAGAGATCGATACTGCCGGTTTACTGAATTATGTTTCCATTAAAACCCATTGTGATACGGATGAGGCATCAGAAGCCCTTGATCATTTCTGTGATCATCTGAAAAATGAAATTTCAAAACATTCCAATGCGAAACTGGATGCTATTGGTGATTTTTTTATTGATCCAAATGGTCATTTTAATTTAAAGCCATATCCATTACCCGATTCTTTTTTACCGGCTGTATTTGCTGAGCGGGTAATACATCCTAAAGCAGAACATTCTATTTTAGTAGGCGATAAAGAAACCACCAATACGGTAATGAAGGAGTTTTTAAGTGAAACCCCTAAAGTGAAAGATCATTGGTGGATATGGGCAATTGTTCTTGGAATTATAGGCCTGGGTGCTTTGGTTTTCTATTTTGCAAACCCATACAGTCCATCTCTGTTTGGAAATGCTGTAAAAATTTAATCTATTCATGATTCATTATACCTGCTGCCCTGTTTGTAAAAGTGAGTTGATACAGCAACAGTTTACTGCCAAAGACCATACTGTTTCTCAAAACAATTTTTCCATCTGGCATTGCAATGCCTGTACAGCAAGGTTTACACAGGATGTACCTGAACAGGAAGCGATTGGTACCTACTATGCTTCAGACAAATATATTTCGCACAACGATACCAAAAAAGGGATCATCAACAGTCTCTATCACCTGGTGCGTAAAAGAACACTGGGGTCAAAAAGAAGGTTGGTGATCAATGAAACGGGCATACTGAAGGGAGAGATTTTGGATATCGGTTGCGGTACAGGTGCCTTTTTGGATACGATGCTGGAAGCAGGCTGGAGCATCAACGGATTGGAGCCTGATGCAGATGCCAGAACAAAAGCTGCTGAACTGTATCATATTCAGCCACAGGAACCGGGTAAATTATTTGAATTACAACCAGCTACTTTTAATGCCATTACAATGTGGCATGTGCTGGAGCATGTGCATGAACTGCATCACTACATGAAACATATGGCAGCGATACTTGCCCCAAATGGAAAATTATTTATTGCAGTACCAAATTATACTTCAAAGGATGCGGATATGTATAAGGAACATTGGGCAGCCTATGATGTACCCCGTCACCTCTATCATTTTTCGCCGCAAAGCATGGAAAAATTATTATCCATGCATGGCTTACAACTGGCTGCTGTTAAACCCATGTGGTTCGATAGTTTTTATGTGAGTATGCTGAGTGAGCAATATAAAAATGGGAAGAGTAATATCCTTAAAGCAGTATTCAATGGTTTTCTATCTAATTTAAAAGCTTGGGGAAATGTGAA
>JANOFR010000118.1:0-34662 GCA_031413755.1 Chitinophagaceae bacterium
GCCTGCGCCATTGCCGGTGCCGGAATACAGCATCTGCCCCCATCGGTTAAATACCCTGAAAATATCCAGTGATCTTAAGCCCAAAGCAATGGGCCTGAAAATATCATTGTTGCCATCGCCATTGGGGGTAAAGGCATTGGGTACATAAAAATCAGGCTTTACCTTAAATACTTTTACGCGGATACTGTCCGTATCAAAACAACCGATGGAATTACTTACCCTCACCACATATTCAATATTATTTTGGGGCAGGGTAACAGGGTTATAAATAGAGGGATCATTAAGCCAGGTGGTTGGTGACCAGGAATAATTGATACTTCCGGTAGCATTCAATTGCAAAGGCTGATTAATTACTACTGATGTATCTCTTGGCCCTGCATCTGCGGTTATCTTATCTACAAAAAGTATCATCGTGTCCTTTACAGGTTTAGGGCATCCCAATACATCGCGTACCGTAACAATATACCTTACATTATCAGTTGGGTTCACCGAAATGGGATCAGGAATATTAGCAGCTGTTAAAAATGCAGTTGGGCTCCAGGAATAAATACTGCCACCGCCGGCATTCAACTGTGCCGAGCCTCCCAGGCAAATATGCAGATCGGGCCCTGCATTGGCAACAGGGTATGGAACCGTGGTTAATGTAATATCATCCTGGGCAATGCAGTTTCCAATATTGGCAATAACCCGGTAAGTGGTTGTAGTTAATGGTATGGCTGTCGGATTTTTTAATGTGGGATCATTTAGATCTGTTGCCGGGCTCCATTGGTATTGCAGTGCATCACTGGTAATTTTTAAAACAGCAGGATCGCCCCGGCAAATGGTACTGTCATTGCCACCAAAGAGGGTAACAAAAAGTTTTACATCTACATTTACAGAACCGGTACTTATGCAACCAAATTGATCGGTAAGTGTTGCTGTATAGGTAGCAGGCACATCAGGGCTTACCAGCGGGTTAGCGATATTTATATTATTGATATTGTAATTGGGGCTCCATAAAAAACTACCCGTACCAACTGCATTTATCTGTAAGGTATCAATATAACAAATTAAAGTATCGTTGGGTAAGGTAAGCGGTGGGTTGTCATTTATGGATATTGTTTTATAAATAGTATCCCGGCATCCTTTATCAGTGGCAACTATAAAACTCACATCATAAATATTGGCAGCAGTATAAACATGTGTGGGATTTTGCAGCGAAGAAATATTATTACTGTTGCCGGCATTAATATCGCCAAAGTTCCACGACCAGAAATTTACATTGCTGCTGGTTGAGGTGGAGATATCTGAAAACTGTATGGTTGCATTTTTACATTGGCCCTGCAGTGTGAAGCCGGGATCAAAAACGGGGTAAACTTTTACAACTGCAGTTGTGGAATCTGAACAGGGCAGCCCCCGGTTAACGGTTAATTTAACAATATAATCACCCGGTGCGGAATAAATATGAGTAGGGAATTGTACGGTTGTGGTATTATTTACCCCGCTGGCTGGATCTCCAAATTCCCAATCATAAGTTATAATAGTATAGCCTGAAGTTTGATTATAAAAACTGACTGACAGGTCATCACAGCTATAATATTCGGGCGATAATAAAGCTTTTGTTGTTATGCAGTCTGCTACTTCCACATGTATTGATTTGCGTACTTCGCCCCGTTTAATATTGGTACCGCGTATATATTCTGTAACCGTAACAGTAATTACATAAATACCCGATGTTGCCGGAGCAACACCGCTGATTAAGCCGGTAAACCGGTTGATGCTTACATTATTGCCCAATGGCATACTACCCGAATAGGGACCCTGGTAGGCAACTGAATTATAAGGCGGTGCCAGGGCAAAATCATTAACACAACTGCCACCTGTACTACCATCAGGTGTACCAACGAGTGCATTTGTAAAGCTGTAGATTAGCGAATCATTATTAGGGTCAGATGCACCAAAGTTGTACGTAAAATAATTTTCCCTGCAAATAATGGCGGTATCATTTTGAGGAAATATGGCGCTTGAATTAAAGGGTGCTAAAGGGCTTGCAGCATTACCCGGAATATTTACGGTCCAGGTGTCTCCCGTAAAATTAGTAGGTTGAATCATGTTGATGATACCTGAAATGCGGCAGCATCTCTGGTATGAAATGGTATATCCATTTGCAGTAATGGGCAGATCTTTTACAAACTCATAGGTGGTTATTTTTACACAAATTGAAGGTGGCCCGCTGATACAGGGGTAACATTCCGGGCTGATACAATTCTGAATATCCAGAACAGATGAATAAATAACGGGTACTTTTTCTATTAATTGATTATTTGCTCCATTAAAAATACTGATGACAACCGTTGGACAGAATTGAGGAGGATTATCAAGGATACATTTGGTATATATCTTAAGCGTGATCATGTACCTGGCAGTATTTGGTGCTGAGCCTGGCCCTAAATACCGGTAATACATCAACCCGCCCTTGGTGTGGGCTGCAAATGAAGATTGCGCCATTATTAACAGAACCAATGTGGTAAAAAATAATTTCATTCAATTATATTGGTATAAAAGCAGGTGCACTAAAAAAATAACCGGTTGCAGGGCTAAAACTGGTAAGTACTGGTATTTAAACGGCATAGATTTTATTCAGGTTGCCTGTTTAAAAACTCCAGTAATGCACGGTTTACTGTTTCTGTTTCTTCCAACAAACCCATATGGCCACTGTTTCGTAATATATGTATATACGTTTGATGGGGTAAATAGGTTTGTTGCATACTCTGCTCAAAAGGGACTGCATTGTCATATTCTCCGATTATCAACAAAACCGGGCGGGAAAAGTTTTTCAAAACAGCAGTTTTATCAACCCGGTTGATCATGGACCGGTAATATTGAATTAAGGCCTCCGGGGCAAACCCTTTCCCTTTTTCTATTAAATCAGCTATATGAGTTTCTGAGGGGCCAGCGTTTTCTGATGGTTTGAATAAACCCGGGATGGCTGTTTTTAAAAATTCGTAGGCACCGTTTGTCTTAATAAATTCAATAGATTTTAAACGGGCCGATTTTTTTTCTTCACTATCGGCATAGGCAGAAGAATGAATAAGTGCAAAAGCGGAAAGTAAGTCCGGGTATTTTTCAGCAATAGCTAAAGTAATGTAACCACCCATGCTGTGGCCAATAAGGACCACCCGCTCTGCCTCTTTAAGTGTGTACTTTCGAAGTTCAATGTTCAAAATTTCTTTTATTACTTCACCCATACCTTCAATGCTCATGTCTTTAATCATTTCAGATTTTCCACTGCCGGGCAGATCAGGTACGATTAACATAAAATGATCTTTTAAAAAATCTACCTGGCGGTTCCAGATCTCTCCATCTTCTCCAAACCCATGTATTAAAATAACCGGCTTGCCTTTACCGGTGATGCGGTAATAGATCGTTGAGGATTGGTATGTGATAGTTTTAAATTCCACTTAATAAGCTGAATGGCGGTTTTACAAAATTACTTTTGGTTGCATGAGTATTAATTCAGGTGATCTGCCGGCAAACATTTTTTTACACTTCGGTAAATAAGCAACAAAACAAGGGGTATTAATCCATTATTCATTTGTTGTGGTAAAAAGAACCAGCTTATTAAAACGGCCATTAATAAAACTGCTGTAAACTTAAAATATGTTTTTACCCAATGCTTTCTGCTGTTTACAAAAAATGCGGCGATGCAATGGGTGGGCCATGCCCATAACAGGTTAAAATTGTTTTTGCACATGGCATGATCGGTAGCGGTCCACATTAATATTAAAATGATACCCAGTACACCGGTCATGAAAAAAAATAAGCCATCAAATCCATGCAGAAAAACCTGTACAACCTTGAAGCTGCCGGAATTGCTTTTTACAAGGCTCATTAAAATAATAATGATGAGCAGTATTGAAAAAATAACAGCGGGTGTTAAAAAAGTTCTTTTATTACTGTTTTCCGAAATGCTGTATAAATTTTGTTTGTTTACAACTACCGGATGCATACTGCTGTCTAAGCTCAGCATCAGGTTATCGGGTAAGAACTGCATTTGTTCTGCGGTCATTACCCTGTCGCAGGGCTGGCCCAATAAAATATCAATAGCCAGTTTGCTCCAGTCTTTTCCGTTTTTATCCAGGTATTGATGTATGGCTTGCCTGAACCTGCTGTTGATGGCCATTACAGGCTTTTGGCAAAAAGAAGAATCATGTTGTTTTTTCAGGATATCCCTCAGCCTGGTTGTACAGTTATCGAAAAAGAAATCGTACTTATAATATTTGTTTTCTTCTTTTATATTTTCATGTAAGAAATGCCGGATGGCTATTTTTTCCGGCGCAGATAAATTTAACAACTGTTCAGTAATGCCACGGTTTGTTGATTGGTATAGATCTTTAAAATCTGAAAAATATTCTGCGGAAACATAGTATAATAATTTACCCCTTACAAATTTTAAATAAAACCCATCGTCATCAAAATTAAAAGTACCATAGTTGTAAACGATATCAGTCAGGCTGCTGCTGTCAATTACCCGGTAGGCACTGTGTCCAAAAGTAGAATAAAGTTCTTCGCCGGGTGTGCAGGTAAGTAATGATATCCGGAGATGAGCGGAATCCTGAGCAGCTGCACTGCTATATTGGTTTGCCAGAAGGCTGATCATAAAAAGGCAGCGTAATAATTTTTTCATGCTGTTGATTGGGTACGAATTTACAGGAAATGCCACAAGCATCAAAAACAACAGTCACAAAATGGCGTAAACTGGTAAGGGGTAAAAAATTAATTTGTAAATACCGGATTCTATTGTTTACTTTGTAATTCAAAGTGCTTTTAATATGGACAAACAGCATCAACCCCTGGAAGACCTGCAACACATCAAAAAGATGATGGAGCGCAGCAGCCGATTTATCAGCCTTAGCGGCTTAAGTGGTGTAGCGGCTGGTATTAGTGCATTGGCAGGCGCCTGGTTTGCCAGCCAGAAAATTAACTGCTGGGTAAAGGGAGATTGCCAGCTAAGTCATTTGTTCAGTACAGCAGGCAATGAGCTGATCAATGATCTAAGCTGGATTGCCACTTTAACCTTTATAGCAGCATTTTTTTCTGCGTTTGTATTTACCTACCTGCGGAGCAAAAAAAACGGAACCCCGATGTGGGGTACAACCACGATACGTTTATTATGGAATACATGTATACCGGTTGCTGTTGGCGGGATCTTTTTAATAAGGATGATGCATATGGGTGAGTACCGGTTGGTGGCGCCGGGTTGTTTAATATTTTATGGCCTTGCCCTTGTAAATGCCAGTAAATATACTTTGGGCGAAGTAAGGTATTTGGGCTACGGGCAATTGGTATTGGGTCTGTTTAATTTATGGTTGGTAGGATATGGTTTGCAGTTTTGGGCAATGGGCTTTGGGGTGTTGCATATTGTTTACGGCGTGATGATGTGGTGGAAATATGAACGGAAATAAATTTAACAGCTGAATGAAAAATCCGATAGAAAATCTTAATAAAATTTTTGACAGCCGCATTCGACTGGGTATCATGAGTGCATTGATGGTAAACGATGCGGTTAGCTTTAATGAATTGAAGGAGTTACTGGATATTACCGATGGCAACCTGGCAAGCCATTTAAAAACTCTGGAAGAAAATGGCTTTATAAAATTTCAAAAAGGATTTATCGGCCGGAAGACAAATACAACGTATTCTATAACCAGGGCAGGGGAGAAGGAATTTAAACTGCACCTGGAAGCTTTGTCAAAAATGATCGGTTCGGTAAAATAAATTTTTTTTAATACAACACTTTGAAATACAAAGTACTTTTAAAACTAAAAATAAAAAAACATGGACCTGCAACCTCAACCTGGTTTTTGGCAAAGAAACAAACTGGTAATCAAATCATTTTTTATTGCATTTTTAATACTGGTATTGCTTATTCCTACTTTTATCATTATGTACCTGGCAAATGAAAGAAAGGATCGAAAACAGGAAGTAACCAAAGAGATAAGTAATAAATGGTCGGCTGCACAAACGATTACCGGCCCGTTTTTAGACATACCCTATACCGATCCCGGAATTAATAATACCCCCGAAAGAAAATCCATGTTTCTATTACCGGAGCAACTTGATATTACTGGTATTATTGAACCTGAAATACGGTACCGGAGTATTTATAAAGTACCCGTATTTACTGCAAGACCCCTGGTTCTTAAAGGAAAGTTTTACAAAAACAGCATTGCTTCACTTGGCATTAACCCGGCATTAATAAAATGGAACGAGGCTAAACTTTGTCTGGGCATTAGTGACCTGAAGGGCATTAAGCAACAAACAATTAAATGGAATGAGCAGAGCCTGAACATGCTGGCCGGCCTGCCGGAAAACAGTATGATACAACAAGGTATCTCCGTGCCATTGCCACTTGATTCTTCATTTGCAGAAAAAGAAAGCAGCTTTTCAGTTGAGCTTATTTTGCAGGGTTCCGAAAAATTGTATTGTATGCCGATCGGCAGCAGCACAACGATGCACTTTTCTTCTTCATGGCCAAGCCCGGCCTTTGATGGCAAATATTTACCGGACACAGAAAAGATCTCAAAGAAAGGATTTGAGGCAGACTGGGTAGTATCAGAGTTCAACAGGAATTACCCCAAAGTATTTACCAGCAACAACAATAATTTAAAGGCAGCAGTAAGTGAAAGTGGGTTTGGCGTTATACTGCTTTCTCCATTTGATGCTTATGCACAAACCATGCGTTCATTAAAATATGCTATCCTTATTATTGCACTTACTTTCTTTGCTTATTTTTTTACAGAGATTTTTCAGCGACGGCCGGTACATCCATTGCAATACATTCTTATTGGTATGGCATTGGTTCTTTTTTATACTTTGCTGCTTTCTATTTCAGAATATTTACAATTTCCCATTGCCTATCTCATAGCGTCATCAGCAACGGTTCTATTGCTTAGCTGGTATACCCAAAGTATTTTTAAGAAAGCTAAAACGGTCTTCATTTTTGCTTTGCTTCTTTCTGTATTATATCTCTTTATTTATGTCCTCATACAAATGGTTGACAATGCATTGCTCTTTGGCAGTATAGGTTTGTTTGTATTATTGGCCACAGCCATGTACCTCAGCCGCAAAATTGACTGGTATGGGATGGATCGCAAAACAAATGCAGCATGAAAATGTATCAGCAAATAAAAAAAATGAGATCAGCGTTGCTGGTGTTCCTGACGCACCGGATGGCTTTACCCGTTTTACGTGTTATACGCAAGCCCGAAATATTTCCTTTTACACGGGAAGCGTTAAAAAATTTCCCTGACAATACGCTGGGGAAAGACCTTGTTAATTTTCTGGAATTAAAAAAATTAGACCTCTTACCCTATTATGCCCGGCACGATATCAAACATATTTTGTTGAACTATGATACAACGGATGAAGGGGAGGGATGCCTGCAATGTTTTATGCTGGGAAACGGACATGTATCTTTTCCGGTTGCAGCAACTGTTGTTTATGGATTTGTAACCATGCCCGAATACAGGTATGCCTTTACACAGGCATACCGCAGGGGTAAACAGAGTGCTGCTATTTCAAACTGGAACTGGTTTGAAATTTTAGACCAGCCGACAGCATTACTTAAGTTGCAAATAAATGAACATTGAATTAATATTTTTAGATCATTAAAACAAAAATTATGAAACAGATCTGGTTTAAACATACAGGATGGTTTTACATACCCGTTCATCCATTGGGTTTTTTTGTAACCCTGCTGGCTATAGCTTTTATGGTTCCCATAGTCATAGCAATTAACCGGAATACACATTCTGTTACAGACGAACTTTATGAAATTTTTTTGTACGCAACCTGCTCTGCATTCTGGTGGAAATGGGTGGCAGAGAAAACATCCTTATAAAAAAACGATCATGAAAGTAATTAAATCATTTGCCTTTGCCTGGCAGGGGTTAAAAATTTGTTTTACATCTGAAACTAATTTCAGGATCCATGTCTTACTGGGCAGCATTGCCATATTGCTGGGTTTTATATTAAACGTTTCTAACACAGAATGGGGGTTTATAATTTTTTTTATTGCTTTTGTTATGGCAATGGAAATGATGAATACTGCCATTGAGCAATTATGTAATGCTGTCCGGAAAGAAACTCATCCGGCAATTAAAAATATAAAAGATATTGCTGCCGGAGCAGTTATGGCCGCTGCTGCCGGCAGTTTAATAACGGGGCTGATAATTTTTCTGCCTAAAATAATCATGTTCTTTAAATCTGTATAAGTGAAAACGTCAGTATCATTTCAAAAAATATTGATTGCATTTTTTGCATTTATCGGGCTGTTGATCTGCCTGCGCATCCTGTATTCAGGCGAATGGGACTATTTGTTCCTGGTATGGAATATATTTCTGGCCTGGATACCCTTTATCATCAGCGGTCTCTTTAAAAGCCTGAAATATAGCGATAAGTGGAAACGGTTTATTTTATTTTGTTGCTGGCTTATCTTTTTCCCTAATGCATTATATATTGTTACCGACCTGATACATCTTGAACTGGAAAGCAATATCCCTAAATGGTTTGATGCGGTGCTGTTATTTTCAGCTGCGGTGCTGGGATTAATGATGGCCTTTATCTCTTTATACCGGGTTGAAAAATTCCTGCATCAGGTAGCTGGTAAAAGGGTAGTATCAGTATTTGTTATGTTGATATTGTTCCTGGGATCTTTTGGTGTTTACATGGGCAGGTTTCTTCGCTGGAACAGTTGGGATATCATCAGTAATCCATTTCAATTAGGGCTGTCCATCGGGCATCGGATAATTTATCCATTTGATCATTTGCAAACCTGGGGCATCACTTTAATATTTACAGTTCTGTTTTACCTGTTATATTATGCTGTTAAAAAAATGCCCGGCTATATCAGCCAGGCAAATCATTAAACAATTTATGCTTCAGTACATTAAAAATCAAGTCCCAATGAAACGTACAGAATTGGTTTAGCATTAAAGAACCCGGTCATGGGCCATCCCGCATCAAATTTTACAAAATATCCAAGCAGGGTACTTCTTGCGCCAAAGCCATAGCCGCCGGCAAAGGGTCCCAGTCCACCTGCTTTAATTCTTACGGTCACATTATTTATAGGGTCAATATAAGATACATCAGGCCGTTTTATTTTGTTATAGGCTCCATTCCATGCCGTTCCAAAATCAAAGAACTGAATGATCTGGAAATTACGCAGGAAAGCATTATTGATAGGCCTGTTAAAGATGGTGGAAAATACCGGTAACCTGAACTCACTGTTGATTACAATGGCATTATTTCCGTTTGCAACGTTTTGTATATGGCCCCTCATATTCAGTGCAAGGCTTTGGAATGCATAATCCTGATCGGCGGCTGGTGGATTATCTGTATTAAAATACCTGTTTTTTACAAATACATTGTTGGCATCAAATTTTTGGTTTTCCCGAAACATCAGCCAGCCATCAACACCGCCTAAATAATAGATCATTTTTTGATTGCCCCAGCTAAAATCGCCGGCGGCCCTGCCTGCCCATATAAAATTGCGGAGGATGGGGTAGTAATAACGGCCATCAAAACCAAAATTAAAAGTGTTGGGCCCGTCAGAAAACCGCACTTTACTAACCTGCCTGTTCCAGTCTATAAAAAATTTATACCGTAAACCATTCCATATATTTTCAGTTGGGTTTAAAGTATTGTCATATACATATTCAAGATGGCTGACGGAATACTGATCATTCTGGCCTTCCAGCGAATTGCTTAAACCATCTACTGATGATATTATAAATTTGTCGGAACGGACACCGGTACTGAATCTAATACTTTTAGAAACATCAAAAGGATAGGCAACATTTACCTGGTATAAGTTGGTAAATATTCTACCCGGGTATTGAATTATTATATTGCCGTTATTATCAACAATATTTGCACCGGCCTGTTGTGCATTTCTGTAATAGGTGGTACCCCAGTCAATTCTTCTTTTATAATTCTGATAGCTTATCAGCCACTCATTGTCTTTCAGGTTGGTTGAAATTTTAAAACCCCCGGTTATTTTTACATCTTCCATTAATTCCGATGTGCCCAATCTGATAAGGCCGCTGAGCGGTGTGCCAGAGTTAAGCATTATTGGCCCCGATCCTCCTCCATATGCCTGGTAGCGGTTAATTAAAACATTGCTGCCACTGTTAAAACCTGCAGAACCGTAATCAACAGAAAACTTGGGTGGTTTGTATGTGTATTTCTTTATTGTTCTTAATACATCATATTTCGAATCATCAGGTGTTTTTATTTTACCTGTTTCACTACTATCAGTCTTTTTATTGTCAAATTCTGTTTGAAAAAAATCATCCTGTTTTTTTGCAGTGTCCACGAACACCGGCAAATTTTTTAACGCATTTGAATCTTTATATTCAGCCATGATCTTTTTCATATAGGCAGTGGGTTGCGCTGTAATATTTCTGCGCCGAAGTGTATTGTCATCAATTTTTAATTTGTACAAAACTTTTTCATCACTCTGCCTGGTTACTTCACTTACCTGGTTATTGTCGCCTGCAATACGGGTTTCGCCCAATGTACTTTGATAATTGGTTAACGGAAAGGTATAAGCCGAATCATTGGAAACGGAGACTACCGCAATAGAATCGATATCTGTTTTTTTAAATACTTTTAACATGCTGTCCACTTCCTTTTCCGATGGATTTCTTAAAATCTCATCGCCAATTAAAACAAGGGTATCAAGCCCGGCTTTTTTGGTTGTGAAAAATCCTGCATAACGGTTGCCAACACCATTCTCATCACTTACAAACGTAAAATGATTATCATTATACTGCATGGGGTAACGGGCATTACCATATTTTAAACCGGATAACTGGGTGATCTGGTTAAGCTCCGGTTTGTTGCCAAAATCGGTAATTAAAAAAATGTTGTACTTATGATCGCTTGGTAAAATGGTATCACCGCTTTTTGCAGCAGGGTTAGGCCGGTTACTGGAAAAGATGATACCGGTTTTATTCGGAAAAGCTACAAAAGATGCATCAAGGTCATCATACACATCATTGGTAATTTGTTTTATTTTTTCATTTTGAAGTTCCAGCGTAAAAATATCGGTATGGCCATTTTTTACAGCAGTTAATAAAAGGGTATTGCTGTTTATCATGTACTTCATGTCCTGTACCTGGTCAAACTGTTTGGTAAGGTCGATCTTATATTGTTTTATCCGGGTTACGATATCGTAAACAAATAAATTTAATTTTCCTTCTTTAACATATAATACCGAGATCCTGGTTCCTTTAGGGTCCCAGGCCATCATCGGGTAATTAGGATTCATTTCATTTTTATAACTCCGTATCCCATATTTCAATAAAGTTTTGTTTACAAAATCGTCATAGTAAATAACCCTGACGATCCCTTTTTTAAACTGGGTTACTACATACGAGTTGTTACGTTTGTTTGGATTTACATTAAATCTGAAATAGTCCAATCGGCTGTTAATATTAAAACCTTCAATATAATTTCCTTTCGGATATGGTTTTCTTTTAGCGATGTCTTTGTAATATTTATCATCCTGGTATTCCATAAACTCAGCCAGTACATCTTTAAATTTCTTTTTACAAACCTGCAGGCAGGCTTTATTTAAATTTTTATAGATCGTTGCCAGGTAAAGCAGGTAGGTAACATTTTCTTTTTTGTATCGCTCTTCAATAAAGTACCAGAAGGCGTGGCCGGCAATAGCAGGTTTTTCAAAAGCAAATTTTGAAAACTTGCTGTAATTGCCACTAAGCATCTCACTTTTTAATTCATCATCCAGGTCTGTACTCCAGTTTTCGGCCAGGTAAGCAATATATCCATTGGTAAGCCATTGGGGTAAATCCAGCAATGCCTGGTTGCCGGCAAATTCACCAAGATCATCTCCAAACAAACGGTTTTCGGTTAAAACCTGTGCAATGCCCGATCGTATCTGGTTTCTTAATTTTTGATGATCAGATTCAAAATAAACAACCATTTTATTGTTTACCAGCTTGGTGCCACCGCCCGTATTTTGCCAATCTATACCCAGCCCGATATTGCTTTGCTGCATATCGGCGTATTCATTATATAAAATAATATTGGCACGTCTTTGTAAACTATATTCGGCAGCAGTTTCAATTTGTAACAATTCTTTTTCGGCACTCTGGGCAACAAATTTTGCCAGTTCTTCTCCGTTTTGGTTATAGTAAATGTTGAAATTTCTGGTTTGATAATATTTCCATTTAAATTTTTTAAACTGTACCCGGTTCTTTCCGAATTCTACTGCGTTTACCTGAGCAGAAACAGTTACAGGCATTAAACAACAGGCTATCAATAATAAAAAAACCATGCTGATACCGTTTTTTTTAAAGGCATTAAACATCGTTACCGGCCCGCATGTATCTTTCCGGCCGGCGTTTGCATTGATGCGGCACGCCCGTACTGAATAACCTTTTTCTGCATTGATCATCTTTTGCGTTATAGTATCCATCATAGGTAATTTCATATTTTTGTTAGTAACAGTATCTGTTTAATAATACTTTCGATAAATGACAAGATATTTGCCCCGTTTTTAAAGTGAGTTGTTTTGGGTAAGTCTTCTTATTTTGCATCAAAGTCAATTATACCTTAAAATTAGTTGTTTTGTAATAAATTATCCAATCCAAAATTATAGCAGCAATGTTAAAAATAAAATCCTTTATTTTTAGTCCGATACAGGAAAATACGTATTTACTCTATAATGAGTTTAATGATTGTATAATAATTGACCCCGGTTGCTACTTTTCATACGAAAAGGATGAGCTTGCTGCCTTTATTACACAGAGCGCATTAAAACCCCGGATGCTGCTTAATACCCATTGTCATTTGGATCATGTATTTGGGAATAAGTTTATAGCAGAAAAATATGATCTTACACTTCAGCTGCATCAAAAAGAGAAAAAGCTGCTGGACTATGCACCCACTTCCGGTTTAATATACGATATGCCTTTTGATAATTATTCCGGAACGTATATTTATTTAAAAGAGGGAGAAATCCTTAAAATGGGAACAGATGAATTATTGGTGATAGAAGCCCCGGGTCATTCTCCGGGCCATATCTGCTTTTATTGTGCTAAACAGAATTTCATTATCAGCGGAGATGTATTGTTTAACCGAAGCATTGGCCGAACAGACCTGCCGGGCGGTGATCATCAGGGGCTGATTAGGAATATAAGGGAAAAATTATTTGTATTGCCTGATGAAACGGTTGTATACAGCGGCCATGGCCCCCAAACTACCATCGGTGAAGAAAAAAAGTATAATCCATTTTTAAGTTGAGTTAACCACCTAAAACCAGGGCTTCCTTTTCTGCCCCTGATGGGGATATGCGGGATTTCTTTCTTACATTTAATCTAAGTATTTTACCATACGGAATTGTTGCATATCATAATGATAATTGAACACACAATAAATTAACAACTATGAAATCAATAAAATTTTCTGTCACGCTTTTGTTGGCAGTTGCGATCAGCTGTGTGTACCCGCTTGATGCCAATGCCCAGCGGAGTATAATAAGGCAACAGGTTAAAAAAGATATGGAAAAAAAATATGCCGATTCGCAACGGGTAAAGGGTAAAGCGGAGCTGGAAAAAATAACTTACGAAAATGACAAACGCTATAAGGACCCCACTAACAAAGTGCAGGCTACCATATCTTTTGAGGATAAGGAACTCAATAAAAAAGGGGAAGTAAAAAAAACGATGGTACAAAAAATAGTATTTGGTAAAACCGGCGAGTGTATTGTAATGAATGAAGGCGACAAGAATGAAACCTGGATGATCTATAATTATGCTGATAAAGCCAATTATATGGTGAATGTAAAACAGAAAACTGCCCTAAAAATGCCGTTGATCAATATGCAAAAAATGGCTGAAGCAGGTGCAAAGGCAGAAGCAGAAAAAAATACAACTGATAACCACAGTTCTTATAAAGCTACCGGTGAAAAGCAAAACATTAATGGCTACAATTGTACAAGATATATTTACACGTATGCCGATAATAAGAAGTATGCGACCATGGATATGTGGCTTACAAATGATATTAACTTAAACCTGGGCGATAATTATATGTTTGGGGCCAGGTTAAATGCATATAAATTTCCTGCTAACTCCAATAATAAAGAAATGAAAGGCGGGGTTATGGTGCGAACTGTTTTATATGATAAAAAAGGGAGCCCGGTTTCGCAACGTGACCTTAAAGAATTTAAAAAGACAGCCGACGAACTGTATTTTGATCTGAAAGGCTATAAAATAACTGATGTACTGAGTGCTCTTTAAATGCTAATCCTAATTTCTATGTACAGGGTTAATTTAATATATTCAATTTATTAAACAGCGTTGAAGAAAGTGAACCAATTAACCAACTGTTGCGGTTTTCTTACATAAAAAATAAATTGAACCTCTCCTGTAAATTTAGTGTTTCACAAACTTAGCGATCAGTAATTTCTGATTTTTTCCGGCAGAAACTTTCAGTATATAAGTACCTCCGCTGAGTTTCTCAACATTAATACTTGTAAGGCTGAGTCCACTGCTCAGGGTTCTGATGTCCTCTTTCACCAGTCTTCCGATCGCATCATAAACCGAAATGGTGACTTGCTCCGTGTTTGGCAATTCAATCACAATATTCAGTATTGTTGATACCGGGTTGGGATAAATACCAGTTGACGGCCTTGGGATCGGTTGGGTTTGCACAGCAAATGGGGAGAAGCTGATAATATCTGTTTTAGTTTGGGTAAACGGATCACTGCCGCCGGCTGCGGTTGCAGTAGCTGTTATCCATGAACCACCCAAATTCTGAGTTATATAACATTTGGTTCTGTCAAAACCGGTTAGTTCCTGTGTAGCTATCCATTGCATAGTAACAGCCACATTACTGCCACCTGTAACGGCTTCATCAATGATCCATGTTTTATCAACTATTTTATCAGTAAACAAAGGACCGTTGCTTCCATTTATAAATACCCCCTGCAAAACACGAACGGTTAGATCATCTGTAGTATGAGCTGCATTTGCAGCTATCGTTAGCGGGTTATAACTGCCGGCGTTAACTGCAACCGGTACAGTCCGGGTATTGAATGCAGCCAAAGCTTTTATAATCACTTTGCCACTACCATTGGTAATGATATGCGATGCAACCGAACCTGTACTGGTGGTTGCAAGACTCAGGTTATTTGTTCCCAAAGTAATATTGCCATTGTTCAAAGTTAAGGTTCCATTGATAGATGCATTTGCATTTAATACCACACCACCGTTGCCATTCATAATAACATTAGTTGTGGTAAAAGCCGGCATCAACTGGCTGCCCGTTCCACTAAAAGTAATATTACCAGCAGCAGCATCAAATGTTCCGTTATTGGTTACATTTCCAAAAAGAACAAGTATTCCGTTTGTACCAATAGTGAGGTTTCCGCCACTGTTAATGCTGATATTTCTTGCTGTTCCGGTTCCTCCACTCAGGTTAGGCATATGGGGAGCAGATGAAGGAATAATTATATCAGTTGTTGAAGTGGGAATTCCGCCGCACCAGTTTGATGAAGTATTCCAGTCTGTACTTGTAATACCAATCCACGTTTGTGCCGGTATTATTGTTATAGTTATGGCATTGGATATTGCCGTTGTTTGGGTTAAACAGGTTAATGAAGAGGTCATGACAACTGTTACCACATCATTATTTACCAGGCCTGCATTCTGGTAAGTTGCACTGTTTGTACCCACATCATTTCCATTAAGTTTCCACTGATAGGAAGGAGTGCCGCCATTAGTTGGCGTAGCGGTAAAAATTACATTGGTACCGGAACAGATGGTTGTTGCAGTTGCTGTAATATTCACCAATGGTGTAACAGGTGAAGTTACTGTCATGGTGATTGTATTGGAAGTAGCTGTTGGTTGTGTTACACAGGTAAGGGAAGAGGTCATCAGCACTGTAACCACATCATTATTTACAAGTGCTGCATTCTGATATGTTGTACTGTTTGTACCCACATTATTGCCATTCAGTTTCCATTGATAGGAAGGAGTTCCTCCATTGGTGGGTGTTGCCGTAAAAATTACATTCGTTCCAAAACAGATCGTTGTTGAGGTTGCCCCAATATTTACAGTTGGAGTAACGGGAGAAGTAACCGTCATGGTGATCGCATTGGATGTTGCCGTTGGCTGGGTTACACAGGTAAGGGAAGAGGTCATCACTACCGTTACCACATCATTATTTATAAGACCGGCATCCTGGTAAGTTGCACTGTTAGTACCCACATTATTGCCATTAAGTTTCCATTGATATGCGGGAGTGCCTCCATTGATGGGTGTTGCTGTAAAAATTACATTAGTTCCAAAACAGATCGTAGAGGCTGTAGCACCAATACTTACGGAAGGGGTAACGGGTGAAGTTACCGTCATGGTGATCGCATTGGATGTTACCGTTGACTGTGTAACACAGGCCAGGGAAGAAGTCATATCAACTGTAACCACATCATTATTTACAAGTGCTGCATTCTGGTATGTTGTACTGTTTGTACCCACATTATTGCCATTCAGTTTCCATTGATAGGAAGGAGTGCCTCCATTGGTGGGCGTAGCCGTAAAAATTACATTGGTTCCGGAACAGATCGTTGTTGCCGTAGCTACAATACTCACAGCAGGCGTTACTGTTGTGGTCACAGTCATAGTGATTGCATTGGATGTTGCATTAGAAGGGCTTGCACAGGCCAGGGAAGAGGTCATGACAACCGTTACCACATCATTATTTATCAGTCCTGCATTCTGGTAGGTTGCACTATTTGTACCTACATTATTGCCATTCAGTTTCCATTGATAGGAAGGAGTGCCTCCATTGGTTGGTGTTGCTGTAAAGATCACATTGGTTCCTGAACAGATCGTTGTTGCTGTTGCTGCAATACTCACTAAAGGGGTAACTGTTGCAGTTACTGTTATGGTAATCGCATTGGATGTTACCGTTGACTGTGTTACACAGGTAAGGGAAGAGGTCATATCAACTGTTACCACATCATTATTTACCAATCCTGCATTTTGATATGCTGCACTGTTTGTACCCACATTATTGCCATTCAGTTTCCACTGATAGGAAGGAGTGCCTCCCTTGGTGGGTGTTGCCGTAAAGATCACATTGGTTCCGGAACAGATCGTAGTTGCTGTTGCTACAATACTCACAGATGGTGTAACTGTTGTAGTTACTGTCATAGTGATCGCATTGGATGTTACCGAAGCCGGGTTTGCACAGGTTACTGATGAGGTCATCACAACAGTTACCACATCATTATTTACAAGTGCTGCATTCTGGTAGGTGGCACTGTTAGTACCCACATTATTACCATTCAGTTTCCACTGATAGGAAGGAGTGCCTCCGTTAACAGGTGTTGCCGTAAAAATTACATTGGTTCCTGAACAGATCGCTGTGGCTGTAGCCCCAATACTTACAGATGGCGTAACTGTTGGATTTACTGTCATGGTGATCGCATTGGATGTTGCCGTTGGCTGTGTTACACAGGCCAGGGAAGAGGTCATCACCACTGTTACCATATCATTATTTATCAATCCTGCATTCTGGTATATTGTACTGTTGGTACCCACATTATTACCATTCAGTTTCCACTGATAGGAAGGAGAGCCTCCGTTAACAGGTGTAGCCGTAAAAATTACATTGGTTCCTGAGCAGATCGTTGTGGCTGAAGCAGTAATACTCACAGTTGGAGTAACTATCGAAGTTACGGTCATCGTGATCGCATTGGAAGTAACACTGGCCGGGCTCGCACAGGTAATTGAAGAGGTCATCACCACTGTTACCACATCATTATTTACCAGTCCTGCGTTCTGGTAGGTTGCACTGTTAGTACCCACATTAGTACCATTCAGTTTCCACTGATAGGTAGGAGTACCTCCATTAGTTGGTGTTGCTGTAAATATTACATTGGTACCCGAACAGATTGTAGTCGCTGTTGCTACTATAATAACAGATGAAACAACATTTGTATTAACGGTAACCGTAAATGAACAATTGACAGTAGGGGAACCGGTAAGTACATAAGCAACAGTGGTTACTCCCGAATTAAATGTTTGTCCGCTTGCAGTACCGTTTCCACTTCCTGTTGTAGCTCCGGTAAGTGTGTATGTAAATGCCTGGGCTGGTGTAACTACAGGATCAATACCATTTACAACGGCAGAACATAGACCTGCACCTGCACTAACGGTTATATTGGCAGGACAGGTAATGGTTGAATTACCGATTGTAAAAGAACGGTGTTCATATAATCCCCATTTACCGTCAAGGTCTTTAACACGAATAGCCAAAAAATGGGAACCTAATGCAAGCGCACCTGACGGTATATCAAATGTTTGTGTCACGATATTACCTGGTGTAGTAACAGTTAATGGAGTTCCATTACCAACTCCGGCATCGGTATCAAAGAAATATTCTGCGGCGGTAATTATTGGAGCATCGGCAGTAGAAGTTGAAATATAGAATCCTCTTTTTTCAAATAAACCCCAAACCCCATCTGCACCTTTTGTTCGTAGTGCCAGGAAATGAAAACCTGCAGGTAACGATGTAGGGATAACTGCTGTAAAATTAACTACAGCTCCTGAAGTGCCAACGGGTGTAGCAGTTCCATTACCCACACCCGGATCAGTATCAAAGAAATATTCTGCAGCTGCTATATTGGATGCATCAGTTGTTGCAGATGAAATATAGAATCCTCTTTTTTCAAACAGGCCCCAAATGCCGTCTGCACCTTTAGTTCGTATGGCTAAAAAATGAAAACCTGCAGGTAAAGATGTAGGTATAACTGCTGTAAAATTAACTACAGCTCCTGACGTGCCAACGGATGTAGCAGTTCCATTACCCACACCCGGATCAGCATCAAAGAAATATTCTGCTGCTGTTATATTAGCTGCATCCGCAGTGGCGGATGAGATATAGAATCCTCTTTTTTCAAACAGGCCCCAAAGTCCACCTGCATCTTTAACACGGAGAGATAAAAAATGAAAACCTGCAGGTAACGATGTAGGTATAACTGCTGTAAAATTAACTACAGCTCCTGACGTGCCAACGGATGTAGCTGTAGCATTACCCACACCCGGGTCAGCATCAAAGAAATATTCTGCTGCTGTTATATTAGCTGCATCTGTTGTTGCAGATGAGATATAGAATCCTCTTTTTTCAAACAGGCCCCAAAGTCCACTTGCATCTTTAACGCGGATAGATAAAAAATGAAAACCTGCAGGTAACGATGTTGGTATTACTGCTGTAAAATTAACTACGGCTCCTGAAGTGCCAACGGATGTAGCCGTAGCATTACCCACACCCGGATCAGCATCAAAGAAATATTCTGCTGCTGTTATATTAGCTGCATCAGCAGTTGATGATGAGATATAGAATCCTCTTTTCTCAAACAGGCCCCAAAGTCCACTTGCATCTTTAACGCGGATAGATAAAAAATGAAAACCTGCAGGTAAAGATGTGGGAATAACTGCTGTAAAATTAACTATTGCTCCACTGGCACCCACCGATGTGGCTGTACCATTGCCTGTACCCGGGTCGGTATCAAAGAAATATTCTGCTGCTGTTATATTAGCTGCATCCGCCGTGGCGGATGAAATATAAAACCCTCTTTTTTCAAACAGGCCCCAGGTCCCGGTATTGTGCCTCACCCTCAATCCTAAAAAATGAAAGCCGGAAGCCAGCGAAGCTGTTGAAATAGCTGTTGAAAAATTTATGGTATCGCTTGTGCCGGTAAGTGTTATCTGTGTTCCGTTATTAACGCCCGGATCGGTATCAAAAAAATATTCCGCTCTATTAAAGCCCTGCCCAATGGTAAATTGCACCAGTAAGAAAGCAATGAATAAAAAGAATAACCTTTTCATGATAAAAAAATTTTAACGCCACTTTGTTAGTGGATTTAAAGAGGGGTTAATTATTCTTTCTTGCTTCCACTACTACATTTAAAGTACCATTTACAGGAATAGTGGGATTGGTAATATTCATGCTGAAAATAAATGGCAGACGGCTGCTGCGGCTGGTTGTCCAGTTAAGGCTGCCAATAACGTCATATAATAAGCCCATATCTTTTCCGTCGCTACCGCTATTATTGGCCGGGCCTGCAGCTATAGTAAAATCCAGTAATGGATTATTGGTACCGGCATTTACTGAAGCCTGTGCAACCATCTGTGGATCAAGGTTGGCAACATTTCCCCCGGCATCAGTATTGCCATTGCTGGCCCATGGGGTATTATTAACTGCATTAAATGTGATATTATTATTAAAAGTGCTGGTGCTGTTTGAAGTGGCAGCATTGCGGCGGACAAATATATTATTGGTGAGTAATAAAAACTGGCAATTGGAGGAAAAGCAATCCCTGCTGGCAGCGGCGGGTCCATACCACAAATTGTGGTTGAACAATACGTTTAAGGAATTTGTAAAACTTGCAATATTTGCATTAACGGCAATGCCACTTTCGTAAAAATCATTATTTTGAAAAAGGAAATTCTGATAGGTAGTGGAAGAAGTACCAGCTACCTGTGCATTGTCAAAAAAATTGCCTTCAAATAAATACCCGATGTAGGTAGTAGATCCCTGGCCTATTAATATCGTAAGCGTTTGAAATTGGTTGCGGATAAAACGAAGGTTATCCGGATGATTAGAGTTTATGGAGACAGTACTGTTAATTACAAGGCCCTGTAGTTCGGTATTACTGCTGGCAGCACCGGTAATCGTTAAGCCCGGTACAACTGCGGTAAAAGGCAGGTTTTTATTGGGGCTCCATCCCGGCCCGATAATAACCAATTGTTTATTGGTAATAGTGAAAGCCGTATATGCAACCGGGCTTCCATGCACATATACGGTGTCACCGCTGATGCTGGCATCAACGGCTGCCTGTATGGTATTAAACTGTGCCAGTGTTGAAGGCAGATTGCTGACTGTACGGATGGTTGCATTAGCAAACAGCGATATCAATAAAATTGAAAGCAGGGATAATATTTTCATGATTAAAAATTTTATCCCGCAAGATTTGTAAAAAAATAATTCTTAAACAATCACTAAATGTAGTGAAGGGACACCTGGTTAAGGGTAAGCTGATAAATAATGTTTGTAAATAAAAATTTGTAAATGAAACAGGTTAATCAGCATATATCTGTAAGAATATACGTGTTAAACGATCTTATTTTTGAGGGCAAGCGATACGGCTTCGCCAAGAGAATGTACGTGTAGTTTTTCGTATACTTTTTTTATGTGGGAATTGACCGTGAAATAACTGATGCCCATATTGTCTGCAACCATTTTATAGCTGTTGCCTTCTGATAATAATTTTAATACTTCCGTTTCTTTTAAAGTAAGTTTATAATTTTGTAAGGATGCAGTTTTATCACTGTGATGGTTAAAAAACTTTGTAACCCTTAAAGCTACCGAAGGGGTCATATAAGCCCCGCCCAGATAGACTTCTTCAATACATTGTGTAATTTTTCCGGCACTGGCATTTTTTAAGATATAACCTTCAGCTCCCGCCTGAAGTGAAGCAAATATTTTTTCTTCATCCTCAAATACGGTTTGCATAATGATACGAACATGCGGAAAATTGGTTTTGATGATCTTTACCCCGCTGATGCCATCCGTATTGGGCATTTCAATATCCATTAATACCACATCGGGTTTTGTATTTCTTATATCTTCCAGCACATTACTGCAATCGGGGAATGAACCGGTGCATTGCATATTCTCTGTTAAGTAAACAAGTGCTTCCAGGCTATCTCTTCGTTGTTTATTATCATCGTAAATTACTATACTTATCATTTGCGAAAATTAAGCATCTTAAAATTAACCCGCATCACTAATACCAGTGATGGGGAAATTACAGGTGATCGAAGTTCCTTCATCAGGTGCAGAATACATTTCTATAATTCCCCCACATTGTTTTACCCTGAATTGAATATTTTGAATTCCATTTCCTTTTTGGATTGTTTCCATATCAAATCCTTTGCCGTTATCTGTTATGGAAACATGAAGTGTATATCCGGAAATATTTATTTTTAAGATCACTTCGGCAGCCTGGCTGTATTTTACAATGTTGTTCAGGCTTTCTTTTATGATCAGTAAAATATTCCTGCGCAGGTCAATATCCAGATGTGCCTGGTCTGCTGCATCTTCAATTTCATAGCGGCAGTTTATATTTTTCGCATCTAATAATTCATAACCAAGGTTCTTTATTTTATTACTCAAAAGGATGCTCTGCTGATCGCCCGTTTTCATCGCCCATACAATATCATTCATATTTTCCATTACGGTTCTTGTATTTATGTTTATCTGGCTCAAAACCTGTTTTGTTCTTTCCGGATCTGACTCCATCATTTTTTCTGCAACCGAACTGTAAATATGAATGCTGCTGAGTGTACTGCCGATCTCATCATGCAGGTCACGGGCAATACGGCTGCGATCTGTGTCACGGGCTTCATATATGGCATTCATTTTATCCAGTTCCTGTTGCTGCAATTGTTTTTCTTTTACCAGCACTTCTTTAAGTGCAGCTTGTTTTTCAAGCAGATCCCTGCGGGCTTTATATCCAAGTGCAGCCGAAAAGCAGGTCACATCCAGCACCAGTGCAACACAGGTCCACATAACTCCATACATACCCAGAATGTATTTTTCCGTAATTGAAGAGATCAAAGCGACCAGGTTACCCAAAAACATAATGACAGACCCTACAATAATGATCTTAAAAAAAAGCCCATGAATATATTTTGAAACAGCAATAAGCAAATAAACAAGGCTGGTCATCAATAAAATGCGTATACCAATAAATGCGATCACCGTCCTTTTATCAAACCAATGAAAACTGATACCCAAAATATGGATGAGAGAATAAAACAGGGTTACAAATAAAACGATCTTGTAAAAAGTAATGTATTTTTTATCTGTAATGCTGAAAATATCAATCGCCTTTGCGGCAAATAACATATATGTAAAATACATGAGCATTTGAACAGGTTCATCTAAAAGGTTAAAATATAAACTCTCCTGTAATGCTTCATCTGTGTCATAAAAAAAATCCACGGCTGTTCTTTCAGCAAGGAATGCAGTGGCTGCAAATAAATACGAACTGTAATAAAGCAGTAGCTTGTTTCGCTGGATGATCGATAAAACAAAATGATATAAAAGCGCCATAAAAAGGCAACCGGTAAAAAAAATAAAGACAATATTTTCTGTTAACACCGACATATCCTGGTAAATTATTTCATCATCATACAAAAACCCCTTATCTTTTTTCCTGGCATAATTCTATTAAAACACCGTTCGTATTTTTTGGATGCAGGAAACATATTAATTTATTATCGGCACCGGATTTTGGGTTATCACTTAGTAAAGTAAATCCTTCTTTTTTCAATCTTTCCATCTCTGCTTCAATATCTTCCACTTCAAAAGCAATATGGTGCAGGCCTTCGCCTTTGCGTTCAATAAATCTGGCTATAACGCCGTTGGGGTCGGTGCTTTCCAACAACTCGATCTTGGTTTCCCCTTTCTTAAAAAAAGCCGTGTTTACCTTTTCACTTTCAACCATTTCTGTTTTATAGCACAGGCTGTCCAGCAGTTTTTCAAACAAGGGAACTGATATGGAAAGTTCTTTTACGGCTATACCAATATGTTCTATTTTTTGCATTTTCTTGTAATTTATATTTGCAGCGTTTACGAATTCGGAAAATTGACAGCTAAACCTTTCTATGAAAAGCTAAAATAGAACCTTTTACAGTAAATTTGTGTTATTAAGAACAGAAACTAAACAGATCGATTTTATGTTGAAATTGCCTATTTATTTAGATAACAATGCGACCACTGCCATGGATCCCAGGGTGCTGGAAGCAATGACCCCCTATTTTTTAGAGCATTTTGGTAATGCTGCCAGCCGTAATCATCCTTTTGGCTGGGAAGCTGAAGAGGCGGTAGATTATGCAAGGGAGCAGGTGGCTAAATTGATAGGCGCCGAGCCTAAAGAAATAATTTTTACATCGGGTGCCACCGAAGGCGATAACCTGGCTATAAAAGGGGTATATGAAATGTATGCAACCAAAGGTAACCACATCATCACCGCAACAACCGAGCATAAAGCAGTTTTAGATACCTGTAAGCATATTGAAAAATCGGGTGGCGAGGTAACTTACCTGCAGGTTAATGCTGAAGGATTACTTGATCTGAAAGAACTGGAAGCAGCTATCAGACCAACAACCATATTAATTGCCATCATGTATGCCAATAACGAAATTGGTGTGGTAATGCCGATAAAAGAGATCAGTGCCATTGCACGAAAACATGGGGTTTTATTATTTACCGATGGCACACAGGCTGTTGGAAAAATTCCGGTTGATGTAAATAAGGACGGCATTGACCTGATGGCTTTTACTGCACATAAAATGTACGGGCCAAAAGGTGTTGGCGCATTATATGTCCGCCGTAAAAATCCAAGGGTAAAAGTTACGGCCCAAATGGATGGTGGTGGCCACGAACGGGGTATGCGTAGCGGAACTTTAAATGTACCGGGAATTGTTGGTTTTGGTAAAGCCTGCGAGATCTGTATGCTGGATATGGAAGAAGACAGTAAGCGCATCAGTAAAATGCGTGATCATCTTGAAACAGAATTACTAAAACTGGAAGAGGCCTATGTTAACGGCAGCCGTGAACACCGTTTACCGCATGTTGCCAATATATCATTTAAACATGTTGAAGGCGAAGGTTTGCTGATGGGCTTCAATAAAAATATTGCATTAAGCAGCGGATCGGCCTGTACCTCTGCCTCATTGGAACCCAGCTATGTGTTAAAAGCATTGGGACTGGGAGATGATCTGGCACACTCTTCGCTTCGTTTTGGTCTTGGAAGATATACAACAGATGAACAAATTGAATATACCATCAAAGCGATCAGTGAAACAGTTTTGAAGTTAAGGGAAATGAGCCCGCTTTGGGAAATGTATAAAGAAGGAATTGATTTGAGTACGATTGAATGGGCAGCACATTAGAAAACAGTAACAAGTTGAAAAGGTTTAAAAGTTAATAAATAAATTAATTTAGGAGAACCTTATCAACCATTTAACTTATCAACTTATAAACTAAAAATCATGTCATATTCAGAAAAAGTAATCAACCACTACCAAAATCCTAAAAATGTTGGTACGTTGGACAAAAGCGCAAAAAATGTTGGTACAGGGTTAGTAGGTGCACCTGAGTGTGGTGATGTTATGCGGCTGCAAATTGAAGTAGATGATTCAGGTATGATAACCGATGCCAAATTTAAAACATTTGGATGCGGATCTGCTATCGCTTCTTCTTCATTAGCTACCGAGTGGTTAAAAGGAAAAAGTGTAGATGATGCATTGAAGATCGATAACATGGATATCGTGGAAGAATTAAACCTTCCACCGGTAAAAATACATTGCAGTGTATTGGCCGAAGACGCCATAAAATCAGCCATCAATGACTATCGTGTTAAAAACGGGTTGGAAGAAATTAAATTTGAGGAGAGTGTGGTACACTAAATCAGTCATAAGTGATGAGTGATAAGTTATAAGTGGAACACATGACTTAAAACCTATAACTTAATACTTAAAACTTTTTAGAAATGGTTGCAACAGAAAACAGCATATTTATAAGCGATAAAGCAAAAACCAAAGTCATCAAACTGATGGAAGAAGCCGGTGTGGCCGGCGATGCTGCTCATTTTTTAAGAGTGGGTGTTGTTGGTGGCGGTTGCAGCGGCCTGAGCTATAAAATGGATTTTGATAATGAAGTGAAACCAATGGACCAGGTTTTTGAAGACAAGGGAATAAAAATTGTTTGTGACCTGAAGAGTTTTTTATACCTCGTAAATACTGAGTTGGAATTCAGTGATGGGCTAAATGGGAAAGGATTTTATTTCAATAATCCAAACGCCAGCCGGAGCTGCGGATGTGGTGAAAGTTTTGCGGTTTAATTACTGAAATACCTAAAAATAAAAAAAGTGCCTCCTGTCCACGATAGCTATCGGGATCCGGAGGCTTTTTTATGAATATTAATGCTCATTTTTAATGGGTGCTGCAGGTGGTACCGGAGGTATTGGTGGAATTACTAATACTGCAGGTTCCGGTGGTAATGGAGGAACTGGAGGTGCCGGAGGAGGAGCAGGTAGTTCAATTACCCCTACCGGTTGCGGAGGATCAGGGGGTAAAGGAGCAATTACTTTTAGTTCTTTAGGTGGTGGTGGCGGCACCGGTTTATTCGATTTTGTTTTTTGGGCCATTACATGTGCCGAAATGAAACACACAATGAGCATGATCAGCAGTTTTTTCATAATTAAGTTTTTTACTGAGATACAAGGGCCACAGTATTCCATAAAAAAAGCCCTGTCAAAAAAATGACAGGGCCTTAAGCAGTTAGTTTTGGGTAAACAACTTTGTGATACCAAAAGTTGCTGATCTGTGATTGTAAGTTGTTTAACAACCTGATCCGGCTCATGACAATCATCTTAATGAAATTGCTGCATAAAGGGGATAAGTTAATATATGCAGGTTTGGATCGCTTAAAAAAATTAAATCATGCCCGGGAAAATAGACATACCAGTGCTATAAGAAGCTGTTAAGTATTAAATTGCATCAATTTTAAAAGTATATGTGGAGCATTTGTAAAAAAGAACTTCAACAGTTTTTCAGTAACCTGACAGGTTATATCACTATTATCTTGTTTTTATTGGTAAATGGTATCTTTCTGTTTATACTGAATGACAGCAATATTTTTGATTATGGGTATGCTTCCCTGGATAAATTTTTTGAACTGGCCCCCTGGATACTTCTTTTCCTGGTGCCAGCCATTACCATGCGAACCCTGGCGGATGAATTTAAGGCAGGCACATTTGAAATTCTGCAAACCATACCATTAACCAAATGGAAAATTGTTCTGGGTAAATATATTTCTATACTCATCGTTTTGCTTTTTGTAATAGTTCCTACTATTCTTTATATCATTACCATTAAATCGTTAAGTGCAGCAGGTGGTATTGACGGGGGCGGTATTTTAGGAAGTTATATCGGTTTGTTTTTTTTGGCCGCCGTATTTGCCGCCATTGGATTGTGTTGCAGCGGGTTTACCGGTAATGCTGTAGTTGCTTTTCTGATAAGTACTTTTAGCTGTCTGATTTTATATTTTGGATTTAATGCATTAAGCAAATTGCCGTTTTTTGCCAATGGCTACGATTACTATATTGAAATGCACGGTATTGATTTTCATTACCGCAGCATGAGCCGGGGTGTATTGGATAGCCGGGACCTCATTTATTTTATCAGTGTAATATTCTTATTCTTATTAATCACCGTTAAAAACCTGCATAAAAAATAAGCCTCATCCTTTTCTTCTCCGGGGAGCGGTTGTTGCGAAGAACAAAGCGAAAATGAAAATGATTTTTAGTAAAATATGGAAAAGTAAATTTTGGTTATTAATAACCATGATGGTATTGGTTGCGGTTAACTGGCTGGCATCCCGGGTTCATACCCGGATAGATTTTACCAATGAAAAAAGATTTACACTTTCATCGCCAACAAAAAAGATATTAAAAAAAACGGATGATGTTATCCGGGTAGATGTTTTTTTAAAAGGTGATTTCCCCAGCGGGTTTAAAAAATTAGCCAACAGCACCGGCGAGCTTTTAAAGGAATTTAAAGAAACGGCAGGCTCTAAATTACTTTATAGGTTTATCAGTCCTGAAGAAAATGTAGAAGGAACCAATGTAAAATGGGCAGATTCACTTTCTGCACTGGGATTTTTTCCAATCAATTTAACCTCTCAGGTAAAGGCAGGACAACAGCAACAAAATATTTATCCTGTTGCATTTGTACATTATAAAGAAGAAGTAATGCCTGTAATACTGTACCAGGGAAAAACAAAAGCCATAACCTATCCTGAAATAAACAGTGCAGAGGCATTGATGGAGTTTAATTTTATCAGTGCTATTGATAAACTGTTACAAAAGAACAAACCTGTAGTTGGTTACTTAACAGGTAATGGTGAACCAACCGGTTATAATGTTGAGGACCTGGTAAGAAATACCCTTCAGCTGGAGTATCAGTTTTATACAATTAACCCTAATATTCAGCCCGCTATACCGCAGGAATTTAATGTACTGTTTATTGTTAAACCAACCTTACCCTTTTCTGATGTGGCAAAACTTAAACTTGACCAGTATATAATGAATGGCGGAAAAATTTTATTCTTTATTGATAATTTAAATGCAGAACTGGATAGCCTCCAAACTAAAAAAGGAGAAGTGGTAGCCTATGACAGGGGATTGGAACTGAACGATATGTTATTCAAATACGGGGTTAGGATAAATCCTGACCTGATCATGGACCTGCAATGCGATTTCCTTCCTTTTGATGTAAGTGGTAATGGCCAGTTTGATCTGTTACCCTGGAATTATTTCCCTGTTTTTCAATCAAAATCAAATCATGTAATAAATAAAAACTTAGGTTTTGTAAGTGGCAGATTTGTAAATTCTATTGATACCGTAGAAGCAGCGGGTATTAAAAAAACGGTGCTGTTAAGCTCTTCTTCAAATGCAAGAACTATTGCAACACCTGCATTGATAAGTGTAAAAGAAAATATTGATGCCGCCGACCATGAAAAATTCAGAAAATCAAATATTCCCGTTGCTGTTTTACTGGAAGGGAAATTCCAGTCACTTTTCTCCAACCGGCTATCGAAGGCTATGAATGATTCTTTACAAAACAGCGGCACTGTATTTTTACCGCAATGTATTGCCGGCAATAAGATGATCGTGGTTTCAGATGGAGATATTCTCTTAAATTCTGTAGTGAAAGGAAACCAGGCCATACCGATGGGAATGAATCCCTTTACTTTTGGATCTCAGCGTGAATTTACATTTTCCAATAAGGATTTTTTACAAAACTGTATTGATTACCTCATCAACTCCTCCGGCCTTTCCGAAGCAAAAGCAAAAGATTATACGTTGCGATTGCTGGACAAGAAAAAAGTAGATTCAGAAAAAACCACCTGGCAGGTCATAAATATTGTTGTACCTGTTTTGCTGGTTTTCCTGTTTGCCCTGGTTTATCAATTTATAAGAAAGCGAAAATACACGGTCAATTAAATTAAAATGGATAAAACACAATTGATATATATCGTTTTCAGTGCAGTGATAATCGTTGCTTTAATTTTTGACCTTGGCCTGCTCAGTAAAAAAAACCAGGTGGTAAGTTTAAAAGCTGCCCTGGTACAAACTATTTTCTGGGTTGCTCTCTCCGTTGCATTTTGTGCATTTATCTGGTACGAAAACGATGGGGGTAATGGCAAAGAAGATGCTATTGCTTATTTCTCAGCTTATTTATTGGAATGGTCACTTTCCATTGATAATATTTTTGTGTTCATCATCATCTTTTCATTTTTTAAAGTTGAACCTAAAAATTATTCCAGGGTATTGTTGCTGGGTATTTTAATGGCCATTATTTTCAGGATCATTTTTATTGCATTGGGTAGTGAATTAGTAGCCAGGTTCGAATGGATAATGTATATTTTCGGTGTTTTCCTATTATACACCGGTATTAAAATGTACAGCAGTAAACAGGAAGCAGAATTTAACCCCGAAAATAACTGGTCATACCGTTTCATGAAAAAGTATATGCGAATTACCAATGTTGAACCCGATGGCCGGTTTATTATCACGCATAATAAAAAAGCATATTTTACAACTTTGTCGGTAGTGGTTATTATGCTCGGATTAATTGATATTGTTTTTGCAGTAGATTCTATTCCGGCTGTTTTTTCAATTATTCCCGATCCCAATAAAAAATTACTCATTTACTCATCCAACATTTTTGCTGTCCTTGGCTTGCGGAGCCTTTTCTTTTTATTAAGGGGCGCAGCCAGTAAATTTGATTTTCTGCAACAGGGTATTGCCATTGTATTGTTATTTATAGGTATAAAAATGCTGATAACAGAATGGATTCATATTCCGGTTTGGGTTTCCTTACTGGTGATCATAGTTTGTATCTCCGGTTCAATTTTTTATTCTATTTACCATAAACGTAAAGGTGTTCCGGAAGATATTGATAGTAATTAACGACTAATATTTTTTGATTTGTATACAATTTCGCAGATAGCAACAACCATTAAAGCCCAGATATTTGCAAAAAATGTTGAGGATAATATGGAGCACATCCTGCTTGATAGCCGGAAATTATTATTCCCATCCACTTCTGTATTTTTTGCATTGAGCGGCCCCAGGCGAAAAGGTAATTTGTATGTAGAAGAACTCTATAATAAAGGGGTCCGCTGTTTTGTAGTGGATGAATTTTTCGGGGAGGAGGAATTACTGAAATTTCCGAAAGCAGCATTTTTGCAGGTTACTGATGTATTGCAGGCGTTACATTTGCTTACAGCCTTTCATCGCCAGCAGTTTGCCATTCCTGTAATTGGTATAACCGGCAGTAATGGAAAAACCATTGTTAAAGAATGGCTGTACCAGTTACTCCAGCATGATTATAATATTGTTCGCAGTCCTAAAAGTTACAATTCGCAAATTGGCGTGCCTTTAAGTTTATGGCAAATGAAACCCGATCATACGCTGGGTATTTTTGAAGCCGGTATATCACAGCCGGATGAAATGCACAAACTGGCTAAAATAATTACACCAACCATTGGTGTTATTACATCCATTGGTGAAGCACACGGCGAAGGGTTTTTAAATATCCGCCAAAAAATAAATGAAAAGCTTAAGCTTTTTATAAAGAGCGGTTTGTTGGTTTATGGTGCCGATGATCCGGATTTGAATGAAGCGGTAAGCACTTTCAAAAATAATGTACGGGCAGGAGATGACTTTGAACTATTCAGCTGGAGTAAAAAAGAAACGGCAACCCTGCAGATACTTGCCGTTGAAACAACAGGTTTGCAAACTTCCATTTCGGCCCAATGGAAAAATATTGCTGTAAATTTTAGTATTCCTTTTATTGATGTTGCAGCTGTTGAGAATGCAATAACCTGCTGTTGTGTTTTATTGTACCTGGGTATTGATGTAAAGATTATTGCACAGCGGATGTTGCAGTTAAGGCCAGTAGAGATGCGGCTTGAATTAAAAAAGGGAATAAACAATTGCTCGTTAATAAACGACAGCTACAGTGCCGATATCAATTCCTTAACAATTGCCCTTGATTTTTTGCAACAACAGCAGCAACATGCCAGGCGTACATTGATACTGAGTGATATTTTGCAATCCGGTAAAAGCAGCGGCGAATTATATGCCGGTGTTGCCGCTATTTTAGAACAAAAAAAAATAAACCGTTTTATTGGTATCGGGCCGGAATTAAGTAAACAGAAAAATGCATTTAAAAATATTGAAGAAACTGTTTTCTTTTCTTCTTCTGCCGAATTCAGACAGCAATTTCACAGCCAGCATTTTTACAATGAAACCATCTTATTAAAAGGAGCCAGGGTTTTTGAGTTTGAGCAGATCAGCCATTTGCTGGAAGAAAAAATTCATCAGACAGTTTTGGAAATTAACCTGAATGCCATTACCCATAATTTAAATACTTACCAGCAGTTATTGAATCCGGGGGTTAAATTAATGGCAATGGTAAAGGCTTTCAGCTATGGCAGTGGCAGTTTTGAAATAGCCAACCTGCTGCAGTTTCATCATATAGATTACCTGGCTGTTGCTTATGCCGATGAGGGGGTTGAGTTACGTAAGGCCGGTATCACCTTGCCCATCATGGTAATGAATGCAGAAGAAGTAACTTTTGATGTACTGGTACAGTACAACCTGGAACCTGAATTGTTTTCATTCGCTATCCTCACTTCCTTTGAAAGCTATTTAAAACAGGGAGGTATTAATAATTACCCCGTGCATATTAAACTGGATACCGGTATGCGGCGTTTAGGTTTTGAACTGAAGGATATTCCGGCACTATGCGACCTGTTAAAAGCTACATCCGTATTTAAGATACAGTCAGTCTTTTCTCACCTGGCGGCCAGCGATTCAGTTTTGCATGATGAATTTACAAATGCACAGTCCAATGCTTTTTTACAGGGATGTGAGCAAATTAAAAAAATAACCAACTATAATTTTATCCGTCATATTGCCAACACATCAGCCATACACCGGCATAAAAACCTGCAATTGGATATGATCAGGCTGGGTATTGGTTTATACGGAGTTGATGCGGATCCTGCTATTCAGCAACAATTAAAAAATGTTACTACCTTAAAAACCACCATCTCTCAAATAAAAAAAATAAAAGAAGGGGAGAGTATAGGGTACAGCCGCAAAGGAGTGGCAACTAAAGATTCTGTGATTGCAACTGTTAGGATTGGTTATGCAGATGGCTATCCTCGTTTATTAAGCAATGGCATCGGCAAAATGATGGCAAACGGAAAATCATTACCGGTAATAGGCAATATTTGTATGGATATGACCATGCTCGATATAACCGGTGTTGAGGTACAGGAAGGTGATGATGTAATTGTTTTTGGAGCAGCATTGCCGGTTAGTGAATTGGCAATCCTAGCCCAAAGCATTCCCTATGAAATTTTAACCGGTATTTCTCAACGGGTAAAACGGGTTTATTTTGAAGAATAGTTATTATTAAGTCAAAAGTATGTAGTCAAAACCTAAAACCCCAGACACAAAACCCTAAACTCTTATCTTTGCGGCACATTATGAAAGCAAGACATGTAACTCTGATAATTTTATTGATTGTAATTGCAGATCAGGCACTTAAGCTCTGGATTAAAACCCATTACTTTCTTAACGAATCTCACCATGTTTTGGGAAGTGGGTTTCAGCTTTATTTTGTGGAGAACCCGGGCATGGCCTATGGCTGGAAATTTGGCGGCGATTGGGGTAAAATGGCCCTTACCATTTTCAGGATGGGTGCCGTGGTTTTTGGTACCTGGTACCTGGGCAAGATCATTAAAGAAAAATATCACCGGGGATTTATTTTTTGTGCAGCATTGGTTTATGCCGGAGCCCTGGGTAATTTGGTTGATTCTTCTTTTTACGGAATGATATTCGATAAAGGGATGACCGTTGATCCATCCGTAAACGAATATATGGGGTATAACGGGCTTGCCACATTCTCCTCAAAAGGGTATGCTTCTTTTTTACATGGTAATGTGGTCGATATGTTATACTTCCCTGTTTTAAAAGGGCATTTTCCATCATGGGTTCCTTTTTGGGGAGGAGATGATTTTGAATTTTTCCGCCCGATATTCAATATTGCCGATGCATCAATTACAACCGGTGTTATCAGTATATTGGTTTTTCAAAAACGCTTTTTTAAGCAGCGCAATACAAATGAAACGCATCCTACAGTTGAAACGAGTGCATTGGTTAATGATGAATCCCAGGTTTCCTGAAATACCATTTAATTGTTAATACTTTTTAGGATTGGCAAATTTTTTGCAGTTATAGCAGAAATTTGAGGTAAACAGATCATTGGGTTTAAAAATCTTTTATTATTGAACACCTTAAAGGTTGGGAAAATCCTGTTATTTTTGAGTATAACTGAAAAATTATAAACCGTTATCTACGGAAATAACTACAAACAACATCAAATGAAAAAATTATTTCCTGTTTTTATTACAGCAATTGTGTTAACAGTTATTTCCTGTGAGAAAGAATATAGCCTGGAGAACAGCGGTGATGTAACGGGTAGTGGACAAATCATAGGTGTGGACTGTCGCATCACTAAGATCGCTTATAATGATACTTCAGCGGCCGGAGCCGGTATTGGTGCAATTACGGCTTTGATCAATAGTACTGATCAGGTAACCAATATTACAAAATTTGACAGCCTTTCTTTAACTATTGATTTTATTGCAACCCCCGTTTATTCAAATGATACTGTTCATATTAATGCAGATGAATATTTTCTTGTTAATGCTGCAACCAAACGTATTAATCAATTACATGCACTGGTTGATCCAACCGACCCTTTTTCCATTCAATATGAAGTGAATTATTTTTATGACGGAGCAGGGTATCTTATAAATAAATTTTATACATTCACCAGTAACCCGGGCATTCCGTTTTATATTGTCAGGTATACCTATTTGGGGGGAAAGCTTACCAATATGAGGGGTAATGAACAAATTGCAGGCGTAGATGGGGATCTGATAACCAACGCAGATGTCAGTTATTTCAGCAATATAATACCAAAAAATTTTTTATACATTTTTCCTGATGAAGAAAGCTATCCTTATTTTAACCAATTTTATAATTTCGGACAAAAACCTTCCAATGCTGTAAAAGATATCAAGGTGAGGTATTTTGACCCGGGAAATGTTGTACGTGATTCTACAGTATCTTCTTTCAGCAATTATATAATGAGCCGTGATAATTATGTATTGAGTGTGATCATGGATGGAGATGATCAGATCAGCATTCCGGCTGCTGCAGGTAAATTGAGTTTTTCTTATAAATGTAAATAAATGTTACGTCAATAAACAAAATGCCCATGAAGAATCGAGGGCACTGAAAAAGCTCTCTTTTTAGAATAGAACTTGTAAAGCGATTAAGTTAAAATCAATTTTTAGCTTAATCGCTTTTTTATTTTCACCTTTTTTGTGAGGAGCAATAGGGTCGGCTATTGGGCTTTATATGTC